>NZ_JAKRFB010000003.1:0-151606 GCF_022348315.1 Alteromonas sp. MmMcT2-5 | reverse complement strand
CGACCTGACAGGTATTACCCCAGAGTAGTGAGGAAAAGACCGACTAAATACCCCACAAAGAAAAATGCCAGTCAGCTTAACTGACTGGCATTAGGCAATTTGCCGGTTTTTTTGTCATCTAAGTATTACTCCCACTCAATCGTAGCAGGCGGCTTACCAGAAATATCGTAAACTACACGGCTAATGCCGTCGATTTCATTGATAATGCGATTAGACACTTTACCTAGGAAGTCGTATGGCAAGTGTGCCCAGTGAGCTGTCATGAAATCGACGGTTTCTACTGCACGAAGGCTTACTACCCAGTCATATTTACGCGCATCACCCATTACGCCAACTGAGCGCACTGGAAGAAATACGGTAAACGCTTGGCTTACTTTTTGGTATAGGTCAGCTGCATATAGCTCTTCAATGAAGATAGCGTCTGCACGACGTAGTAAGTCGCAATATTCTTTCTTAATTTCACCAAGTACACGAACACCTAGACCCGGACCAGGGAACGGGTGACGGTAAAGCATGTCGTACGGTAAACCTAGCTCAAGGCCGATTTTGCGTACTTCGTCTTTAAAGAGTTCACGCAGTGGCTCAACAAGACCTAGCTCCATATCTTCTGGAAGACCACCCACATTGTGGTGCGATTTAATTACGTGCGCTTTACCCGTTGCAGAACCCGCTGATTCAATAACGTCTGGGTAAATAGTACCTTGCGCTAACCACTTCGCGTTTTCACGCTTACCCGCTTCCTCGTCAAATACACGAACGAACTCATTACCAATAGCTTTACGTTTAAGCTCAGGATCTTCAATGCCTTTTAGGCGATCAAGGAAACGCTCTTCAGCGTCTACACGGATAATGTTAAGGCCGAAATGGTCACCAAACATTTCCATTACCTGATCAGCTTCATTTAAGCGAAGCAGGCCATTGTCTACAAACACACAAGTAAGTTTGTCACCTATCGCGCGGTGAAGCAGCATGGCTGTTACTGAAGAATCTACGCCACCTGAAAGGCCAAGAATAACTTCTTCATTGCCCACCTTCTCTTTTATGCGCTCAATGGCATCGTCAATAATTGCGCCAGCTGTCCAGAGCTTTTCACACTTACAGATGTCCATCACAAAGTGAGTTAATAGACGCATGCCTTGGCGAGTGTGAGTCACTTCAGGGTGGAACTGCACGCCATAGAATTGCTTCTCTGCGTTATACATTGCAGCATGTGGGCATGAAGCGGTTTGCGCGATGGTTTCAAAACCTTCGGGAATAGCTGCCACTTTATCGCCGTGGCTCATCCATACATCAAGCAGCGCCGCGCCGTTATCGCCTATGGCATCTTCAATTTTATCCAGCAGCGGGCTTGGCTTAATCACTTCTACTTGCGCATAACCAAATTCACGCTTGTCTGAACCCAGTACGCCACCACCTAGCTGTTGTGCCATGGTTTGCATGCCATAGCACACGCCTAGCACTGGCACGCCGGCTTCAAATACGTACACGGGCGCGCGCGGCGAGCCTTCTTCGGTTACTGACTCTGGGCCACCTGACAGAATAATCCCTTGAGGATTAAATTCGCGGATTTGCTCTTCGGTCACATCCCAAGCCCAAAGCTCACAGTAAACGCCTATTTCGCGAACACGACGTGCTATCAACTGCGTGTATTGCGAGCCAAAATCCAAAATAAGTATGCGTTGGTCGTGGATATTTGTGGTCATGTTTTATTTTTACCCGTTAAATAAAAGAACAAAGGCTGGTGTAGTACCAGCCTCGCAGTCGTCGGTCGCCTTAACCTAAACGGTAGTTTGGCGCTTCTTTGGTAATGCTTACATCGTGAACGTGGCTCTCGCCCATTCCGGCTGAAGTTACGCGCACAAATTGTGCCTTGGTATTGAGCTCTTCAATCGTTGCGCAGCCCGTTAAGCCCATGGCTGAGCGCAAGCCGCCCATTTGCTGATGGATAATATTAGCAATTGGACCTTTGTACGCTACGCGGCCTTCAATACCTTCTGGTACAAGTTTTTCTGCGTTATCAGAATCTTGGAAGTAACGGTCTGACGAACCATGGCTTTGATCCATAGCGCCTAGTGAACCCATACCGCGATATGACTTGTAATAACGGCCTTGGAAAAGTTCTACTTCCCCTGGCGCTTCTTCAGTACCTGCTAGCATGCTGCCAACCATTACGCAGCTTGCGCCAGCAGCCAACGCCTTAGCAATGTCACCCGAAAAACGAATACCGCCGTCAGCGATTACTGGAATGTCAGTATCTTTAAGCGCTTCTACTGCATCTGATACCGCAGTAATTTGAGGCACACCGCAACCGGTTACGATACGGGTAGTACAAATTGAACCAGGGCCAATACCCACTTTAACAGCATCTACGCCGGCATCGGCAAGTGCTTTCGCGCCATCGCCCGTCGCAACGTTACCTGCAATAATTTGTACATCTGGATAGTCTGCACGTACCTTTTTCACGCGGTCAATAACACCTTGCGAGTGACCGTGAGAGGTATCGATAAGTAGAACGTCAACGCCTGCATCTACAAGTAGTGCAATACGTTCGTCAGTACCTGCGCCAACGCTTACCGCAGCACCAACACGGAGGCGACCAAGCGAGTCTTTACATGCGTTAGGCTTGTTTTCTGCTTTCTGGAAGTCTTTAACAGTGATCAGGCCTGTAAGCTTAAACGCGTCGTCGACGACAAGAATTTTCTCAATGCGGTGTTCGTGCATAAGATCTAACACCACATCAGAGCTTGCGCCTTCTTTAACGGTAACCAGATCATCCTTACCGGTCATTACGTTTCTAATAGGCAAATTCAAACGCTTTTCAAAGCGAAGATCGCGGCCTGTCACAATACCAATTAGGTTATTATCTTTGTCAGTCACCGGGAAGCCAGAGTAACCAAGACGCTTAGAAAGCGCAATAACTTCACCAATGGTCGCATTCTCTTCAACCGTTACCGGATCAGATACCACACCACTTTCGTATTTCTTAACTTCACGTACGTGTTTGGCTTGCTCTTCGGGCTTCATGTTTTTATGAATGAAACCAATACCACCCTCTTGGGCTAGCGCAATAGCTAGACGGGCTTCAGAAACCGTGTCCATGGCAGCAGACACCATTGGAATATTTAACGTTACGCCACGCGTAAGGCGTGTTTGTAAGTTGGCTGTGTGAGGGAGGACGGTCGAGTGGCCGGGAACCAGCAACACATCGTCGAACGTCAGGGCTTCTTGGATGATACGTAGCATGCAACAACACCTATTCAGTTGAGGGTTAATTGCGGCGCAATTGTAGTGTTTTTTAGTTTTCAGGTAAACTCTAAATGTATTAAACCCAGTGATTTTTTTTATGTTTACAAATTCGCCATCTACGTCTCGACAAATTTTAACAGTTACCAAGCTAAATCGCTTAGCCAGAACCGTACTGGAAGGCGAAATTGGCCTTATTTGGCTATCTGCCGAAATATCCAACTTTGTGGCAGCCGCATCAGGGCATTGGTACTTCACGCTCAAAGACAACAAAGCCCAAGTTCGCGCAGCCATGTTCAAGGGATCAAACCGCAATGTTCGCATTCGCCCTAAAGAAGGCGACAAAATTTTAGTGCGAGCGTCGGTTGGCCTTTACGAAGCACGCGGCGACTATCAACTGGTTGTCGAACACATGGAAAGCGATGGCGAAGGTGCGCTTAAGCAAGCGTTCGAAGCCCTAAAGTTCAAACTCAACAATGAAGGCTTGTTCGATACTGCTAACAAGCGAGCGCTACCTGAACGTATTAATCGCATCGGCGTAATAACTTCATCAAGCGGTGCAGCGCTTCACGATGTATTAAGTGTATTAAAACGACGCAGCCCACAAACCGAAATCATTGTTTATCCGTCGATGGTTCAGGGTGAAACCGCACCTTTACAGTTAATTAATGCGTTGAGAACGGCTAACCGCCGCGCAGAAGTGGATGTGCTGTTACTTACGCGAGGCGGAGGTTCATTAGAAGACTTGTGGTGTTTTAATGATGAAAGCTTGGCAAGAGAAGTCGCTGCAAGTGCCCTTCCCATAGTTAGCGCCGTAGGCCATGAGGTAGACTTCACCATTAGTGACTTCGTCGCCGATGTTCGCGCCCCTACCCCATCTGCTGCTGCCGAAATCTTAAGTCAGGATTCTGCCGCTCTTTACCAAACGCTAAGTCAGCAAAAACAGCGCTTAGCAAGGGCAATACATCAGTACCTTCAAACGAGTAAACAACAGCTTGTTTTAAAGAAACAACGGCTAAATGCGTTGCATCCACAAAGCCGCATCCAATCGCAGTGGCAAACGTTAGACAGACTACAACTTCGTTTAGCGCATAAGATGCAAAACGACTTGGCAAAAGCAGAGAAGCGATTACAAGGTCTTGATTACAGGCTAAACAAACAATCGCCATCAGCAAACGTGGCGCGTGCAAAAGACAAACTGAATTACGCTAGCACCAAGCTCTTATCAAGCATGAATACACTCATTAGAAGCAAAAAAAATGAACTTGGTGGTAAAGTTAGCCTCTTACAATCCGTAAGTCCTCTTTCAACGCTCGCCCGTGGTTACAGCATTACTTTGTCCGACAAAGCAGCCATTAATAGCGTGAATAAAGTAAATGTAGGTGATGAGATAAAATCTCGGGTGACTGACGGAGAAATAACCAGTACAGTGACACACATTCAACGGCAATAGGTAGCCTTAAGTATTATGCCCGTTCATGTAAACGCGTTTTCCTTTTCCAGTATTTACCAGCGGGCCTGTGCATTTTGGAGCCTAAAGTCACAGCGGTTCGCTGTACCAAAAATTTTGACACCTTTGTGCGTTTTTGTTCTGTTACTAGTGCCTGACTTCACCTTTGCTTCTATGGTCAATCAACCTGTCTCTGTTTTTTCTACCTACCCGAGCGAGACGTTACTCAGGGCTTGTGGAGCCCAGCGAGCATTAAGCGAAGCTAATGCTTCTCAATCCACTAATTTGTGTTTTGAAGATGCTATTTCGCCCGACAGCTTTATTAAACTCCTAAGCGAATCAGGAGAGTTCAGTCATTTGTTCCCTTATGGCGAAGGAAACGACTACGAACTATTGATTGCTAATGTTGGCGCAGCGCCTGGCATGCATCGACAGCACGCAAAACAATTTGCAGAATTCACTTTACAATGGCGAGGGATAGAAATTGACTCATCTTCATTTGATGCGAGTGCTCTAGAAAACACAGATGTGAAAACGGAAACCGCTTTAGCCGAAGAAGAAGCACAATCGTTGATTACCCGCTGGATTCAACATGCCAAACATTCTGGATTATTTACCAGCCAGTTTTTGTTCGATGCGCTAGAAGCTAGCGACTATAAGGGTGGATTACAGGTACCAAACGCCATTGGCGACTTCACTAAATTAGATACTCAGTTATATCCAGACCCGTTTAACGGTGCAATTACTCGCTATATACACCCTGAGTTTGAAGATGCGCTCGTTGACGTCACCGTATATCCCTTTTTAGATCAGCTTTCTTCAGATGAAAACGAGCTACTTCCTAAGCAACTAGAAAGTGATCTGCAAAGAGCTAGTGCTACAGCCGATTTACAGCAGTTAACGTTGTCTCAAATCAGTCCAGCCTCACGCTACGAGGTTAACAGCGCATTAAGAGGATGGAGATTGGGGCTGAGCGCGACATCTGAAACATCACCAACAATTTACGCGACAACCTATGTCTTTAAGCTACAAGATAAAATCGTAAAAGTGTCTACGACTTTTCCTCCTGACTTTTCAGACAATATTGTCAATCAATTGATTGTTAACGTAGAAGTTCCGCAAGAGTCTGAAATGATGAAAAAGGTTCGCTCTCTGCTTTTAGAAAGCGCCAATTGATACCATAGAAAAGATTAGTTGTATCACTAGTTGCTAAACTTTGGCCAATGGGTAAGAGCGAACCGTTGCTGTTTTTATTTTTCAATAAATCGCATTACAGGATTAATTGACTTACGTTTCACGTCACTGCTTAAAATGTGAACTTTCGCCTGTTCTCTCGGTTTATACCTATCAAACCAATTGTAAACCTGGTCTTTTTGAAGCGGCTGCTTCGCTGAGTGTAATTTTTCCACTGACATCATTCTTCCTTTGTCTGGATTATAAACGGTCGAAATTGTAATAATCGATAGACGTTACACTCATTTTTTGATTACTTTTCTTCTGTTTGATAATAAGAACAAAAGCCCTGCGCCAAATAAGCTAAATGCCGCTGGCTCAGAAACACTAGTGGCTGTCGGGGCGTAATCGAACTCTACGAATACTTTACCCCAAGAACCCGTTGAGAATTCATTTGTAAAGCTACCCGTTCCCCCGTCTACTTGATTAAATACGTTCGTTCTCGCATCCGTTGAGAACAAAAATTCGATTGGAGTTCCGGCTAGAAAGGCCGACAAGTCTACGTTTGCTAGCATCCCCGACCGTTCGCCTGTTGTCACATCAAACTCAAATTCGGCAGAATCTTCACCTGGAATCATTGTGAATGTCCCCTCTGGTGAGCTTTGTGCAGAGACAAGCGGATTAACGAAATTTGCTTGTTCAAATACAAATGTGTCAGCTACGCTACTGGATACTTGCCAGTTCGACGCTAGAAAGATATCTACGTCAGTGCGACCTGCTTCAGAGCTTCCATTAACGGATCTTCCTTCGCTGTCTATCTGTCCATAGACCGTTATATTTACAGCGTTCAATGTACCCAGTGTTTGATCAAATGCGTCAATAAACACACTTTCCGATAGCGGCGATACTTCTGCCACGTCGAAAGGACTTCCTTGTTCACCAAAGGATACTTCTTGCGTAATAATTGCTGCTTTTATTGGCATTGTAGTCGCTGCGATGATGGCAGCGGCAATAATTCGCTTATTCATAAATTCATCCTGCTCATATAGTTAGAATTACCCCGACGGTCGAAGGGGCTCCCTGTGACTGCAAGAAAGAAACCATAGATTAATTTATGTGCAATACCGCATGTAGCATGGGTTAACAAAATTTAAGGTTATATTATGAAAGCTAAAAATTATTCACTGATAGAAAATATTACACTTTAGTTGTAATTATGACCGACAGAATATAGTTTGGCACGGCTGATGCTTTAGTAAAATCAGCAAAGGAGGGTTGAAACTTAGGTAGGCTGATGCAATGCATGCAGTACACTGATAACGCTATAGATACTTGGGTATGTTAACGCGGCAAAAACTAGCGTGGTAAGAAAGAGACATTAATACTTTTTTAATAGCGGACTTGTACATCACTACGCTAATAAGCGCAGCGATGTACTTAACAAGGCTACTTTTTATCTTTGTAATAAGACATCATACGACGGCGCTTGCGCTGCTGCGCCAAGGTCAAATTAGCCTTTTTACCTTCAAACGGGTTGTTGCCTTCTCTGAATTCTATCTTGATAGGCGTACCCATAATTTCTAGCGCTTTTCTGAAATAGTTCATCAAGAAACGCTTATAAGAGCTTGGTAAGTCATCCACTTGATTACCGTGAATAACAATAACCGGTGGGTTGTAACCACCTGCGTGAGCATACTTCATTTTAACTCGGCGACCACGCACCAGCGGAGGTTGATGGTCATCCTGAGCCATTTCCATAATTTGTGTAAGCAGCGCGGTATTAATACGCTTGGTCGCGCTCATATACGCTTCTTGTACAGACTCAAATAAATTACCAACACCCGAACCATGAAGCGCAGAAATAAAATGAATTCGAGCGAAGTCGATAAAGCCTAAACGACGGTCCATCTCGCGCTTTATGTCGTCTTTCACGTCAGTACTTAATCCGTCCCATTTGTTCACGGCAACTACTAATGAACGACCTGAATTAAGCACAAAGCCTAATAGGCTAAGATCTTGGTCGGTAATACCTTCTCTGGCATCAATAACCAATAGCACTACGTTAGCTTCTTCAATTGCCTGAAGAGTTTTAACAATAGAGAACTTCTCTACGGCTTCACTAATTTTCTTGCGCTTTCTCACGCCCGCGGTATCGATTAGGATATATTCACGCTCATCCCTTTCCATTGGAATGTACACGCTGTCACGGGTGGTGCCTGGCATGTCAAATACCACCACGCGCTCTTCACCTAAAATGCGGTTTGTCAGTGTCGACTTACCCACGTTGGGCTTACCTACGATAGCAAGTTTGATAGGTAACTCTTGAAGGCGTTGACGCTGCGTTTCAGCATCCTCTTCTTCTTCAGGCTCCTCATCGACAATTTCCATGTCCGGGAAATCAGATTCAAGTGGCTTTAAGGCGTCCTGCAGCAATTGGCTAACACCGCGACCGTGCGCCGCAGCAATTTGCTTAATATCACCTAAGCCTAAGGAGTAAAATTCCGCACTTTCGCTATCGCCGTCAATTCCATCAACCTTGTTCGCCACAACAAACACTTTTTTGTTTATGCGTCGAAGATGATCAGCAATACCTTGGTCGGCTGGCAGCATACCTGCTCTGGCGTCAACCAAAAACAATACGACATCAGCCTCTTCTATAGCTAACAAAGACTGTTGTGCCATTTCAGCATCAATGCCCTCTTCATCGCCCGTAATACCGCCGGTATCCACTACTATGAACTGGCGCTTTTCAAATTTCGCTTGGCCGTATTTACGGTCGCGAGTTAGCCCCGGGTAGTCAGCAACTAGTGCATCACGGGTATTTGTAAGGCGATTAAACAAGGTTGACTTACCAACATTAGGGCGGCCAACCAAAGCAACAACGGGTAACATTTATCAGATCCTAGGGGTCATGAAAGCTAAAAAAGCACAAGCCGCATACACCATCTATTACAACTAACGTTCGGGAACTGTATTCTCTAACGAGAGGTGAATTACTATGAGGCTTTTGAGAATGGGCGCATTATACCTTGTTCACTACCTAATACCAATGGCGTTCAATAACACGAAGAGAAACCGTCTACCCATTGATAATGGCCAAGTTTAGGCCCGAAAAAACCGCGGGGTATAAAAAAAGGCGCTTTAAGCACCCTTTCTGTTTAAATATTAGCGAAACGTTCCTGTTACTTTGGAACTTGCACCGACGCTATTACGCCATTACGTGTTACCGCTATAATCTTATCATCAACCTTCAACGGCGCAGCATAGATTGAATCATCTTCGTCATCGCCGCCAACATCTAAGCGTGCAACAACTTCACCTGTTTCTTGTTCAATCCAGTGTAGAAAGCCCCAGTTATCACCAACAACCACATGGTCGCCTACTGGAGTAGCAGCCGTTAATGAGCGATGCTTAAGTGAACCTTGAGACCAAAGCTCTACGCCGTTTCGTCTATCAAGGGCATAAACGTTAGAGTTGTTGTCTACAACAAAAATTTTATTGCCGTCGATATTCAAATTGCGAAACGATGCATATTCACGTTTCCAAATTACACGACCTGAACGTAACTCTACAGCAGCTAATGTTCCGTTGTAAGAAACCGTGTAAACCGTGCCGCCAAATAAAACAGGCGTTGTGTCGATATCAACAATACGCTCTAACTCTGTTGCACCAGAAGGCGTTGCAATTACCGTTTCCCACGCAAGTACACCTGTTTCGATAAGATTAACCTGAATCTTACCTGTAGGTGTGCCGATGATAGCACCACCGTTAGATGCGATTGGGCCAGAAATACCACGTAATGTTAGCGGAGGAGTATCACCTTCGTGTCTCCACAACTGTTCACCAGTGCGGGTATTGAAACCAAATAAGCTACCAGCACCCGTGTTAACCACTAAGATACCTTCATCAGCTGCCGGAGCCGCTAAAATCTCACCGGGAACAGACGCATCCCAAACCAACTCTCCGGTTTCTGCATCCATTGCAGCTACATAGCCGTTTTCTGTACCAATGAATACGTGTCTGTCTGCTACGGCGATACCACCAATACGTGCAGTCTCACCGCTACGCCACAAATTAGTGACTGAGCTTAGCATGCCCTCAGAGCGAAACTGTGCGAAATCTTTCTCCCACAACACTTTACCCGACTCAGGGTCCATCGCGACAACGGCGCCATGGCGATCGGCAGCATAAAGCTTGTCATAGGCATAAACAGGGCGAAGACGAGAGAAGTAATGATTAACGCCATCACCAATATCGCGATCCCACACTAGTTTAGGTGTGAATTTAGCCTCAATAGGCTTTAAACGACGAATCTCTAATTCTTCATCATCTGCAAACCAGTCTGAAATAGTTGAGCAGCCAGACATTGTGATAGACACCGCGAGTGCCATACCTATCGTGCGAGCAAATCGACCTTTACGGCCACACGTGTTGTGAAACAAATTGCGTACCTCTTTATTATTTATACCAGCCCTAAGGCTTTCGCTTATTGCGCAGCAGATACCGATAGGTTATCTAACTTCATTTGTAAAAGCGGATTGTTGGCATTTTTTTCTAACGCATTTGAATAAGCTAAGCGAGCATCATCAAACTTGCCTTGTTTTTGATACACATCGCCTTTTAATTCAGAAACTTCTGCTGCAAATGCGTCGTTTGTTACATTGCTAAGCGTAGACAACGCCGCGTCCAGCTGGTTCATTTCAATTTGCACACGCGACAAACGAAGTGAGGCAAGTACTTTCAATTCGTCATTTTCGGCAAAGGTTACTACGCTATTTAGGTGAGAAGCTGCAGCGTCTAAATCACCGGCATCTACCGCTTGCTTAGCAGCAAGAAGACTAGCGATGCTTGCATAACCACTGTCTTTGTTCTCTTCGATAAAAGCTTTAACTTTTGCGTCACTGCCTTCGGTACCAAAAGTCTCTACGGCATTTTGATAAGCAACCGATGCTGCTTCTTTAGTTTCAATTTGCGCTTCTGAATACGCTCTCCAGCCCCAAAGTCCACCTAGACCAAGTGCTGCACCCACGATAATCGCTGTACCGTGCTCTTTCCAAAAACGTTTAATCGCTTCTACTTGTTGTTCTTCTGTTGCGAACTGTTCCATGATGTCCTCTTTTTATTTTGCGCTCAGCATATCTGCAACCTTATCAGATAAGGTATCGAAGCTGACTGTAACTTGTTCTTGACCATCGCGTAGTGGTTTAACACCTACTTCACGAGACTGCATTTCGTCATTACCTAAAAGCAGCGCTAAACGTGCACCTGTTTTATCTGCACGCTTTAGTTGTTTTTTAAAGTTGCCGCCGCCACAGTGCATCATTATGCGTGTATTAGGAAGCGTATTTCGAAGATGTTCTGCTACCTCAATAGCGTATGACTGTGCCTCTTCGCCCATCGCCGTTACGTAAACATCTGCGAAGCTCGAGTCCTGACCTTCTTCGGTTAACGTGGTTAGCAACAGTACCAAACGTTCAATGCCCATAGCAAAACCAACTGCAGGCGTTGCTTTGCCACCCAGCTGCTCTACCAAGCCATCGTAACGGCCTCCAGCACACACTGTACCTTGGGCTCCCAGGCTGTCTGTCACCCACTCAAACACGGTACGGTTGTAGTAATCTAATCCGCGCACTAGTCGAGGATTTATTTCAAACTCAATACCTGCTTGCGTTAAGCGCGAACACAAGGTTTCAAAATGTACTTTAGATTCTTCATCAAGATGATCGATTAGCGCTGGCGCATCGACAATAGCAGCTTGAACATCAGGATTCTTTGAATCGAGTACGCGAAGTGGATTCGTTTCAAGTCGACGCAGGGAATCTTCGTCGAGCTGGTCTGCACGCTGTTTTAAGAATTCAACCAGCGTATCGCGATATGCAGCACGAGCTTCGTTTGAACCTAAGGTATTGATTTGAAGTTTTACGTGCTGCTCAATACCAAAAGCTTTCCAAAAGCGTGCACTAAGAAGAATCACTTCTAAGTCGATGTCAGGGCCGTCCATACCGTAGGTCTCTACACCGAACTGATGGAACTGGCGATAACGCCCTTTTTGTGGACGTTCATGACGGAACATTGGCCCCATGTACCACAGGCGTTGCTGCTGGTTGTACAATAAGCCGTGCTCGTTTCCTGCGCGCACGCAACTTGCCGTACCTTCTGGACGTAGCGTTAAGCTGTCGCCATTTCTATCTTCGAAGGTATACATTTCTTTTTCAACGATATCGGTAACTTCACCGATAGAGCGCTTGAACAAGTCGGTGCTTTCAACGATGGGAGTACGTATTTCCTGGTAACCATAACTCGCCACAACCTGACGAAGTACAGATTCTACCTTCTGCCATGTACCGGAAATCTCCGGTAGGCAGTCATTCATGCCTCGAATTGCCTGAATAGTCTTAGCCACGTGAAATTCTCATACTGCTAAATAGTGAAAAGCCCCGCATTATAGGGGCTTTGGGAATAAACAACAATGAACAAAAAATGTCTCAGTCTTTAACCGAGACCTGAATTTTATTTTGTTCACTCATACGCGATGCTTTGGCGCGAATCTTAGCTTCAAGCTTATCCACTAGATCGTCGTTAGGAAGACGTTCTTTAACGCGCTTACCGTCTTCATATAGGCCGCTCATGTTACGTGCGCCAGTGAGGCCCAAATCAGATACTTCTGCTTCGCCTGGGCCGTTAACCACGCAACCGATGATAGAGACATCCATTGGCGTAAGAATATCTTCCAATCGCTGCTCAAGAGCATTCACTGTGCCGATTACATCGAATTCTTGTCGTGAACAACTCGGGCAAGCAATAAAGTTTATACCGCGCGAGCGAATACGCAGTGACTTCAGAATATCAAAGCCTACCTTGATTTCTTCCACCGGATCAGCGGCTAACGATACGCGCAACGTATCACCAATACCTTCAGCCAATAGCATACCTAAGCCAACTGCACTCTTCACGGCGCCGGCGCGCTGACCACCGGCTTCGGTAATACCTAAGTGAAGCGGCTGGTCTATTTTTTGTGCCAATAAACGATAGGCGCCAACAGCTAAGAAAACATCTGACGCTTTAACGCTGACTTTGAATTGATCAAAGTTAAGTTTGTCGAGAATATCCACATGACGCATTGCGGATTCAACCAGCGCTTCTGGCGTTGGCTCACCGTACTTCTCTTGTAAGTCTTTTTCTAACGAGCCACCGTTCACACCAATGCGAATAGGAATATTTTTGTCTTTTGCACAATCGACCACAGAGCGCACACGCTCCATATTACCTATGTTACCTGGGTTAATGCGCAGACAATCCACGCCGTATTCAGCAACCTTAAGTGCGATACGGTAGTCAAAATGAATGTCTGCAACGAGTGGCACACTCACCTGCTTTTTAATTTCTTTAAATGCTTCAGCCGCTTCCATCGTGGGCACAGATACTCGAACGATCTCCCCACCCACTGCAACAATACGGTTTATTTGATCGACGGTCGCTGCCACATCAGTGGTCCGCGTATTCGTCATAGATTGAACAGCAATGGGAGCGCCATCACCAATGGGGACGTTACCTACATTAATACGCGTAGACTTTCTGCGCTTAATAGGGCTTTCTGCAAACATCTAATTACCTATAAAGGAAGTGCGAAGCGAGCTGTTTTACCGTTTTGGTATGAAGAAATATCAACAGACTCGCCGTTAACTGATATGCGCACATTATCCGGTGCACCGAGCGTAACTTCAACAGGAGGAACGCCTTGAATTTCCATAACTCGTCCTTTTAGCTTTACCCCATAGGCAATAGCTTCTCCAGACGCGTCTTTTATATTAACCCAACAGTCATCGTCGAAAGTGAAAACCATAGCAATTGGCGCTGCATCAGACTGACTATTCACATTAAGGTTGGGTTGGGGTTCGTTTCTATTCGCAGAATCAACCAGAGCGGTTAGGTTATTGCTATCATTTACCTCTGTATCGGGTGCTGAGATTGCACCATCATTCAAGCTACCGTCTTGGTTAAAACCGCTATCTTGGTCGCTGAATGCACCGCTGGTTTCTGAGCTTGTACTATCGCTCACGCCCGTGTCTAGCTGATTGTTTCCAGCCGTATCACCCTGCGACGACGAGGCGTCAGTAGTTACATTGTCGGTATCTGTGCCCGCCGATGGGACAGGCGTATTAGCGGCTTCTCGCTTAACAGCCTCACTAAGTGGCAGTTCAGCTACCGTGTCGTCACTAGGCTGTTGATACCACCACACGACAACGGCGGCAATAATAAGAAGTAAAATAACATAAGTTACCATCATCCACCTGTCATCGTGTGTCTGTTTTGCGACACGCTTTGAAAAGCTCTGTAATTTCTCAGAAGATGGTACAGATGTTTGATTGTGGAAGCGTTCGAATGCCTCAATAACTTCTTGAGAATTCATGCCTAATTGCTTGGCATAATTTCTCACGTATCCTTTTGTAAAAGTCACCGAAGACTTTTCATCAATGACATCATTTTCTAAATCATTGATTTGTTTAGCTTTCAAAAATAATTTATCAGCAATATCTTGTTGAGACAAACCTAGCGTTTCACGGCGCGCTTTTAGCATTGCCCCTGGACTTGGCGTGTTTTCTTGTTGTTGCGAAGTGACTTCTTGATTCGCTTTTTCTTCCGACACCATTAAACCTTATTCCTCCTGCATACTCGGTGGTACTAACCAAAGCGTCTGACCAGCAATAATAGCGCCAGTATTTTCAAGGTTATTCCACTCTTGCAGTGTTGCCATTTTGATATTGTGCAATAAAGAAATACGATATAAGTTTTCACCTTCTTTTACTACATGGAATTTATCACTTTGCACAGATAATTCAGTATTTTGTGCTTTTTCCGGTGTGTTAGCTGTGGCTGTAGGAGCGTTGTCGGTGTTATTGCTCTGAGATTGACGCTGAGCGTCGTTGTCTTGGGCGACGCTCTTTTCATTTTCTTTATCGTTTGATGATGTTTGTGTAAGCCCGTCGGTATTTGTTTGGTTTTCGCTTATTTGTGTTTCAGAATCATTTGGCTGTGTAGATTTGACGGTTTTAACCACTTTGTTTTGCATACTTTCACGTTGCACTAAGTAACGTTTAGTAAGCTCACTTTCAGGGAACAATGACATCATCATTTCGCCATACCCCTTTGCAGTCTCTAGATCCCCTTTCCCTTTGGCTATTTCATAAGCTAACCACAATGAATCAGGCGTAACTTTGGCAACACGTTCGTATTTTCGTAACGTAGATTCAGCAAGTTCCCACTGTTCTGAAACCGTGTAAAGTTCACTGAGCAAGAACAGGCTTTTGCCCCTAGCAGGCTGATGTTTTAATGCGTCTTGAAAATAGCCGATCGCTTCATCTAGCTTACCTTGACTTTGCGCGCACAAAGCCAAGTTTTCGTAGGTTTGCGCTGCGTTAGCGTAAAGCCTGTTATTTATCGCATCAAAGAAATACGCTTTGGCTTTTTCGTATTCGCCGTTTTGGCATTTAAACGCGCCATAACTGTTGGCAATATCGCCATTGTTAGGCGCTAGGTCGATAGCAGTTTCATAGTACTCTTCCGCTCGAAGGTTATCGCCCACCAGTTGATAGTAATATGCCATCGCGAACTGAACGTCTGCAGAGCGTGGATTAAACTCAAGCGCTTTGTCGAGGTTCTTTTTTGCCTGCGTGTAGTTGTTATTTTGAAGGTAGGTAAGACCAAGGGACATGCGTGTTTTGGCGGCTTCTTCGTGATCGAAGTTACCGCCATACAACCCTGACTGGCTATTACTGACACAGCCAGAAGTGAAAATAATCGCGCTTAAAAAGCCAATTTTAAGTGACGTTCGCAATCCCGCAACCATAGTCTTACCCTAATATCTTAATGATTATTGGGCCATTTTTACCGAAATTGCTTCGCCCTTCACCTGTTTTTTTAACATTCTTTTCGTTCTGTCTACCACATCACCCACTAATTGACCGCATGCTGCGTCGATATCATCACCTCGCGTTTTACGCACAACGGTTGTAAACCCATATTCCATAAGCACTTTTGCGAATCTATCGATACGCGAATTGCTTGAACATGTATAAGGCGAACCTGGGTAAGGGTTAAATGGTATTAAGTTTATTTTACTAGGTGTGTCTTTCAATACCTTTGCCAACTGGTGCGCTTGTTCAGTGCTGTCATTGATGTTTGAAAGCATAACGTATTCTACCGTTACACGGCCTTGGTTCGCTTTAGATTTGGCCAGATAACGACGTACGCCTGCTAAGAAGGCTTCGATATTGTACTTCTTATTGATAGGCACGATTTCGTTGCGCAACTCATCGGTGGGTGCATGTAATGAAATAGCTAACGCTACGTCTATTTGGTCACCCAACATATCTAGCGCTGGAACCACGCCCGATGTACTTAGCGTAACGCGGCGTTTAGACAGGCCGAAACCGAAATCGTCCAGCATAATATCCATTGCTGGTACAACGTTTTTAAGGTTAAGCAGTGGCTCACCCATACCCATCATTACTACGTTAGTGATAGGGCGTTTGCTTGAGTCTTTTGAAAGACCAAGGAAAGTAGCTACACGCCATACCTGACCAATAATTTCACTTACACTTAGGTTACGGTTAAACCCCTGCTGCGCGGTTGAACAGAAAGTACACTCTAGCGCGCAACCTACCTGTGATGACACGCAAAGCGTTGCACGGTCAGTTTCTGGGATCCAAACAGATTCAACTTCCTGACCACCTTCAAGGGTAAGTGCAAACTTAATAGTTCCGTCGCTCGCTTCTTGAAAGTATGCAATTTCAGGCGCTTTAATTTCGCAATTTCCAATGAGCATCGCGCGAAGGTTTTTATTGAGGTTACTCATTTCCTCGAAATCGCTGATACCGTGCTGGTAAATCCATTTCATCACCTGATCGGCACGAAACGGTTTCTCGCCCATTTCTTTGAAGAAATTGCGCAAGCCTTCGCGATTTAAGTTTAATAAGTTAGTTTTTGCCATGAATAAGATGACCCTTTTACCTTCGAGGGATGCCCCTCTTACTACTGAATACGGTGTAAAAACCAGCGATTCGACTATGTCTTGAGCGACATTTAAGAAAAAGAAAAGCGCTGATTAAAATTTGCGCGGATTTTACCACAGATGAGATTTGAGAAAAAGCCGATTTAACGCAGAGAAACGTTAAGTTTGGCGATGCGCGAGAAGCGTGGTTTAGCTCGCCTAAATGAGCGCCGAGCAAAGCAGCATAAAGCGTGTATCTTTCTTCTGAGTGACTGAGCGCGCTTGAGGCAATGCGCGAGAAGCGTGGTTTAGCTTGCCTAAATGAGCGCCGAGCAAAGCAGCATAAAGCGTATATCTTTCTTCTGAGTATCTGAGCGCGCTTTAGGCAATGCGCGAGAAGCGTGGTTTAGCTCGCCTAAATGAGCGCCGAGCAAAGCAGCATAAAGCGTGCTCAGACGCTCAGAAACAAAAAACGGGGCTTATAGCCCCGTTTATCTACCTACGTAATCTTAGCGAGTACGTGGGCAGATTTCTTCTTCAGAGAAGAAGTAAGCAATTTCACGTGCTGCTGACTCAGGTGCGTCAGAACCGTGAACTGCGTTTTCGTCGATTGACGCAGCGTAGTCTGAACGTAGTGTACCTGCAGCTGCATCAGCTGGGTTAGTTGCGCCCATGATTTCACGGTTAGCTAGAACTGCATTTTCGCCTTCTAGTACTTGAACCATAACAGGACCAGACGTCATGAAGTCTACAAGTGCGCCGAAGAAAGGACGCTCTTTGTGTTCTGCATAGAAGCCTTCTGCTTGCTCTTTGCTCATGTGGATCATCTTAGATGCCACGATGCGAAGACCTGCAGATTCGAAACGGTTGTAAATTGCACCGATTACGTTTTTAGCTACCGCATCAGGCTTGATAATCGAAAAAGTACGCTCAAGAGCCATGTTCTCTCTCCAAACAAATAGTGTGTGTATCTTTAAAATTTTGGCCGCGAATTATAGGCAATAAATAGCAGCTTGACCAGAGCCTTTATCAAATCAGATATAAAGCACTGTTTTTATAAGAAAATGTAGGGAAAGGATAGCCTATTAGCGATGACAATATGATGACAGCGTACAGATTATTTTGCACAGAACTAATTATCGAGGACTCACCTGCCCCACTGCCTTTACTATGAAACCCTAAAACGGCTTAAAGAAACCAACGCTTAAAAAAATTAAGCGTTGGCTTTTGCTAATTCTTGAATTTTACCCACAATGGCGCGTAAGCCATTACCGCGGGTTGGCGTTATATGACGCTCTAGGTCTAGTGCTTCAAAATAGCCGTCGATATCAAACGCTAAAATATCTGTTGGCGTTTTGTCATTATAAGCGGCAAGTACTAACGCAAGCAGCCCTTGAACGATAACTGCATCGCTGTCTACGTCAAAGTTGATTTTATTGCCGTCGTAACACTCCACGAGCCAAACGCTGCTCTGACACCCTTTGACCAAACGCTCGGGTGTTTTAGCATCTTCAGGCAAGCCCGGAATAGATTTCCCTAAATCAATGATGTACTGATAACGCTGTTCCCAATCGTCGAAGAACGCTAAATCATCAATAATTTCGTCACTGCTAGGTAGTTGCATTGCTATTTCCGCTTAATTTGATTGAAAAATTGTTTGATTAAATTTCACTGTGTGGATGATTAAAAGAACAGGCCTGCTTCAAGCTGTGCTTCTTCACTCATCATATCACGGGACCATGCAGGGTCGAATACAAGCTCTACGTTGACGTTTTTAACATGGGGAACCATGGCAACGCGGTATTCAACGTCGCCAACCAATACTGGGCCCATGCCGCAGCCTGGTGCGGTCAGGGTCATATCAATATTGACGCTGCAAGTATCTTGATCAATTTCCACTTTGTAGATAAGACCAAGGGATACGAGATTGATAGGGATCTCAGGGTCAAAGATAGTTTCTAACGCGTCCCACACTTGCTGTTCGCTTATGTTTCCGTCTTCTGGCGCGTCAAAGCTCAGAGTCATCGCTTTTCGGCCAATAGCACCTGCATCTGTACCATCGATGCGGTACATGTTGCCACGCCACGTTACCGTATAGTTACCACCGAGCTCTTGGGTGATATTCACAAACTCGCCTTCAGGGATCACGGTAGGATTGCCCGCTGGAACCAAGCGCGCTTTACAGTCGCGCTCGGTGGTCACCATTTTTTGCTTCATAAACTACTTAGTACTCTTTGTTCTACCACTGATGGCCTTTGAAGTGGCACTTAGCCAACGTTAAAGCTTTCACCGCATCCGCACTCATCAACCACGTTCGGGTTGTTGTATTTAATGACGCCGTTAACACCTTCTGTAACGTAATCAATTTCAGTATTACGCAGTAGGTCGGTGGCATCTGCAGCCACGGCTACGTTAAGTACTGGCGAAATTTCAACAATTTCGTCATCGGCTTGCGCACTATCTGCGAAATCAAGCACATAGGCGTAACCTGTACAGCCGCTTACTTTTGTCGATAAACGAATTAACTGACCAGGCTTGTCTTTAAGCTTACTTTCGAAATGCTTAACGGCACTGTCAGTTAGCGAAATGAGCTTTGTACTAGGTACGAAAGTTTCAACACTCATAATGCCTCCTTAGGCCAACATCATTTTTGCTTTTTTAAGCGCAGCAAATAGGCTGTCTACTTCTTCAAGCGTATTGTAAATTGAGAACGACGCACGGGCAGTACCCGGAATACCAAAGCGCTTCATTAGCGGCTGTGCACAATTATCACCGGTACGAATTGCAACGCCTTGCCTGTCTAGAATAAAGCCTACGTCCGCCGGGTGCGCACCTTCCAGTAGAAAGCTCAGCACGCCTACCTTGTTAGGTGCTGTACCGATTATCCGCATACCGTCAAACGCTTCGGCCTGCTCGGTAGCATAGGCAAGCAGCTTTTGTTCATGTTCATGCAAAGCATTGACATCAAGGGCACTAAACCAATCTACTGCAGCGCCCATACCAATGGCACCTGCGATGTTTGGCGTGCCGGCTTCTAAGCGATTTGGCAACGCCCCCCATGTGGCTTCATGGTAGGTTACGTCTTTAATCATCTCGCCACCTACCTGCCAAACAGGCCAGGTTTCTAGCACCTCTTTTTTGCCCCACAGACAGCCAATGCCTGTTGGACCGAATAGCTTGTGTCCTGAAAATGCGTAAAAATCACAGCCAATGTCTTGTACGTCAACACCGCCGTGAGCAATGCCTTGTGCGCCATCAACCAGCACCCATGCGCCTACCGCTTTCGCTTTTTCAGTCAGCAGTTTAATTGGGTTCACCGTACCTAGTGCATTCGATACGTGAGGAAACGCCACTAGCTTTGTGTTTTCAGACAGCAGTCTATCGAAAGCGTCTACGTCTAACTCTCCGCTGTCGAAAATAGGTACAACATTTAGCGTTGCACCAGAACGGCGACACGCTTGTTGCCAAGTCACCAAGTTTGCGTGGTGCTCAAGCTCGGTCACCATCACTTCGTCACCTTCGCTTAGTAGCTGTCCAAGACCATTGGCGACTATATTGATGGCTTCTGTGGTGCCGGATGTCCAAATAACTTCTTCACGCGCTTTCGCGTTAATGAACTTTGCAACGCTGGAACGTGCATTTTCGTAACGGCGCGTGGCTTCATCCGATAAATGGTGCGCACCGCGGTGCACGTTTGCATTCGTCCCCGTGTAAAAATCTACTAAGGCGTCGATAACGGCCTGAGGTTTTTGTGTTGTTGCCGCGTTATCTAGGTAGACCAGCGGCTTGCCGTCTACCGTTTTAGATAAAATAGGAAACTGGGCACGAAGTGCTGCAACGTCTAAGCTCATTTCACCTCCATTTGGGCGAAGCGCTCACTTAAAATTGGTGCTAGCCATTCACGGACTGCCGCATTAGGCACGTCATTTATAAGCTCTTGAATGAAGCCAAAGTTGAGCATTACCAGTGCTTTACTGCGAGAAACGCCGCGGGTAAGCATGTAATACAAGGCTTCTTCTTCAATTTCAGCCACCGTTGCACCGTGAGCACATTTCACGTCATCAGCATAAATTTCAAGCTCAGGCTTGGTATTGATAACGCCGCGGCGAGATAGCAACAAGTTGCGGTTGTTAAGTTCAGCCAATGTTTTTTGCGCATCACGATGAATATGAATGCGACCATTGAACACGGCGCGTGCTTTATCTCCTACAATCCCACGCGCGTTTTCTTCTGTTGTGCCATTAGGCATTGCGTGCTCAATGGTGGAGTGAAGGTCAAATAACTCGCCTTCCGCCAGAAGATAAATGGCGTTCATTTTCGCATCGGCAAATTCGCCGGCGTGATGAATATCTACATCTAAACGCGAAAGCTCACTTCCATAGCCCACCATGGTGCTGTTAAGCGTGGTGCGGTTATGAAGTTTGAAGTGGCTGCCGCCTAATTGCTTAGCTTTGCCAGTAAACATAGCAAAACGATAGTGCTCTAGGTGTGCATCATCAGCAAGGTCATATTCAGCAAACGCTGTGGTTAAACTTTCCGTATCGCCAAAACCTTGCTCAATAACGGTGGCGCTTGCGCCTTCAGCTAGTTTTACCACCACACGCGTATGTGCATCGACATTTTGCGAAGCCATATTCACTATGCGCACTGGCGTGTCGATTTTCGCACCTGCTTCAACATTAATAAATATACCGTGTTGGCACAGCGCGTCGTTGACTAGGCCAAACATATGACGTGTAGGCTTAACCTGACCGTATACGCTGCTAATAGCTTGCTGGGTAGCAGTGTCATCGCTGTTTAGTGATGTAATGGTCATGCCCGCTGGCACATTTAGCGTGTTAACCTGCGTGATCAAGACACCGTCTACAAATACAAGGTCGATAGCATTTATGTTATCGATAGCGGGTACCGGTAAACTGTCTGCCTGAACCGCTTGCTTAGCTTCACGCTTTTCAACGGGTGTTAACGGCGTAAAACGCCAGCTTTCGTTTCTACGGGCTGGCCAACCATCGGCTTTTAACTTTTCTAAGGCCTGCTGACGCACGGGCGCTAGGTAATCGGAGATTTGCGCCGCATCAATGACCTGTTCTAGCCATTGACTCATGCTTCAGCCTCCTCGTACGCTTTACCTAGGAATGCATATCCACTCTTCTCTACTTCTAGCGCAAGTGACGCGTCACCGCTTTTCACAATTTTGCCGTCGGCAAGAATGTGTACAAAGTCAGGTTTGATGTAGTCTAGAAGACGCTGATAGTGGGTAACAACGATGAAGCTTCGTTCGCCATCGCGCTGGCTGTTAACGCCATCGGCAACAACCTGAAGTGCGTCAACGTCAAGGCCAGAGTCTGATTCATCTAGAATACAAAGCTTTGGCTCTAGCAAAATCATTTGCATGATTTCGTTACGCTTCTTCTCACCACCAGAGAACCCTTCGTTCACACCGCGCTTCAAGAAATCTAATGGAAGCTGTACCTGCTTGCACGCTTCTTTTGCTTTCTTTAAAAACTCAGCAGCTGTTAATGGCGCTTCGCCGCGCTGTTCGCGCATAGCGTTAACTGACTCTTTCATGAATTCCATATTGCTTACGCCAGGAATTTCAACTGGGTATTGGAACGCAAGGAAAAGGCCTTCACGGGCACGCTCTTCTACTTCAAGCTCTAATAGGTCTTTACCGTTAAGCGTGGCTTCGCCTTCGCTTACTTCGTAGCCGTCACGACCAGATAGGACGTAGCCTAGTGTACTTTTGCCGGCACCGTTGGGGCCCATGATAGCGTGTACTTCACCAGGTTTAACTTCAAGGTTAAGACCTTTAATGATGTTTTTCTCTTCCACGCTGGCATGTAAATTCTTGATACTAAGCATTGATTACCCCACTGAACCTTCAAGACTAATTTCGAGCAGCTTGCCGGCTTCTACGGCAAATTCCATTGGCAGCTCTTTGAATACTTCTTTACAGAAACCGTTAACAATCATAGAAACGGCCTTTTCTGTGTCTAAGCCACGTTGCTGACACAGGAATAATTGTTCGTCGCTCACCTTCGATGTTGTTGCTTCGTGCTCAACAATGGCTGAAGGGTTGCGGCTTTCGATATACGGGAATGTGTGCGCGCCACATTTGTCACCGATAAGTAGCGAGTCACACTCGGTGAAGTTACGTGCTTCGTCTGCGCGAGGGCCCATTTGAACCAGCCCGCGATAGGCGTTGTTACTGTTACCCGCTGAGATACCTTTAGAGATAATGGTCGACTTGGTATTTTTACCCACGTGGATCATCTTAGTTCCGGTATCAGCCTGCTGGCGACCGCGCGTTAGCGCTACTGAGTAGAATTCACCTACACTGTTGTCGCCTTTAAGTACACAGCTTGGGTACTTCCACGTAACCGCAGAGCCCGTTTCAACCTGCGTCCACGAGATTTTCGCATTGGTATGCGCTACACCACGTTTTGTCACGAAGTTGTAGATACCGCCTTTACCGTTCTCGTCACCCGGGTACCAGTTCTGTACCGTTGAGTATTTAATTTGCGCATCGTCCATTGCCACTAGCTCAACCACTGCCGCATGCAGCTGGTTTTCATCGCGCTGTGGCGCGGTACAACCTTCAAGGTAGCTTACATAGCTGCCTTCATCAGCAACAATCAAGGTACGCTCGAACTGACCGGTGTTCATTTCGTTAATACGGAAATAAGTAGAAAGCTCCATTGGGCAACGTGTGCCTTTTGGAATATAAACAAATGAACCGTCAGTAAATACAGCGCTATTAAGCGCAGCAAAATAGTTATCTGTGCGCGGCACTACCGAACCGATGTATTTCTTTACAAGGTCTGGGTACTTCTGTACTGCCTCAGAAATTGGGCAAAAGATCACTCCCGCTTCTTCAAGCTTATCGCGGAACGTAGTTACAACCGATACCGAGTCGAATACCGCATCTACCGCAACGCCTGCCAGCATTTCCTGCTCGTGTAGAGGAATGCCCAGCTTTTCATAGGTGCGAAGTAGCTCAGGGTCAACTTCATCTAGCGACTTAGGCTTATCTTTCATACTCTTTGGTGCCGAGTAATAAGAAATGGCCTGATAATCGATTTTCGGATAGTCGACATGCGCCCAATCAGGCTCTTCCATTTCTAGCCATGCATGATAAGACTTCAAACGCCATTCAAGCATCCATTCAGGCTCGTTTTTCATTGCTGATATGCGGCGGATAACCGACTCGTCCAGGCCGCTTTCAAACGTTTCCGATTCGATTTCTGAATAGAAACCCGCATCGTACTTTCTTTCTAACGCCTGTTCGATCTGTTCACTCATGTTGGGATCTCACTTGTTTGCCTGCATTTGCTGCCACTAACCTTTCTATTTAACTGGCAAATAAATCACCCCACGGTCTTGGTAATTTATATCGACTTTCAACTTCAACAACGTCATTTATTTGGGTTTACGCCCAAAAGAGTTGCCAAAACTGCCAGTTACATTGCGGACAGCCTAAAATTTTGGTGCCGTAGTATATAATACCCGACTATTTCACTCAAATATTCAGCCATTAATTTATGGCCACTTACGCGTTTTAAACGCTGCTTAAAGGTCAATTTCCTTCAAACGCGCATTAATTTTCTTCCACATTCACTAAAATAAAAAAGAATGCGCTAACACTAACTACGCTTTGCCTACTACAAAAACCCGCGCTCAACGACGGTATAGGCGTTTATGCTGAAACCGCTTGGCGTAGTCTTGTTGTTACATCCACTACTTTTTTTACTACGTAATCGATGTCTTCTTGGGTCGTAAAGCGCCCTACGCTGAATCTAATTCCTGCATGCGCCAATTCGTTGCTGCGGCCAATCGCTTTTAACACATACGAAGGCTCTAAACTCGCTGACGTACATGCCGACCCTGAAGATACGGCAATGTCATTTAAGCCCATCATCAAGCTTTCGCCGTCGACATCCGCAAAACTCACATTTAGAATACCCGGGATACGCTGTGTGGCGTGGCCGTTTAAATAGACATCGTCGAGCTGCTGAAGGCCCTGCCACAGCGATTCACGCAGCGCTAATATGCGCGCACTGTCCTCTTCCATTTTTGAGGAGGCTAGCGCGATAGCTTCACCCATTCCAACAATTTGGTGGGTGGCTAATGTACCCGACCGCATGCCGCGCTCGTGGCCACCGCCATGAATTTGTGCCACCAGATTAATTTTGGGACGGCGACGCACATATAGCGCCCCCATACCTTTCGGCCCGTATATCTTATGCGCCGATATAGACAGCAAATCGATAGGAAGGTCAGCTAAATCAATGCCAATTTTGCCCACACTTTGCGCACCATCAACATGAAAAAGAACGCCTTTATCACGACAAAGCTGGCCAATAGCTTGAATGTCTTGGATAACGCCAAGTTCATTGTTCACATGCATCACCGACACCAAAATAGTGTCGTCGCGCAACGCGTTTTTGAGATCATTTAAATTAATTAACCCGTTTGGCAATACTTCAAGATAGGTAACCTCAAAGCCTTGGCTTTGTAAGAACTCACAGGTATCCAACACCGCTTTATGTTCGGTGTTAACGGTAATAATATGTTTGCCTTTATTGGCATAACCTTGGGCGACGCCTTTTATAGCAAGATTGTTCGATTCAGTGGCCCCCGAAGTAAAAACAATTTCTCTAGGGTCGCAATTAATCGCGTCGCTGATTTGATTTCTAGCAACATCAACCGCTTCTTCTGCCATCCAGCCGAAGCGATAACTACGAGAAGCTGGGTTACCAAAGTTGCCATCCAGCGTTAGGCATTTTGCCATTGCCTCGGCCACACTTGGGTCTACCGGTGTTGTTGCTGCGTAATCTAAATAAATGGGTGTTGATAAAGCCATGCGTTACTCAATACCAATTTAAAGTTGAATACTAACTTCAATATCTTTGGTGATATGACGAAGTGATGCATTACCGTCTTGACGGTCGGCTACCTCTTGCACATCACGCTTTGCCATTAACTCGCCCAACGTAATTGAATTCAAAAACGCCGCAATGCGATCACTTAGGTCTTGCCACAAGCTGTGCGTTAGGCAGCGATCGCCGCCTTGACAGTCTGCTTGTCCTTGGCAACGTGTCGCATCAATGGACTCGTCGACGGCGCGAATGACTTCGCCTATCGCAATTTTGCTTGCTTCACGGCCTAACAAATAGCCGCCGCCAGGCCCGCGAACACTGTCTACTAATTGCTCTTTACGCAATCGAGAAAAAAGCTGTTCAAGGTAAGATAAAGAAATTTCTTGTCGTTCTGAAATGTCGGCAAGAGGCACTGGACCACGCTTTGAATGCAAAGCGACATCAAGCATTGCGGTAACCGCATAGCGCCCTTTCGAAGTGAGTTTCATTGGATTCTCCCGCCGTTTTATAGTGCGGGAATTTTCACATACCCGACTAAAATGGTCAAGTATAAGACCCAGTAAATTAGTCAGGTATTATTGATTCGAGTAATCGCTTTTGTTCATCAAGGCTTTCGTTTCATATTAGCCCGATCCAAATAAGCACTAATAGACGCTAATAGGTGCCGAATTAGCGTGGTTACTTCTACGCTAAATGCTAAGAAATCGTTTATTCTGCAAATGAATGATAACGTCGACCATAAGCGCTATTTGTTTGCATTTAAGTGAATATGAGCAAGAATACTGTCTGCTATCCGATGTGATTGAACGGTATCTATTTGATGGCGCAACCCGCGCAATACTTGATGTTTAGCACCTGATATAGCTCTGGCTGTCGCAACACCGCCACTGGGATGCACCATGTGATCAACATCTCCGTGTATCACTAATGTTGGGGCTTTGACATTTTGAAGCATTGGCGTTCGGTCCCCGGATTTCATAATAGCACCGATTTGCCGGAACATCGCTTTTGCATCACTTTTGCCACCATTGCGCTGCCATGCCAAACGCGCGTACTGATGCCATTGATTTACGGCTCCGTTTGCAGCTACATCGCCAATGTGCGTCATCATTGCTTGGTAGTTTTTAACTGCGTCTTTTTCGTTCATTGGCGCTTTAGCTCTTGCCATTCGCCATAGCGTTGAATAAGAGGGTTGCCCTACGCGGCGATTTCCTGTCGTCGAGAAAATAGACGTCATAGATGTCACTTTTTCAGGATGCAGACTTGCAAGGGTCTGTGCAATCATCCCTCCCATAGACATTCCTGCGATATGTGCGCTTGTTATATTTAGCGCCTCTAACAACTGTGCAGTATCTTCAGCCATACACTCAAGTCCATATGCACCTTTCGGCGCTTTTCCTCTTAACTGCTGTAATAGGCTGGGATGCGGTGTGTCGCTGCGTACTGACCTTCCTGCATCACGATTGTCAAAGCAAATAACGCGAAATCCACTAGCAACTAAACGCTCAATAAGCGCGTTTGGCCAATAAATCAACTGAAGACCTAAACCCACAATAAGTACAATGGTATCGGTATTTCCGACACCATGTTCGGCATAGCAAAACCTATCACCGCTTTTAAGCGTTACATATTGCTCATGATGCTGGGCTAAACTCATTTAAAGCTCTTGTGATTTAATAAAAGTAAGTGTGCATCTATTAAAATTTCTATTCAAACTTAAGCGCTGGATCGTCTACACGGCCTTTCCGAAAAATTTTCACGTCTTGTGCATAATTGAACGACATAGACCAAGGAAACTGCATGCCTTGACGTGGCAACTGTTCTAAAGAGCGTTGGATGTAGCCAGCGCCAAAGTTTAGCAACGGTTGTGTTTCCATATTTGGGTCTGCTATAGGTGTACACTGTGTAAAGCCGTGCTCTCCCATATGATTGAGCAATCGCGTGAAATGTTCACATAGAAGGCCAATTTTTAGTGTCCACGATGAAGCTGTATAGCCCACCGCAATAGCAAAATTAGGCACGCCACTGAGTAACATACCTTTATACGTAACACATTCTGGAAGCGAAATAGCTTCACCATCAATTTTTGGCACTATCCCTCCTAAAGGCAGAAGGTTTAATCCAGTGGCTGTTACTATAATATCTGCTTCAATATGCTGGCCCGAATCAAGTTTAATGCCCGTTTCAGTAAACGTATCTATAGCATCTGTTGCAACCGACGCCTTACCTTTCGAAATTGACTCGAATAAATCTCCACCCGGAACTGCACACAGTCGTTGCTCCCAAGGATTGTAAGGTGGGTTAAAGTGTATATCTACTGGATATCCTTCGGGTAACATTTTTGCATTAAGACTGCGTATTATTTTGCGCGCACGATGCGGAAAGCGCTGACAAAATGCGTACACCCAACGCTGTTTCGCTATGTTAAACCAACGCGCAGCTTTAAACGCTGTATCCTCGCTAAACCACGTGCGTAAATGTTTTGCGATTGGGTCATCTACGGGCACAGGCAATACGTAGGATGGCGTTCTTTGCAGCATAGTCACGTGCGATGCGCTTTTCGCTAGTGCGGGAACCAGCGTTACCGCCGTTGCACCGCTTCCGATTACCACGACGTGTTTGTTTTCGTATTCCAGATCTTCAGGCCAATGCTGTGGATGTACAATCTGACCGTTAAATTGTGATTGCCCTTTGAAATGTGGTGCATAACCTTTATCGTATCGATAATAACCCGAAGCGTTAAATATCCATCTGGCGGCAATGTGCTCATGCTGCCCACTCTCTTCTGACTTTAACGTAACCCGCCAATAGTGTTTATCGCTTTGCCAATCTATATCTACCACACGAGTTAAAAAACGTATGTGCTCTTTAATACCGTTTTCAGCCGCGGTTTCTTCTACGTAAGCCTTTATTGAACGACCATCAGCAATGGCCTTTTTCTCTTTCCAAGGTTTGAATTCGTAGCCAAAGGTGAATAAATCAGAATCTGAGCGTATTCCCGGGTATTTGAATAAATCCCATGTGCCGCCCAAATCACTGCGGGCTTCTATAATAGAATATGAAAGGTCAGGACATTTTTTTTGAATGTGGTAGGCGCAGCCGATACCCGAAATTCCGGCTCCAACAATTAGTACGTCGAGTAATGGCGCTGTTTCTTGCATAACGTCCCTGAAAAGTGATGATCAACCTTCCATCTCAATGTATGTTGGAGTTATGCATGAGTCAATGTGCTTGTTAATGTTTTGTAAAAACAAGCCTTTGTGAATTTTTACTATATAAGGGTGAAGGTTCTCGGCCTTAGCACCCGAAACTAGTATGCGGAATTAGAGTTAAATAGCGGGGTCGAAAGAAGAATGAGCCTTCTCTCGCTCTTGGGTTTCCTTTAGGTCGAAACCCGTTTCTGCGAAATCTTCAGCGCTAATATTGTGTAAATTATCGGTACACACATCGCCACCTAGCGACTGAATGACCTTGCACATCTCTTCCACTTTGGTGTCCATTTGGTGCATATGCTCTAGCATTATGCCCATCGCATTGGCCACAGGATCAGGGTTATCTGGCGCGACAGCATAGGCATCAAAACCATATTTCTGGGCAATTTTATCTCGCTCGGGGTTTACCGACGCATTCATCTCTTTTTGCTTCGAGATAATGATACGACCCGGGATTCCCACTGCCGTAGCGCCATCAGGAATATCTTTTACGACCACAGAGTTAGACCCTACTTTAGCGTTTTCACCTATAATAATAGGCCCCAACACTTTGGCACCAGCCCCAACTACAGCGCCTTTTTTAAGGGTTGGGTGGCGCTTGCCTGCTCTCCAGCTAGTGCCTCCAAGAGTAACGCCGTGGTAAAGGGTGACATCATCGCCAATTTCTGCTGTTTCACCAATGACCACACCCATACCGTGGTCGATAAATACCCGTCGTCCTAACGTGGCACCAGGATGAATTTCAATCCCCGTGAGCCAACGGCTAAAGGTTGATAAACTGCGTGCCAACCATTTCCATTCAGCCTTCCATAATTTGTGACTAATGCGATGCAGCCAGACTGCATGGAGGCCAGGATAGTTGGTTAGCACTTCAAAGGTGTTTCTGGCCGCTGGGTCGCGATGAAATACACCTTGAATATCATCTTTTATACGGGCGAACATAGTGTTTACTCTTTTTCTTCTATCGCTGGTGCAGGGTCTGCATCGCCTGAGTTAGCATTCTTCACCGATTTATCGATAGACGCCAATATACCGCGCAATATATTAAGCTCTTGAGACTCAGGGCGTGCTCGGTTAAACAAGCGACGCAGCTTAGTCATAACCACACCCGGGTGACTTTTGCGAATGAACGACGTGCCTTCCAGCGTGGTTTCCAAATGCGTATAAAAACGCTCTAAATCGTCATTCAGTGGATATTCTTCCTCAACACTTGGATAGGTTTCGCGATTTAGATAGGCCATGCGAATCTCATAACAAAGGGTTTGCACTGCTGCTGCTAAGTTTAGTGAGCTGTATTCAGGGTTGGCTGGAATACACATATGGAAGTGACACTGCTGCAGCTCTTCATTAGTTAAACCACTGTTCTCACGCCCAAACACCAAGGCTACCGGATACTTTTCTACTTCTTGGACCAGCTTTTCGCCACAGTCGCGCGGGCCTAACATAGGCCATGAATGAGTGCGAGAGCGTGCAGACGTCCCTACTACCAAGCCACAGTCTTTAACAGCCTCTTCCAGCGTGCTTACAATTTTCGCGTTAGCAAGCACATCACCAGCCCCTGCCGCCAATGCACTGGCTTGGCCGTCTGGCTCATTTACTGGGTCGACAAGATATAAGCTGCTCAGCCCCATGGTTTTCATAGCTCTTGCTGTCGAGCCGATGTTTCCCGTGTGAGACGTGTTAACTAAAATAATGCGAATATTCTCGAGCATGCGTGTAATACCTACGTACTTATTTGGATAGCGTCTTTAATTCGATAATACGCGCTTTTGGCGTGCTATCTTACAGACCTTAATAGCGTGAAGTTTAACACAGCGGCAGTATAGATGGCTATTCACGCTATTGTGCTGGGATTTCATTTGCATCGCGCATAGATTCTGGTAGACTCCGCCCGTTTTCGAAAACAACTAGCTATTTTTTGTACAGTTAGTTTGTTTCATTGGTCTTTTACAATTGGTGGTTTATCTATGCATCCTATGCTGAATATTGCGGTGCGCGCTGCGCGTGCGGCTGGAACAGTTATTGTTCGTGGTTTTGAAAAACATAATGAAGTAGCAACAGAGTCAAAAGGCTTAAACGACTTCGTTACTCAAGTTGATAAAGAAGCAGAACAAGCAATTATTGCCAAAATTCAGCAGTCTTACCCGAACCATTGCTTCCTAGGTGAAGAATCGGGTGAAGTTTTGGGCACAGAAACTGACTATCAGTGGATCATCGATCCACTAGATGGCACCACTAACTTTGTAAAAGGCATTCCTCACTTTGCCGTTTCAATTGCACTTCTTCACAAAGGTCGCTTAGATCAAGCGGTTGTTTTCGACCCAATTCGCAGCGAACTATTCACCGCGAGCCGTGGTCAAGGCGCGCAGCTTAACGGTTATCGTATTCGTGCTTCTAAGCCTCGTGACCTTTCTGAAACCATTATTGCTACTGGCTTGCCGTTTAAGAACAAGTCTCAATTTGGCGAGTATGCACTAAGCCTTAACAAAATTTTCCACGAAGTGGGCGACATTCGCCGCGCAGGTAGTGCAGCGCTAGACCTTGCTTACGTTGCAGCTGGCCGCCACGACGGTTACTGGGAGCGCGGCATTAAATCTTGGGATATCGCAGCAGGTGAGCTTATTGTTCGTGAAGCTGGCGGATTGGTAACAGACTTTAAAGGCGGAAACGACCCGCTTCACAAAGGCGAAATTGTTGCTGGTAGCGTGAAGGTGGTTCAAGGCCTAGTTAAGCATCTTAAATAAGAAGCATCTTAAGTAAGAAGCACCTTAAGTAAAAGCAGCTTAAATAAATCGCTCGTAAGCACATAAACTGAGCCGATAAACCAAGCACAGTTAAACAGTAAAGGCGCTATGACACGAATGACGTGACATAGCGCCTTTTTCTTTTTCTCACTTATTGGTTTCGTTATACCTGCGGTAACACACCGCGATTACGAACACTTTACCTCTCGCTGAGTGGCTAATGAGCTATGCGGACTGGTGTTTAACTTTAGGCCAAATAAAAATCTAAGTATTAAAAAGCGCTTGGCGACTTCGTATGTCAGTGCGCACCCCACAACGGTTATTAGCGTTATTAAAATAAATTCTCCGAGTGTCGACGATACACGGGAGCTCAAAAAGAACGCCGCCACCACAATTATCGTTTGATGCACCATATAGTATGGCAACACGCCTTTGTTCAAATAGCTCACCACCTTACTCGGGTTAGACAAATATTTTCGACCGAACCCCAATATTGCTGCCAACCATGCCCAGTGATTAAGTACAACGATTACACCAACCAAAACACGAAACCCAGGCGACGACTCCATTAACTGCCCTGTAGGGCCTAGCAAGTCGTGCCGATCTAAAATTATGACGCTGTAAAGTACTATCGCAATGGTTAAGCTTACGTAACGGGACCTCATAATTGCAGCATACAATGCGGGTCTAAGCGCGACCACAATACCTACCAGCATCACAAAAAAGTACTTTGCATGACTATACCAATCATTAAGCAAGTCGTGAGACGTGGGATATGCTACTCGTAGCTCCAGCCATATGGCAGTCATGAACGTAACCACTAACACGCTAAACAGCGCCAAGCTATCGAGTACTCTCAACGCCCTTACTTCCACAAATCTGATAAGCGGGAAAAACAGCAATATGAAAGCGCTATACACAAAAAGGTAAGGTAAAAACCAAAGGTGATTCCATGTCAGTAAGCCAATTACCGATTGTTTGTCGATAAACAAGTCAGTATTTGGATTGATGTAAGCAACGTAGAACTCGCTAAACGGCATGGCTAGTGCTCCGCTGACTGTCCACTCTGCATAAACTTGTGGCGCGACGATAACAAACATACCGAATACAAGAGGAATTAATATCCGCAACGCCCTCTTCCCCAGTAGTGAAAGAGATACACGCCAGCGAGAGGTCGTTTGGCCATAAGCGCGGCGCAGCACGACGGTAAATACCATGGCAGAGATCAAAAATAATAAAGACATACGCCATTGGTTGGTCAATATCATCACATCTTGTAGTAGTGGAAATTGCACGTCGCTTTTTATATGCCAGCCCCACTCTAAAACGTAATACATTCCGATGTGATAAAAAATGAGTACACCAAACGCGATGACACGCAGTGCATCCAACTCGAAATAGCGCTGAGTGACAGGACTCTCGACCACGGCCTTCTCTCTCGCCTCCCCCTTTGAAGTTCTGTTAACAAACGTTGCTTCCTGATCAACATATGCTTGCGTCAATGTCCTCACTCCTATTCAATAGTGTTTAACTAACGTGTTGCATCTAATGCGATAGACGTCCGACAGCAAACGCCTAAGTGACGAGAATTAAGGGAAAAAGGGTTAAGCGGTGAATAACTGGGATGAAAAATGGAGTCAGTTTCTTAGGGATTCTGAATCAAAACATAAATACGCTGCATTTGTTTTGCTTACAGCCTATTTGTTTATAAACAATTCAATCAATGCTGCGTCTAGTTGGACTGAATTTTCTCGAAGCGACAATAACAGCGTAGCACTTTGGGAGCCGTACGTTTGGGAATACTCGAGTGCTTTGAGCACCGCTTTGCTCGTCATCCCATTAATTATCGCTATACGTATACTCGATCAGAAGGTAAAAGTGGGAGCGACATGGCTTGGGTGGCATTTTGCCTTCGCCAGTTTATTTTCAGTAGCCCATGTATCATTAATGGTAGCATTTCGAAAGCTCGTCTATTTATTCTCTGAACGCAATTATGACTTTGGGATATGGCTCAATGAGTTCATCTACGAATATCGAAAGGATGTATGGGGCTATATTACTCTGATTACTTTTTACTATATTGCACGGTTTGGCTATCAACGCTTAATTGGTGAAGCATCACCTATTAGACGCGACACATCACAGATAACGAATGACAACGTGGCCAGCACCTTACCTGACTATTTATTGGTGAAAAAGCTCAATAAGGAGTTTTTGGTTCAAGTCACTGACATACAGCGAGTAGAAGCCTCAGGAAATTACATTAACCTCCATACTCACGTGGGCGTTTACCCCTTGCGTTATACCCTTGGCCGGTTTTGTGAAGAAGGAGCGCATCAAGGCTTTATGCGAGTGCACCGGTCGCACGCAGTGCGAATACCTGCCATTGTGTCTATAAGTTATGAAGAAACAGGGGATGGAACAATAATGCTCAATAACGGTCAATCAGTAGCGCTTTCCAGGCGATATAAAGATGATCTGAAACAAGCATTAGCCCCCAATCAATAGTAAATTCCACTTTTGATAAAGCATAAAAAAACCGCATCGTAGATGCGGTTTTTGTACGTTTCAAGCGTGTAAAACTAAGGCATAGGATCTAAATCTGCGCCTTCCTTTTCCACTTGTGGTGGCATTAGGTCTTCTTTACTAATACCCAATGCAAGTGCCACTGAACTTGCGATATACACCGATGAGTAAGTACCAACCACTACACCGAACAACAAGGCGGTTGCAAATCCGTGAATAAGCGCCCCACCCTTGTAGAATAGTGCAACCAATACCAACACCGTGGTTAATGATGTGATGATAGTACGGTTTAGGGTTTGCGTTAGCGAGATGTTGATAATCTCAACAGGCTCACCTTTACGAATTTTGCGGAAGTTCTCACGAATACGGTCACACACAACGATGGTATCGTTAAGTGAATAACCAATTACCGCTAGTACCGCTGCAAGTACCGTAAGGTCAAACTCGATTTGAAGTACTGAAAACAAACCCAGCGTAAGTATAACGTCGTGAGCTAGTGCCGACACTGACCCTAGAGCGAATCGCCATTCAAATCGCATCGCGACATAAACTAGAATACACAAGAGTGCGACTAGCATCGCAAGGCCGCCCTGCTCAGTAAGCTCTTCACCTACGTTAGGACCTACGAACTCGATACGACGCATATCAACCTCAGTACCGTCAGCGCGCAAGGCAGCTAGTACCTGTTCACCAATAGTCACGGCTTTAACGCCATCACGAGGAGCAATGCGGATAAGTACATCTTGGCTGCTGCCAAAATTCTGTACTATGGCATCTTCAAAGTTCGCTTCGTTTAGCTGGGCGCGAATGCCTTCTAAGTTAGCAGCGTCCTCATAGCCAACTTCAATTAGCGTACCGCCAGTGAAGTCTAGCCCCCAGTTAAGGCTATTAACGCCTAGCGACACGAACGAACCTAAAATGAGTACCGTTGATAACACCATCGCAGGAATGCGAAGGCGCATAAAATTGACGGTATCGGATAGTTTTAATAATTGCATGTTACTTCCTTAAATCGCCAATTTCTCTACGCGTCGACCGCCCCATACTGCGTTAACAATAACGCGCGTAACAAGGATTGCGGTAAACATCGAGGTTGCTATACCAATCATCAGTGTAATCGAGAAGCCTTTAATTGGGCCTGTGCCCACGGCAAACAGGATTAAGCCTGCAATGAAGGTGGTAATGTTAGCATCTAGAATGGTAGAAAAAGCACTGTCGTAACCCTGATGAATGGCATGCTGTGGGCTGCGGCCATCACGTATCTCTTCTCGTATACGCTCAAAGATAAGCACGTTTGCATCTACCGCCATACCAACGGTCAGTACAATACCTGCCATACCCGGTAGCGTAAGCGTTGCACCAGGGATCATCGACATAATGCCTACAATCATAACTAGGTTTGTAATCAGAGCGATGTTCGCTACCACGCCAAAGGCTTTGTAGTAAATCAACATGAAAACAAGTACCGCTGCCAGACCATACATAATAGCCTGCATGCCCAGCTCAATGTTTTCTTTACCCAAGCTTGGTCCAACCGTACGCTCTTCAACAATTTGAATTGGCGCAATCAGTGCACCTGCGCGAAGTAGCAACGCTAAGTCACGGGCTTCCTTCGGTGAATCAAGACCAGTGATTTGGAACTTGCTACCCAGTTGCGCACGAATAGTCGCAACCGAGATCACTTGCTCGTGTTTTTCAAACACTAGCTTGCCGTCTTTGTTACGTTCGCCAGTCGACTTGTATTCGATAAACACCGTAGCCATTGGTTTACCAATATTGCCACGGGTTGAGCGAGACATCTTATTACCGCCTTCAGAATCAAGCGAGATATTTACGTTCGGAAGTCCGTACTCATCAACACCGCTATTCGCATCAATTATATGGCTACCGGTAAGCATAATACGCTTTTCAAGCAGTTGTGGAATGCCTTGCTGGTCTTCAATCACTTGAGAGCCAGGAGGAACGCGGCCGTTCAATGCATCACGGATATCGTTCTTCTGATCTACCATGCGAAATTCTAGTGTTGCTGTGGCATTAAGAATCTCTTTCGCACGGGCGGTGTCTTGAATACCTGGAAGCTGCACAACAATGCGATCAGCACCTTGCTTTTGTACAAGCGGCTCAGCCACACCAAGTTGGTTTACACGATTACGAATAATGGTAATGTTTTGCTTAACCGCGTTGTCGCGAATTTCCTGAAGCTTGCTTTCAGCAAAAATAGCGCGAAGTGTTAAGTCGTCCACCTGGTTAAAGGTAAGGTCGCGACTTTGGTTGCGCAAAAAGAACTCTGCCTTGTCTAGCGCATCTTCATCACGGAACGTAATGTCGATATGATCGTCAACCTGTTTTACACCGCGATAACGAATGCCCTCTTCACGCAGCGAAGTACGGAAACCACCCTCTGCGTCTTCTAGCGACTTAGCAATCACTTCGGTCATATCCACTTCCATCAAGAAGTGAACACCACCGCGAAGGTCAAGACCTAGCTTCATTGGCGCGCCACCTAGGCCTTCAAGCCATTCTGGCGTGTCAGGGGCAAGGTTCATAGCCACGTAGTAGTCATCACCAAGCGCCTTTTCAAGCGTTTCGCGCGTTACAAGCTGGGTGTCAGAATCCGAAACGCGAACTAATATTTGTTCATTCTCAAACTCAACACGTTTTGGAGAGATATTCTTTTCACTTAGCGCGGCTTTTACTTGTTCCACAGTGGCGTCAGTTACCACAGCGTCACGGCCTGCTGAGATTTGTACGGCGTGATCTTCACCGTAAATGTTAGGAAGCGCATAAAGTGCACACATTGCAACCACAATGAGTGCACTCAGTACTTTCCAAATAGAGTTTTTGTTTAGCACTGGATAATCCTTTCGTGCCAGTACCGGGAAGCGTCCCGGCCCCGGCTATTGTTACTTACAGTGACTTCATCGTGCCTTTAGGCAGCACAGCAGTTACTGAAGACTTCTGAACAACGATGTTGTTTGAATCGTTAAGTGCAACTTCAATGAAGTCTTTTTCTTCTGACACTTTAGTGATTTTTCCTACCAAACCACCTTGTGTTAACACTTCATCGCCTTTGCTAAGTGACGATACTAGGTTTTTATGCTCTTTTACACGCTTAGCCTGTGGACGGTAAAGCAAGAAGTAAAAGATTAAACCAAATACAGCTAGCATGATGATCATTTCCATGCCGCCACCTTGCGGCGCACCAGCAGACTGTGCGTAAGCGTTAGAGATAAATAGGCTCATAAAATTCCCCAAATATTATCGTTGTTATAGTGCCGGAACCGGCAACCCTTTTTGTTCATAAAATTCTTGTACAAACTCATCAAGCGTACCTGCGTCAATCGCATCGCGAAGACCCTGCATCACACGCTGATAGTAGCGAAGGTTATGGATGGTGTTTAAGCGCGCACCCAGGATTTCGTTACACTTGTCCAAATGATGTAGATAAGAGCGAGAATAGTTTTTACAAGTGTAGCAATCACAATTCTCATCTAATGGCGAGGTGTCGTTTCTGTGTTTCGCATTGCGAATCTTCACTACGCCTTCAGTCACAAACAGGTGACCGTTTCGCGCGTTACGCGTGGGCATTACACAGTCAAACATATCGATGCCGCGACGCACAGACTCTACCAAATCTTCAGGTTTACCCACGCCCATTAAATAGCGAGGTTTATCTTCCGGAATTTTAGGCGCGGTATGATCGATAATGCGGATCATATCTTCTTTCGGCTCACCTACTGAAAGACCACCAATGGCGTAACCGTCGAAGCCAATAGCTTCAAGGCCAGCAAGTGAAACGTCGCGCAGACCTTCGTACATACCGCCTTGAATGATACCAAACAGTGCCGCTGGGTTATCGCCATGGGCTTCTTTACTACGTTTGGCCCAACGTAGCGACATTTCCATTGAAACGCGCGCTTCTTGTTCAGTAGCGGGGTACGGCGTGCACTCATCAAAAATCATCACGATGTCAGAGCCCAAATCGCGCTGAACTTCCATCGATTTTTCAGGCGTAAGTAAGATCTTTTCGCCGTTTATCGGAGAGCGGAATGTTACACCTTCTTCGGTAATTTTACGCAAATCACCCAGGCTAAACACTTGGAAGCCGCCCGAATCCGTAAGGATTGGCTTGTCCCAATTCATGAAGTCATGTAGGTCGCCATGCTGGCGAATAATGCCTGTACCAGGACGAAGCATCAGGTGAAACGTGTTTCCAAGACAGATGTGTGCACCGCTGTCTTTTAATTCTTCAGGGGTCATTCCCTTAACAGTACCGTATGTACCTACGGGCATGAACGCTGGGGTTTCTACAACACCGCGTTCAAACACCAAACGACCGCGTCGTGCTCGGCCTTCGGTTTTTAACAACTCAAATTGCATGTGAAAGCATTCCCACTTTGGTGCGCTTTTGCGCTGGGTATAAAAATAAATTGGCGGCGATTATACCAGTAATTCGGCTGAGATCATGCCCCGTATCTATGTTTATCTGTAACTAAGCTAGAAAGGCCTGCAAAACACCGATTTAAACGCCTGATGTCCTTGAGCAAATGTGCTTAGGCGCGTTCAATAAACATAGAATCTCCATAGCTAAAGAATCGGTATTCTTTCTCTATCGCTTCTTGATACGCCTTCATGACATTCTCTTTGCCAGCAAATGCGCTAATTAACATCATTAGCGTGGACTCTGGAAGGTGAAAATTGGTGAACATTGCGTCTACCACTTTAAACTCAAAACCAGGGTAGATAAAAATCTCAGTATCTTCGTTAAATGGCGCAATAACTTCCTCGTCACCGCGCTCTGCACTTGCCTTTGCCGCTGACTCCAAAGAGCGTACAGAGGTTGTACCCACTGCAATAACGCGTTTACCGTTGGCCTTTGTGGTTAGAACAGCGTCAACCACGTCTTGCGGTACTTCGGCGAACTCTGCGTGCATCTTGTGCTCTTGAATATTGTCAACGCGCACAGGCTGGAACGTACCCGCGCCAACGTGCAAAGTTACAAAGGCCAAATTCACGCCTTTTTCTTTTAACGCAGCCAGTATGGCATCGTCAAAGTGTAGCCCTGCAGTAGGCGCCGCAACCGCGCCCGGCTTTTGATTGTAAACGGTTTGATAGCGCTCTTTGTCTGAACTTTCATCAGGACGGTCGATGTAAGGAGGTAGCGGCATGTGGCCATGGGCTTCTAGCAGCGTTAATACTGTCTCATCGTGGTCAAACTGTAAAATAAATAGCGCATCGTCTCGCCCTGTCACCGTAACATTCACTTTTTCTTCAAGAATAAGCTTAGATCCAGGTTTAGGTGCCTTGCTCGCGCGAACATGCGCTAACGCTGTATTGTCTGATGTGATGCGCTCGATCAGCACTTCAACCTGTCCGCCCGTTTCCTTTTTGCCCAGTAAGCGTGCAGGAATAACCCGCGTATTGTTGAACACCAAGAGGTCGCCTGGCTCTACGAATTTCAGCATGTCAGCGAACATTGTATGCGCCACAATGCCTGTCTTCCCGTCTAAATGTAACAAGCGGCTCGCTGTACGTTGCTGAGTTGGGTATTTGGCGATAAGTTTTTCGGGTAGCTCGAAGCTAAAATCTGATAGTTTCATAAATACGACTAAATCACGGCATAAAAGTTAGACAAAAGTAGAATATTAAGTGCTATTTAAGTTGAAACTAAAGGCTAATAAAAATAGATTTATAGATTAAACCAAAGTCAAAACAAAAACAAAAAGCCTTACTTATCAAAAATTTAAAAAATAACGTATATTATAAAATAACTTTATATTGAACAATATACATACAATTCAATTTATTAAATAGCACTTAACTCCTTAAACGGTTAAGATACCTGCAGATAGTGATGATGTTCTCCCATAAACATTCCTTATCATTCGTACCCAGCACTTGCTGGGTATTTTTTTATCTGCTTATTTTCCCTGCCTACCTTCACTCATCGCAACGTTATTGCGAAGCTTCGATTCCTCTGCGCGACAGGTTAGTTGAATATCGATATCTTATAAACGGCGGTATTTTACGCTGTTTATTGCTGTAGGTCAGTTAAGATTTCCTCTAAAAGCGCCCCATCTAATGGACGCGCCTTCAACACGTACAAAATTTGCAGAAGTAAATCGGCGCCCATAATACCTTTATTTACCTTATTTCTAAGGTTATCTGCGCTTTGCTCCACGCCAATCTCTTCCAGCCTTTGGCTTAACGCTTGATATTTTACGCCGCGCACAGACATCTCAGATTTCACGACTCTTGCTACCGTTTGCCGCCACGCATTTTTAGCACCTTGCGTATTTCCAGTGTTCACACAGCCTCCAAAAACCACACAAATGTGATATATATTTTACAAAAACACACTTTTTTACACTTATAGCATGTATTTAATGTTGACGATTATGGCACAACAGGTCTACACTGCAAGTCTAGATATTGGCGAAGATGAAAATAGTCGTTACAGTAACTTCGGTGGTTAATACAGCAAAGTATCTGTTTTTAATAAAGTGCAGTTGTATAACACACCACTTACGCGACATTCATTTTCACAACTATCGCTTCAATAATTAAAGGAGAAAGGTATGAGCTGGGAACTGGAAAGCATCGAAGCCTTATTTAAAGAGCATGATGACTTTGTGGTAACACGTGAGGAAAACTGCTTACTTATTGCTAATCAAGACGGCATAGATGCCTGGCTTGCTATCAGCGGAGAGCAGATTTTAGTAGAGAGTCTTTTGTTTGCAGCGTCGGAAGTAAAAGATAAGCCAGCGCTAGATCATGAAATATTGTCTACTCATATGGTGTTCCCTTTGACCACGGTAGGCATTTCAAACATTGGTGGTGAAGAGTACTACACTGCCTTTGGTGCGCTAAGTGCCCAGTCAAAAGCCGAAAGTATCGTTATTGAAGTGGAAACCCTGTTTCAGAATGTTGCATCTTTCTTAGATGCCTACGAAACACACCTTAACTAAAATTTACTTCTAAGGAGAAGCGAATGTCAGTGTGGAAAAAATTAGTAACTGCAGTAAAAGGTGGTGCAACCGAAGCTGCTCAATCTGTCGTAGACAGTCAGGCTATTCGAATTCTGGAACAAGAAATTAGAGAAGCCAAAGAAGAATTGCGTAAGTCAGACCATGCACGTACCCAAATCTTGGCAAAGTGTAAACTTTCTCAGCAAAAAGTGGATAGCTTCAATTCGTCAATTGCGGAATACGAAGCTCACGCGCGCAAGGCCATCGATAGCGACCGCCAACTCGCGCTAGACTGTGCGCAAAAGGTGTCTGAACTTAAAGAAGAACGAGACCAAGAACAAACATATCTTGATCAGTTCCAGCAGTCAGAAAAGCAGCTGGCACAAAATATCCAACAGGCGAAAGCGAATTTACGTCGCTTAGAGCAGCAAGTGGATATGGTAAAAGCCACTGAAAGCGTTCAGAAGGCGCAAGTAGCGGTTTCTTCACGCCACATGGGTGCGAATAGTAAAATGAAAACGGCGACAGAGTCACTGTCACGTATTCAAGATAAGCAAAAGATGCGCAATGCTGAGCTACAAGCTGCAGAAGAGTTAGCAAATAATGAATCGAGCAGCGATCTAGAAAAACGTCTAGCCGAAGCGGGCATTAAAGGGGGTAAAACCTCGGCCGATGACGAGCTAGCGCGAATTCTAGGCAAGTAAGTGAGAAAAATGGGAGCTACGCGCTCCCATTTTTAATTCTTGTTACAATAATTTCCTGCGTAAATTACCGTTAAGTAAAGCGCTAACCTAGACAAATCAAGTACTTCAAGGCAGAGTAAGGGCACGCATAACAAGGGCTGTTTCTTTTATGTCTCCATGGATAAAACTGCGAAAAATCATGCTGCAATATTTTGCAGAATCACGCTGGTACACTATTGTCGGTGCCACCGCCTTTTACGCAGTAACAAGCTATTGGCTACTTTACGCTGCAGACGAGCACGATTTAATTACCAACGCCGACTTTATTTACTGGCTGGCGGTCACCGCCTCTACAGTGGGCTATGGTGATTTATCTCCCGTCACGCCAGCGGGAAAACTGGTTGTAGCGCTTTACGTCATACCGCTTGGTTTGAGTATCTTCGCCATGGTAATTGGCCGGATTGCAGCTTGGGTTTCATTAACGTGGAAGAAAGGATTGTTGGGTATGAATAGCTTGATGCTAGATGAACATATCTTAGTAATTGGGTGGAATGAGCAGCGTACTATGCTGCTGCTTGATTTAATACTTCAAGAACGCGATGCCATGCCAGAGCGCCCCGATATTGTGCTGTGCGTGAAGGCCGATATCACTAATCCCATGCCTGGCGTGATTGAGTTCGTGAAGGTAGATTCGTTTAACAAAGACGAAGATATGGATCGCGCTTGCGTGTCCACCGCCCGAACTATTCTTATCGATAACCCACAAGACGATGTCACCATGACTACCGCGCTGTATTGTACTAAGCGTAATCCTGATGCACATCAGGTGGCTTATTTTGATGATGATAGCCTAGTCAGCTTACTTCAGGATCACTGCCCTAAAGTGGAGTGTACACCGAGCGTGGCAATAGAAATGTTAGTTAAAGCCGCTTTTGATCCTGGTTCAAGTATGCTTCATCACGACTTGCTGAGTATTGAAGAGGGCCAAGCGCAATTTTCAGTAAAAATCCCAGAAAGTAGCCACGCCATCTCTGTTGCTAAGTTATTCATTAATTTGAAACGTAAACACGATGCCATCTTTATTGGTTATGCGCCAAATGGCCTTGTGAAAGAAATGGTGGTAAACCCACCGTTGGACGTTACGTTAAACCCGGGTGACACTTTGTTCTACATTGCTGAGCGCCGCATTAACGCAATTAACTGGTCTTCCCTAGACGCTGATTAAGAGGCGTAAACATGTTTAGTAAATTATTTAAAAAATCAGAACCTAAAAAACCTAAGTCGCCAGAAATAATGGGGCTTTATTTAGGTGGCTCTTTCGAGTTAGATAACTTGAAACTTTCGCTATTAGAACCTGAGCTCACTATTGAAGGCGCAGCCCGTTCTCAATTAATTCAAGCGGTAGGTGAAGCCCCCTTAGATACAGGTGGCACTCTGCTTCGCTTTTACACCGACGACGATGGATTTTTACAGGTGGTCACCGACGGCGGCTTGTCTGAGAATCACATTACCGATGTTAAGCTGTGGCACTTTTATGAAACGAAAACCATTGGTAATACTGCTCAGTGGAACGAATGCTTGAAAAACGTTATCAGCCAGCCCACCTATGAGCTTGACGGCAAGGTCTATACCCGCGTGTGGGGGGCAGTGGGCGATGAGTCACCGCCTGTTGCCGTCACTGAAACTACCTATGAAGAAGATGGTGATGTGAGTACCACCGATCAGTTTATGATGCTGTATGAACGCCCAATCAGTAATGACAGAGTTGAAACCCTGCTTGTTGTGGGTGAAGAAAAGCAAGTAGGTAATAATTTAGATAGATGTTTGGTGATTTCAACGGGGTTTGATGTTGAACCTGCAGATATCACTATAAACGGTTAATAAAAAGGGAATAACTATGGATACGATCATGCAATCTTTGGCTGGCCTGGATAACTTTGCGCTTTACTTCGGCTTGTCGATTGTTTTTTTGTTTATCTTCAAATTGGTGTACGCCTTGGTCACACCTCACGATGAATGGAAGCTGGTAAAAGAAGAGAAAAACGTTGCCGCTGCCATCGGCTTTGGTGGTGCTATAATCGGTTTTGCTATCGCCCTTGGCAGCGCAGCTTCAAACTCGGTTGCTGTAGTAGATTTTGCTATTTGGGCGCTTGTTGCTGTGATTGCACAATCCCTAGCGTTTGCCATTTTGCGTTTCAGCTTTATGCCGAAAATCGCTGAGCGCATAAACAATAACGAAGTTTCTGCGGGTGTTATGCTTGCCAGCATGTCTATTGCCGTAGGCTTACTCAATGCCGCTTGCATGACCTATTAAGGGGGCAGCGATGACTGATAAACGAAACACTCAGCTTGATGTTGTTGATAGCGTGCAAGGTGAGAAGCCCGCATTAAAACGCACCAAACATATTGACCTTGGTCGCATGCGCAAAGGTTTTAGCGTGAAGCCTTTAGCATTGGGTGTGGCCAGCGTTATTTTAAGTGGTTGTGGCGGCGAAAAAGAAGACGCCACCATTTACACCTCGCTAGAAGACTGTAAACAGGATTTTCCTGATGCAGTAGAGCGTTGTGAAGCTGCCTACCAGACAGCTGTCGACGAGGCCATGCGCACCAGTCCGCGCTTTAGCTCTGAGTACGACTGCGAACATGAATTTGGCCCTAACCAGTGCCAATATGTGAATAATAGTAGCGGCAGCTTTTTCATGCCGTTCATGGCAGGCTACATGGTGAGCTCTCTGCTATCGCCAAATCGCTATTACTCACAGCCCTTATATACTTCCTATTCATATAATTCACCGTTTCGCTCACGCTGGATAACGGCAGACGGCTATGTGTTCGACGGCGACATTCGCAAAAGAAAATATCGCGTAAACAAAGACGTTTATAAGCCTAAGCCTACCGTGAACCGCACAATGAAACGTGGCGGTTTTGGTAGCAGCGTTCGTGCAAAATCGTCTTGGGGTAGCAGCAGCCGTAAAGGCGGCTGGGGCGGATAACTATGTTTAGAATGCCTTGCCAGCCTCGCAAGGGCTGGCAGCATTTGGCTAACGAGTTTGGTTTTCATTTCCACACCATGTATGGCGAGCCGTATTGGGATGAAAGTGCCTACTACCAATTCACGCTAGCGCAAATTGAAAACGACATTGAAGACCCCACAGCCGAGCTACATCAAATGTGCTTGGCAGTGACCGAAGATGTGGTTAATAGTGAGGAATTACTTACTCGTTTTCGAATCCCAGAGCAACATTGGGACTTAGTAAGAGATAGCTGGCAGGAAAGAGCCCCCAGTTTGTATTCACGCCTTGACCTTGTCTACAGCGGCAAAGGGCCAGCTAAGCTGCTAGAAAATAATGCAGATACGCCCACCAGCTTGTATGAATCTGGGTTTTGGCAGTGGCTGTGGCTTTCACAAAATGTGGATGCCGGCAAACTCGCCCTGCACGCTGATCAGTTCAATAGCTTGCAAGAAAAACTAGTTCATCGCTTTCGCGAAATAGCATTGCACTACAACATTAATCAACTGCACATGGCGTGTTGTAAAGATACCGTAGAAGACCGCGGAACAGTGCAGTACCTGCAAGACTGCGCTACAGAGGCCGGGCTTTTAGCTGACTTCGTTTTTATTGAAGACATTGGGTTAGCGGACACGGGCGTTTTTACCGATCTTCAAGACGCGCCAATTACAGACTGCTTCAAGCTTTATCCTTGGGAGTTTATGCTGCGCGAAGAGTTTGGCGATGTGTTAGAAGATGCCCAAGTTAATTGGATAGAGCCCCCATGGAAATCGATAATTTCCAATAAAGCCTTGCTTCCTCAGCTTTGGAAGAAATTTGAAGGCCACCCTAACCTGCTTCCCGCTTATTTTTCAGATGAAATAAACACAAACACACTATCAGGAAAGTGGATTAAAAAGCCTCTGTTTTCTAGGGAGGGCGCGAATGTTTCTATCATTGAAGGTGGGATTGAGAATAGGCTTAGCGATGGTCCTTACGGCGAAGAAGGCTATATTGTTCAAGCATTTGAACCTTTACCCGTTTTTGAAGGTAACCATACACTCATAGGTAGTTGGTTGGTAGATGACATGCCAGCAGGTATTTCAGTAAGAGAAGATGCATCTGCTATTACCCAAGATCTCTCTCGCTACCTTCCTCATATTATTTTGTAATCTACTTTAGGGGCGTTCGATGAAGCCGCTTTCTTTCCAAATTCGCGTTCTACTGACGCTAGGTGCATTGTTAATCGTAATAGGAGTAGCAAACTTACTTACCGGCAATGCACTTAATCAGTTTGGTGTAGTGCCTCGTACACTTTCAACCTTGCCATATATATTCACAGCCCCTTTCCTTCACGGTACACCCACGCATTTGATGGCTAACTTGGTGCCTCTTTTGCTGTTCATGTGGCTTACTATGCAGTGGGGAAAACGCACGTTTCTTATCGCTACGCTAAGCGCACTGCTTATAGGTGGTTTGGGCGTGTGGCTGTTCGGTAGAAGCGCTACGCATATTGGCGCGAGCGGCATGGTATATGGCTACTTCGGCTTCCTCGTGCTAGCAGGGTTTAGAAGTAACAAAGTGCGGTATTTGCTTATTTCACTAGTAGTTGCAGCGCTATACGGAGGAATGCTGGTTGGTGTGCTTCCCACATCCAAATTTATTTCCTTTGAATATCATCTGTTTGGCTTTATTGGCGGCTTATTTGCCGCATGGCACTGGGCACGCTAATTAGTTTACGTATAATTAGCCTCAAGATAAGACGTTGTAATTAGATATGTCAGCAGTACAAGAACCTACACAAAAAAACCAAGGCTTTTTCGGCAACCTCGCGTTTAACATTGTTATTCCTGTGGTGCTAATGAGTTATGCAAGTTCAGAAGATTACCTAGGCCCTGCGTGGAGCATTGTGGCGGCACTCAGCTTTCCTATTGGTTATGGCCTATGGGATTTAAAAGAGTCGGGAAAGGTCAACGGCTTTTCCATTTTAGGCATTATCAGCGTACTACTTACCGGCGGGTTTAGCTTACTTAAACTGCCCGCAGAGTATATTGCGATAAAAGAAGCCGCTATCCCAGGCATTATCGGTATTGCTGTACTGGTAACCCAATACTCCAATAAACCCTTGGTCAAAATGCTTATTTTGAACGACCAAATCATAAACTGGCCACACCTAAACCAAGTTCTTGATGCGAAAGGAAAGCAGAGCGAGTTTAAAAAGAAAGTCGCGGTTAGCTCTTACATCGTAGCCAGTTCGTTTTTCCTCTCTTCTGCACTTAACTATATTTTAGCTAAAATGATTTTGGTCAGTGAGCCGGGCACTACGGCATACACTGAAGAGCTTGGCCGAATGACTGCGCTTAGCTATCCAGTCATTGTGATCCCGAGCATGATTTTGCTTATTGCAGCGCTCTGGTATTTATTCGCTCAAATCAAAAAAATTACTGGCGAAGAACTCGATAACTTTATTAATCAGTAAAAAGACAATCGATAAGGGGCTTAACGCCCCTTTAACATGCCCTTCCCTACGACTGAAGCTATTACATATTTTGTAATTTAGGCTACTAAAGCAATTTCCTGAAACGCAGAAGAATACTAGCCATCAAATTCCCACACCGCTTTTAACCAAAAAGCGTGAGTATTACGTATACTCTCAATGATAAAAATAACCCATTCTATTAGAACATGTTGGCGCTAATTTAAAGCGCGCATTGCGCCTCTAGCATTACGCCATAAGCGCTGAATATTGCCTATTGCATGCATTCTCGCTCCTTCATGTTCACACTAAGACGGTTCAATACAAAACGGCGAATTATGCTGACAATAAAAGACTTAAAGAAATCTTTTTCAAAGACAGGGGCTCCGCTCATCAACAACCTTAACCTTACCGTAAAGAAAGGTGAATCGGTGAGTATTCAGGGGGCTTCTGGCTGCGGTAAATCTACCTTGCTGTCGCTTATTGCTGGATTTGAGACGCCCGACGGAGGAGATATTTCGGTAAATGGATTGTCGATTGCTGGCAATAGCAAACTCGATAATACATTTAAAGCGAAGGATATTGATAGTTTTCGCAAACAGCATTTAGGTATTGTGTTTCAAAGCTTCAATCTATTCGACTGCTTTAATGCGTGGGACAACATTGCCTTTACTGCAAGGCTAAAAGGTAATGTAGATAACGACTACCAATTAGCGTTAATGGAGCAGCTAGGGATATTACCCCTAGCGCAAAAGCCGCTAAGTCAGTTATCTGGCGGTGAACAGCAGCGCTGTGCCATTGCTAGAGCACTTGTACATCGCCCCTCGCTTATCTTGGCCGACGAACCCACCGGCAATTTAGACGAAACCACTAGTGAAACCGTGTCTGACTTACTCTTTAAAACGTGTAAAGAGGCCAATACTTCTCTTGTTGTGGTAACTCATAGCCAAGACGTCGCAGTAAAAGCAGACGCCGCTTTGCGACTACATAAAGGGGTATTAGAGAGTGTGAAATATAAAACTAAAGAACAAACCTTATCTTCACCAGTAGCAGCAAGCTAATTACAGGTGAAAAACGTTAGCGATATGCGCCCTGTGAAAAAGACACCGAAAACAGCAAGTAGGAAAATAACGTGCTACGCACTCTACTGTTAACACTTTCTAGCTTACTTGCAATGGCAAGGCACAGGCCGTGGGAGCCATTGCTCATTATGGCCGCAATTATACTGGCCAATGCTGGCTTGGTTACCGTTTTGCTTATAAACGAAGGCGCTACACAAGGTGAACTGTTACAGTCAAAGCAAGGGCTTACCTTGGGCAGTATCATCACCCCAGCAGACAGCCGAGCGCGCTTTACACAGAGAGATTATGCCACGGTTCGCAAGCAGGGTTTTACCCAGCTTGTTGCGATAGCTGAACGAGACATCACCCTATCGTGTAATGCCAGCAAGCCCACAACAACTCTCACATTACTCGGTGTTGATACTCAGCCTCTTTTAGGAAGTGCATTTAGAAAGAGAGGTTTTGAAGCGCCTGCCCAAAACGATAGCGCTCTTTCGCTTTCCTATTTATCGCAAAATGCGAAGAAATTTAGTGAAATGGAAAACCAGCAGACGCCAGCGGGACGCGAATTGCGCTCAAATTCTGGGGGCGACTTCGCTGTAAATGGGCTTATTCACCCCTTAACGAACGCAAAACTGGCCTGTCACGACACGCTCAATGAAATCCATAGAAAATCCGCGCCAAGTCCCTATTGGCCTGCAACGGTAAGCGCGTATGTGAGCAGCTTTGCTCCGCAAAATACAATTTTAATCTCTATCGATGAATTTTACAGAGGCGGGGTAACGATTGAGAATGATGAACCTGTTAAGCCTGTTATTCCTGACAATGCTAAACGCGCGCAAGAGAAACAAGCAAAGCAACAGAAAGCTTACGTCCCACTTTCCGGGTTTATTGCATTTTCACCGCTATCACATCAGCATTTAACCCAAATAGAAACCCTACTTGGAATACCTGTAAAGCAAACCACTAGCAATACAGACAATGACACCGGTTCGTTGCCAGATAGTTTTAGATTAAATCTTTGGGCGATGAGTGGACTGATGGGCGTTGTGGCGCTTTTTATAGTACTTAACGCGCTAAACTTGATGTACCGCACGCGGCTACCCAATATCATTCGTTTACGGCAGCTGGGCATATCTCAGCGAATTTTAAGCATTGCCTTATTCACCGAGTTGCTTGTTTACTGCGTAATAAGTATTCCAATTGGCATGTTCATCGGTTTTCAAGCTGCGTCATGGTTGTCACCTGTGATAAACGGTACATTTACGTCGTTGTTTAACGCTGTATTTGTTAACCCAGACGTTAATCTGCTTTTCACCTTCGGCTTCGCATTAACAACGACCTTTATATCGCTAGTTGTTTTTTCGTTAGTTTCTATAGTTAAGCTTTCAAATGCCCTAACCGTAGCACCTGTCAAAAAAGAAAACGCGTTAGGCCAATTTGCCGTAGGTCTTATCTCATTATGTGCCCTACTACTATTATTTATCGCTGAGGGGTTCGTATCTTCTACTGCTTCAGCACTTTTCTTTGTTGCACTGTTACTCCTTACCAGCTGCGCGCTTATTCTTCTTTGGTTACCTATTTTCTCTAGGCTACTGACTAGATTTGTACCAAGACAGTGGCCCGCGTTCCACTACGTCATTGCTAATATGCATTTACTGTCTAGCAAAACCCGTCTCGCCGTTTGTGCATTCTTTATCGCGCTAACCGCAAATATTGGTATGAACACCATGACGGACAGCTTTAGAGACGCCACTGAACAGTGGTTAACGCAAAGGCTTTACGCGCCTTTCTATCTGTACACCGACGCGCCACTTAGTCGTATCGAAACGTTATCTACCAAATCGTTACCTCCGCTTGCTTTAACTCCTTTACTTAAGGCCGAGGGAGCTGTTATTGGCTCATATGCTCAAGAAGAGACACATAAAGAGATACATAAAGAAACACGTGAAGTCAGTAATAGCCCGCCCACTTACGGTTCTATCAGTAGCTACCCCGTTCACCAAAATGGTAAAAAGGCGCTTGTCCTCGATGGTGTAATAAACAACGACCTCAACACAGTGTGGCGTGAGTTTACAGAAGGAAAAGGGGTATTCATCAATCAGCAATTAGCATTTACCCTTAACGCTAAGTTAGGACACACGCTAGATGTAGAAAATATTCGCATTCGTAAAACTGCGAATTCAAGTTCTTCGGCGATTAATACATCTAACGAGGCGTATAGCTCGCCACAAGATAAAACTACTGACCCAACACAAGGCTCACAAAGCAGTTCGTCGAACTCAAACGTATTTGCAGCGACGCCTCAATGGAAAGTACTGGGTATTTATCCCGACTACGGTAACCTGAACGGGCAAATATTAGTGCCTCTTCCCTCATTTAATCGAAACGATGTCCTTATCAGGGATCAACTTTTTTCCGGTGTAGTGGCTATTTACCCAGAGCCGCCTATTGAGACTAACGTGATAGGCGACAACAAACAAAGCACCTATGGAAAGGACATCCTCGAACAGCAGCTAAAATCACAGTTAGGGGAACACCGCGAAATTGCCCTTTATACCCGACAAGCGCTGTTAGATACCTCTATGCAGACCTTTGATCGTACCTTTGTATTAACCGACGGCCTTAACATTACCACCCTATTGGTGGCGGGCGTCGCCTTCGCTGTTTCGCTGACGGTGCTGACCATAGGCAGCGCAGCGCAGTTATCTGTATTGCGTGCCCTTGGCGTTAGTCAGCTTAAAGTAAAAGCATCTCTGTTTGCGCAATATCTGCTGCTTTGTTTTATCTCAGCCTTGCTCGCCATTCCTTTTGGCGTGTACTTGGCCTATGTCTTTATTCAACAAGTAAACCGGCATGCATTTAGCTGGGTGTACCCGCTTTCAATTAATGCAGAGGTTATTCTCTCTAGCGTGGGGTTATCGCTGCTTATCGTTTCACTGGTGCTGTTGTTACCTTTAGGAAAACTTAAGCCGAAAATTGATTTAAGGCAGGAAGTTCAGCTATGAAAAACCATTTAGGTAGCGCCAACACTACGTTTTTGCGATTTAAAGCCAACATCTTTTTAGTACTTGTAGCTGTTTGTTTCACTTTGAATGCATGTACTGAAAACCCAAAAGATGAAAACGAAACTCTGGGAACCTCCACGCCAAACGGCTTTTTTGGAAACATGCAGTCGAGCGACGCCTTTACGCCAGTAAAGCGGGGCTATACTGTTGAATTACCACGCGATCACATGAGTCATCCCGATTTTCAGTTAGAGTGGTGGTACCTCACGTTTGTGTTAAGCGCTGAAGATGGGCAAGAGTTCGGCCTTCAATATACGCTTTTTCGTTTCAATACTGAGCTAGACGCCCCTCAAAGCGCTAGGGCTAATGCTAAAAAGAGTGCTGAAGGTAGCGCCGAAAGTAATGCCAAAAGTAATTATAAAAGTAGCGTCGAAAGTAATGCTAGTCATAGCTCTGAAGATAACCTCCATACTAACGCTAATAGCCATATCGCAAGAAACTGGAGCAATGGCCAGCAGTGGATGGGACATGCTTCGCTGCACACCGCTGAACAGCATTATTTCGAAGAACGATTCGCAAGCGGTGGCGTAGGTAATGCCTATGTGAATCAACAACCCTTTACGACAGTGATTGACGATTGGGTTTGGAAAGCGGCACAGGCGGAGGTCCAAACAGGTGCAGAAAGCAAAGCCATGTTCCCGTCCGTATTAACTTTCTCTTTCGGGCAAAGCAGCACGCTTCATCCGCTTAAAACACGTGAAAAAATCCCCGCTACCTCTGCAGACAGCTTATCAGAATTAAATGACGCGCCAAGCGTTAGCGCCGTCAAAATAGCGCTTAACCTAAACACCTCTGGGCCTTTCATCAAACAGGGGGATAACGGCTACAGTAAAAAAACACAAGACGAACGCCTTCGCTCCTACTATTACAGCCAGCCGTTCATTAACGCGGAAGGTACGTTAAACATAGAGGGCAATAGCGTAAAAGTTGCGGGTAAAGGCTGGTTTGATCACGAATGGACGAGCCACCTAGCCAACAGTGAAGCCATGGGATGGGATTGGTTTTCGCTGCATTTAGACGATGGAAGTAAATTGATGGCGTTTCGCATGCACGCCATGAATGAAAACATGAAAAATAGCAAAAGCAAACACAGCGAAATATTCACAACGGCTAGCTATATAGCGGAAAATGGCACGAAAGAAACTATCGACCAAGCCAACGTATCAATTACGCCAACGGCCTATGAAACAATCAACGAGGGAGAGTCAGCTCGCTCTGTTCCCACCGCTTGGCGCATTCAAATACCAGAAAAAGATATCGACCTATCCATTCGCCCGTTCAAGGAAAGCCAATGGAATAACAGCTTATTTCCCTATTATGAAGGGCGAGTGGATATAAAAGGCTCCCATTCAGGGAGCGGCTTTATGGAATTGACAGGCTACTAAGGCCTGTTGACCTTTGATATACAGCGAAGCGTAATAGCCCCTAATAAATAGACCAATTGATGCGTTCGCTTAGCGATGTCAAAGCCGCCACACCTAGCTGAGAATTACCCACGCTATTAAGCGCTGGCGAAAATACGCATATTGAAAAGCGTCCTGGTACAACAGCCACTATGCCTCCACCTACGCCACTTTTACCCGGCAAGCCTACTTTAAAAGCAAAGCTCCCAGCTTCGTCATACATACCACTAGTCGCCAGAAGCGCGTTCACTTGTTTGGTTTGATAAGGCGTTAGCACCTTTTCATTTGCGCAAGTAGAAAAACCTGCGTTAGCGAGAAAGCTCGTTGAGCGCGCCAAGTCCTCACAACTCATTTCTAGCGCACAGTTGTGAAAGTAATTGCGAAGCACATCTTCCACTTCGTTTTCAAAATTTCCGTAGGCTTTCATCAAATATGCCATTGCTGCATTGCGAGAGCGGTGCTCGTATTCAGACTCCGCCACCACCTTATTTACCACGATATCGCCGTTACAGCTTAAGCGTCTTACGAAATCTCGCATGGCAATATAAGGGGAAGCGAACCGAGATTGCACCATATCACTAACCACCAGCGCACCGGCATTAATGAAGGGGTTGCGGGGAATACCGTTTTCATATTCCAACTGTACAAGAGAATTAAACGGCAGGCCGGATGGCTCGCATCCAACTCGCTCCCACATGGTTTCACCGTAGTGATTGATAGCTAAAACAAGATTAAAGACTTTTGAGATACTTTGAATAGAAAAAGGAACGCTCGCATCGCCTATCGACGTTATTTGACCGTTTGTATCGCAAATTGAAATGCCAAATTGCCGTGGATTAACCGTGGCCAACGCAGGGATGTAGTCGGCAACTTTTCCCATGCCCAACATGGGCTCAACTTCATCATAGATATCTTGAAGTAGTGCCAGCATTTCGTTTTTCATAGTTCCCCTTTCCTGCTTACCACAGATAAAAATAAAGCGCCTTGTTATAAAAACGCTGGCGCTTTAATTTCTATACAAACAATGTAGCGATTAGTTACAGCGCCAATCTTCCTTAAAGTCACACAAGCCATCATCATCTTCGTCTGACGTAAGCTCAATGTTGGTCGATACCTTTTCTGATACTTTATTTGAATCGGAATCGATTATTACTGGCTGTTTTTTATCGATAAAACTGAAGATTGTTTTTGCAATATCCGTGTTATCAATTTGCCCCATAAGCGATTGATAACCAGCGCCAAAAGCAAATACTTCAACATCTACACCAGTGTGACCGCCTGTTGTCCACCCCGTGTTTGTTTTGGTGTCTAAGAAGGTTTTTACTGCCATGAAGCGAGTTTCATCATCTTGGTTTGATACGCTATCTAGCGTGGCAAGCTCTTCTTCACTCAACGACAAGCCAAGCTTCTGCGCCACAAATTCGCCAGGGTTCTCTTCATTTGCCATCTCTAAAGCAATTGTCATTACCGAGGCTGACATAGACTTAAGATGTTCAGGGCTCCAGCGGTAGTCGCCGTTTGCGCCAATGGTTAAGCCACCTGTGCTGTGATCCGCCGTCAAAATAACCAAGGTGTCAGGATTCGTTTTTACATAATCTCGCAAATATTCCATGGTTTGCGCTAAGTCGTGCATCTCAGCCATGGCAGACGCGATATCGTTTGCGTGACCAGCCCAATCTACTTGACTTGCTTCAACGAGAAGAAAGAACCCATTGTCGTTTTCTAAGTGTTTAATAGCATGTTGAGTTAGGTACTCAAGACGATTTTTGCGCTTGTCATCTAATACCGCAGGCAGCGCTACTGGAGCAAACAGACCGAGAACATTACTTCCCGCAGGCACTGAAGCCAGACGGTTATATGAATCGGCATATTCGTAGCCAGCATCAATAAACTGCGCCAAAATATCTCTGTCATCGCGTTCAAAGTAAGACGTTCCACCGCCTAGCATCACGTCAGCGACAAACTTACCGTCCACGCGAACATCAAAGAAATCTTCAGCTATTTCGTTGTAGTTCTTACGGCTTTCGTTATGCGCAATGTATGACGCAGGTGTCGCATGAACAATTTGAGACGTTACTGCCAAACCAGTACGCATGCCTTTACTCTTAGCATGGTACATAACGGAGTTTACTGGTTGTTTATTTACATCAACACCAATTGCACCGTTGTATGACTTAACGCCAGTAGCAAGAGCGGTTGCAGCTGCGGCTGAATCGGTAACGTAACCAGATACTTGCGCAGGATACGTTGAAGCATTGCCCACTAAAATATCGTCAAACACAACCGATTCGATTTTCGGTGTTGACGGGTCATCTACATAATTACGATAAGCCGTGGTATAGGCAGGCCCCATACCGTCGGCTACAACCATTATTATATTTTTCGGTACACCTTTAGTTTGCGTACCGGTTGCACTTGCTGATTCGGTCATAGATTCAGTGATACCACAACCCGCAAGAACAGCAATAGACGCACAACTTAGTAGTGATGTGCGAACAAATTGTTTAATCATTTAAACTTCCCTGAGTAAGTAAGGTACCTACTGGCCTGGATACCCGCAGATACAACAATAACGACACTATCGCGAATGATTCTTTGGTGATCATAATGGTGTTAGCAAAGCGATAAGATGCAATAGTGTAAAGCAGGCTGGCAAGATGCTCAAAGCTTTTGGACAAAATAACGCAAGCATGAGATGACCAGATGGTCATCTCATTAAATTAGCAACTTTTAAGAAGGAAGCGACTACTTATTTTGTGATGAGAGGTATTCGCGCATGCGCTGTTGTGCCACGTCAACGAGCATGTCGGGCTGGAATTTGGAGATAAACCTGTTGCATCCAACTTTTTCTACCATGGCGTCGTTGAAGCTTCCGCTTAATGATGTGTTGAGTGCTATAAATAAATTGCTCATACGAGGATCGTTACGCACTTCGGAAGTAAGCCGATAGCCGTCCATTTCTGGCATTTCTGCGTCGGTAAACATTAGCAAAATTTCGTCGGTTGGATTCTTCCCCTCATCGGCCCACTTCGTCAGCAGCGCTAACGCTTCAGCGCCGTTTTTACGTTCGATGATTGTTATACCTAGCTGCTCTAACGTATCTTTAATCTGTTTTCTTGCTGTGCTTGAGTCATCTACTATCAACACTTTCTTGCCTAAGAAGTGGTTAACAATGTCTTTATCTAGCACTTCTTCAGAGATAGATGTGTCGTAATCGATGATTTCCGCGAGTACTTTTTCAACATCGATGATTTCTACCAGCTCTTGTTTACCCTCAACATTCACCTGAGTTATGGCGGTTAAATAATTGGATTTTCCAATGCCGCTAGGGGGGGGTTGAATGGTTCCCCACGATGTATTCACTATGTTTTTCACTTCACCAATAATGAAGCCCTGCACGCTTCTGTTATATTCAGTGATAATGACATTCTTCGCTGTTGCTTGCGTAGCTGCACCGCGCATTTTGATTGCCTGACGCAAGTCTATAATTGGAATGGAGCTTCCTCGGTAGTTCATCACGCCTTTCAGGTTGTGATGTGAACCCGGCATTATATTGAGCTTGGGTACGTTTATAACTTCTTTAATTTTAAAGACGTTCATGGCAAAAATGTGTCGCGTTCCCAGTTGAAACATCAAAAGCTCAAGCCTGTTTTCGCCAACAAGCTTGGTTCTTTGGTCAACTGACGACAATACACTACTACTCATAACACCCACTTTTCATATTATATATCAACAAGCTAAAACAAAAGCGCCCTCGTATCGGACAAGACTATTTAGCGTGAAGCTTTACGCCTAAATTTACCTTGCTCACACCGGCAAAGCTATTACCCTTTTAGCTAATAGACAGACGAAATAGTCAATACCAGCAAGCATTTGCAACCTACGTAAGTTATTTATTACCGACCACTTCTTGCCCCGCTGCTGCCCCATTGCCTTAAAACCACCAAACATAGGTGTCAAAGATTTACAGTATCTAGACTTCTCTCGGCGCCTGTCATTCACAAAATAAATGACCGCAATGCAAAATATATATTTCTATTATTCCAAATCCGGCACTAGGATGAAATGGAATCAACGGGAACGCCCTACAGCGTAAACATAAACAACGTTAAGTATTTTAATTATAGTCGGGAGAGACGCTCATGTCGCAATATCAACAAGACATTGATAACTTCGCCACATTAAAGGCAGCACAAAACGGAACTTGGGAAGGTATCAACCCAGAATTCGCTGCACGCATGAAGGTTCAAAACCGTTTTAAAACAGGTTTAGACATTGCTCGCTACACTGCAAGCATTATGCGCAAAGACATGGCTGAATACGACGCAGATTCGTCTCAGTACACACAGTCACTAGGCTGCTGGCATGGCTTCGTAGGCCAACAAAAAATGCTTTCAGTTAAAAAGCATCAAGGCACAACTAACAAAAGCTACCTTTACCTTTCAGGCTGGATGGTAGCAGCACTTCGCTCTGAATTTGGTCCTCTTCCTGACCAATCAATGCATGAAAAAACATCAGTGTCTGCGCTTATCGAAGAACTTTATACTTTCCTTCGCCAAGCAGATGCGCGTGAATTAGGCGACCTTTTCCACAAGCTAGACGACGCTAAGAAAAACGGTGGTGATGTAGCTGCGATTCAAGCTGAAATCGACAATTACGAAACTCACGTAGTTCCAATTATCGCAGATATCGATGCGGGCTTTGGTAACGAAGAAGCAACCTACCTACTTGCAAAGCAAATGATTGAAGCAGGTGCATGCTGTATCCAAATTGAGAACCAAGTATCGGACGCGAAGCAATGTGGTCACCAAGACGGTAAAGTAACCGTGCCACACGAAGACTTCCTAGCGAAGATCAATGCAGTACGCTATGCATTCCTTGAACTGGGTGTCGATGAAGGTGTAATTGTTGCACGTACTGACTCACTAGGTGCTGGTCTTACCCAGAAGATCCCAGTATCTACATCAGAAGGCGACCTAGCTGCTAAGTACAATGCGTTCCTTAAAACCACCGAAGTTGCGGGTGTTGAAGACCTAACTGAAGGTGATCTAGTGCTTAAACAAGGTGGCAAGCTGGTTAAACCTGAGCGCCTACCAAACGGCTTGTTCCGCTTTAAAGACAACACAGGTTTTGACCGTGTAGTACTTGACTGTGTAACGTCGCTTAAGCACGGTGCTGACTTGCTTTGGATTGAGACTGAAAAGCCTCACGTTGGCCAAATTGCTGAAATGGTTAACGCTATTCGCGAACAAGTACCAAATGCTAAGCTGGTTTATAACAATTCTCCATCGTTCAACTGGACGCTTAACTTCCGTCAGCAAGTATTTGATGCTTGGAGTGAAGAAGGTAAAGACGTTTCTGGCTACGACCGCGCGAAACTTATGTCTGCCGACTATGATGACAGCGAGCTAGCAGCTGCGGCCGACGAGAAGATTAAGAGCTTCCAGGCTGACGCAGCACGCGAAGCGGGTATTTTCCACCACCTTATCACGCTACCGACTTATCACACTGCAGCACTGTCTACTGACAACCTTGCAAAAGGTTACTTCGGTGAAGAAGGTATGCTTGCTTATGTACGCGGTGTTCAGCGTCAAGAAATTCGCCAAGGTCTAGCGTGCGTTAAGCACCAAGCGATGGCAGGTTCTGACCTAGGTGATACACACAAAGAGTACTTCTCTGGTGAAGGTGCACTTAAAGCGTCTGGTGAAGATAACACCATGAACCAGTTCGACGTATAACGCGAACAGGCAATGAGTTAAACGGAAAGTATCCCAACCTTTCCTACAGGGCACCTTCGGGTGCCCTTTTTTGTGCGCGTCATTCACTTCACTTATGCTTTTTGCATAAAACAAAAAAAGCCATATTTTTCTAAATTTCATAAAAAAACAATATACCAACTATATTTCAATACCTTATAGGTATAACGGCGGCCAATTTAAGACTAAACGCTTATCTGACATTGAAATAAAAAAGCTTTATAATAGCTATGTTTAATTAGGTTTAAAAAGAGCATTAGAATAATGAATATAGCGAAGGTCGACCTGAATTTATTGGTTTATTTAGATGTGCTGTTGCGCGAAGGAAGTGTAACGAAAGCTGCAAACCAGCTAAGCATTACTCAGCCAGCAATGAGTAACGGCCTGAAGCGCCTTCGCGATCTATTTAAAGATCCACTTTTAGTTCGTACCAGCGATGGGATGACCCCCACTAAGCGCGCGCTTGAACTACAACCCATTATTCGCGATGTGCTTAGTCGATTGGAAAGCTCTATTCAACCCGAGACTGATTTCGATCCGTTAACCAGCGACCGAACCTTCCGCATTATGACCAGTGACTATGCAGAGAGTACCTTGTTACTTGAACTTGTTGGAAGACTGGCGGATTTAGCGCCCAATATTACGCTTGACCTTATTACGCCGAGTGACGTGACGTTTCACGATGTCGAGCAAGGTAAAGTGGACATGGCAATTAACCGCTTCGATGAATTGCCTTTGTCGTTTCACCAAAAAGTTATCTGGTATGACACCTTTAGCTGCGTAATGAGTTCCGACCATCCGCTAGTAGAAAAATGCAACCTAGAAGGCTATTTGAGTGCCCAGCATATTTGGGTGAGTAAAACTGGGTTTGGCGTAGGTGTAGGTATTGACCCGAATGAAGTACAAAAATTGGGTTGGGTTGACGCAGAGCTTACAAAAATCGGAAAACAACGTGCTATTCGCGTATTTACTCGTCATTACCATGCAGCGCTTCAGATTGCGAAAAAGCAAAAACTTATTGCTACCTTACCAAGCAAAGCGGCGCGTTTATTCAAACACGACCCAGATGTGGTGATTAAAGAGCCACCTTTCGACATACCACCTATTGCGCTAAAAATGGCGTGGAGTGCCTTACTTCACCACGACGCAGGTCACATTTGGTTGCGCCGCTTAATCAGCGATGTAGCTAGCGAAATGAATGCGGGCTAAACATTCACAAAATATATGGCAGAAATACAAACCATAAATTAAAAAACTATCTCTATACACACTACACTGGGTGAACAGACAAATGTATAGAGGTAGTTATGCAAGGATATATTACTAGAGGCCGACTACAGGTTGCCGAACAACTCGATAACTTTATTAATGAACAGGCACTTCCTGGCACAGGCGTAGATAAAGACACCTTTTGGCAAGGTGCAGAAACCCTCTTCGAAAAATTCATTCCTCAAAATCGCGCACTATTAGAAAAGCGAGAACAGCTTCAGCGCGCTATCGACGATTATCATAAAGCTGGTAACCCGGTAAACGGAAACGAATATACCGACTTCCTAAAAAGCATTGGTTACCTTGTTGAGCAGCCGTCACAAGTAAGTGCACAAACACAAAATGTAGACGCCGAAATAGCAACAATGGCAGGCCCTCAGCTAGTCGTGCCAATCAACAACGCTCGCTATGCACTTAACGCGGTAAATGCCCGTTGGGGTAGCCTTTACGACGCACTATACGGCACTGATGTCATCAGCAATGAAGGTGGAGCAGAAGCGGGAAAAAGCTACAACCCCGTACGCGGCGCCAAAGTAGTTGCGAAAGCGAAAGACTATCTAGATAGCATGATACCCCTTGCGAAAGGCAGCCACGCTGACGTTACTGAGTATAAGATTGAATCGGGTAAATTGGCGATCACTCTTGCCGACGGCGATGAAACCACCTTAGCAAACACAGAGCAATGGCAAGGATACCAAGGTGACATTAGCGCACCGTCAAGCCTGCTATTTGCACACAACGGTCTGCATTTTGAAATTCAACTAGACCCGACTCATCCTATTGGCGAGAGCGATGCCGCAAACGTAAAAGACGTACTGGTTGAAGCTGCATTAACCACCATTATGGACTGCGAAGATTCCGTTGCTGCTGTTGACGCTGAAGACAAAACCTTGGTGTATAGCAACTGGTTAGGCTTAATGAAAGGCTCTCTAAGCATTGAAATGACAAAGGGCGGCAAGCAGCTTGTTCGCGCTATGCATGACGATAGAAGCTACCAGCCGTCTAAACACGCTTCACAAGACAAGCTAAAAGACGGCGAACTAGTACTTTCTGGTCGAAGCCTTATGTTTGTTAGAAACGTGGGCCACCTTATGACTAACAATGCCATGCTCTTTGACGGCGAAGAAGTGCCAGAGGGGATCATGGACGGTTTAGTCACTTCACTTATCGCAAAGCATGATCTTTTAGGAAACAGCAAATTTAAAAACAGCCGCGAAGGCAGTATTTATATTGTTAAACCTAAAATGCACGGGCCAGAAGAAGTGGCATTCTCTAACGCATTGTTTGGTGCTATCGAAGCGATTATCGATGTTCCAGCTAACACCCTTAAAATGGGCATAATGGATGAAGAGCGCCGTACGAGTATTAATCTACAAGCTTGTATTGCAGAGGCTACTTCACGCGTTGTGTTCATTAACACGGGTTTCTTAGACAGAACTGGTGATGAAATTCATACCTCAATGCTTGCCGGCCCTTTTGCAGAAAAAGCCGCGCTCAAGTCTATGGCGTGGATTAAGGCTTATGAAACTGCAAACGTTGCAGTAGGCCTTCGTTGTGGTCTTTCTGGCAAAGCGCAAATTGGTAAGGGCATGTGGCCAATACCTGACGAAATGCAAAATATGATGACCGCCAAAATAGGTCACCCTAAGGCTGGCGCTAATACTGCTTGGGTTCCCTCACCTACTGCAGCAACACTGCACGCGCTTCATTACCACGATGTAAATGTGTTTGACGTTCAAAAGTCGCTAGATGAAAACTTTAGTGGCCTTGCTGACATACTTACCATTCCATTGTTAGAAGATGCCTCTACTCTGACGCGTGAAAGTATTAAGCGTGAAATCGACAATAATGTTCAGGGCATTTTAGGCTACGTTGTACGCTGGGTTCACCAAGGCGTAGGCTGCTCGAAAGTTCCTGACATCAACAATGTAGGCTTGATGGAAGACCGCGCGACGTTGCGTATTTCATCTCAGCATATCGCTAACTGGCTAGAGCACGGCATTGTAAGTGTAGATCAGGTAAAAGAGTCTTTGGCTCGTATGGCTGTCTTAGTAGATGAGCAAAATGCGGGGGATCCTGAGTATATCCCTATGGCACCTGATTTAGACAGCTCAATTGGCTTCTTAGCCGCAAGCGATCTAATCTTCAAAGGTAAAGAGCAGCCTAGCGGTTACACAGAACCTTTACTGCACGCCCGTCGCCGCGAAATGAAGGCAAAACTTGCGACGAGCTAGCACAAAATATGAGGGCTAAGAATTGGAAACTAAAAGCTATATTCCAAACGGTAAAATATCAAAGAATTAGCTAGCTAGTTTCAAGCCTCATCAGACGCATTTGAATAAGGCTCACTCTGTTAGTAAACAGCAGTGAGCCTTTTTATTTATTGCTGGTGTATTACTAATGCGTTTGCATTTATTGTCGCGACACGTGAAATCAATTCGCAAACACACTCAAAGCGAATTGTGTAGCAATATGGCAACACTTTAGACTAAAGATATCGCTTATCTCCCCCTTGATACTTTGCTGATAATGCATGAGTAAACTACGCTTTTATAGTGTGGGGCGCAGCGTTTGTTATTCCGTTGGAACTAGACACTTAGCGTAAAGCCTCCTTAGTTTGGAGTATGCACATGCAGATAGCCTCGGCAGCAATACCGAATAATTTATTACAGGCGAACGTCACGCAAATTGTGCCCATCTTTTCAGGTGGAGGAACAAGATTGAGCGCCCATATCGGCATCATTAAAGCGCTGCAGGACATGAACGTAGGCTTCGACACTTTAGTGGGTGTATCAGGTGGCTCGATTATCGCTTCGCTTTATGCCAAAGGTTACACAGTGGAGCAAATGCGAGAGCTCGCACTGGTTACTGATTTCAAGCAATTCACTGAATTTTCACTCGTAAGATTACTCCGGGAAGGCGGGCTGTCTTCTGGCGACGTATTTCAGCGATGGATTGACGAACAATTGGAAGGCGCAGTGTTTGCCGACCTCCCGCTCAATCTGCATATTCTCGCTACCGACGTAAACGGCGGCGGACCAGTTTTGTTCAACAAACAAACCTCTCCAGATATGAAGGTGTCAGAAGCAGTGCGGTATTCTATGTCGATACCGCTCATCTTCTCGTTTAAACCGTTTAAAGAGCACTTGCTAGTAGACGGCGCTATATTGTCTGAAGATGCGCTGTTTGAAGATTGGCGAGGCGATGGCACGCCATCAGTATGCTTCAGACTGCAAAGCACCGAACAAAAACGTAAAGCCATTAAAAAGAACTTACTTCAACTGCCGCAATACGTCAGCATGCTTATTCGCACGTTTATGACGGCAATATCCAGGGAGTACGTCAATGCGAAGTATTGGCACAATACGGTGGTGGTGAATACCGGGGAGATTTCCGCGGTAGATTTTTCGCTTACACCTGAAATTAAGAACACACTTTTTGAGCTCGGTTATGCAACCACGAAAGAGTTCTTGCCCAAAAAGTGTGCGGGATTTATGAGAAGCAGTGCACTTTAACGGTTTCAGAAAGTAATTATAAGTCGCTAGCGCTTACACTTTATAAAAGTCACGATACCAGTCGACAAACGCTTTTACGCCTGTTTCAACATCGGTAGATGGCTGGTACCCAGTATCTTCAACGAGCGACGACACATCAGCATAGGTGTCAGGCACATCGCCTGGCTGCATAGGAAGAAGTTCTTTCTTCGCCTCAATACCCAATGCACTCTCAAGGGTTTCAATAAACTTCAAAAGGTGCACTGGTGTCTGCGCACCAATATTGTATACCTTATAGGGCGCCTTACTCGTACTTGGATCTGGATTGCCGCCGTCCCAATTCTCATTAGGTTTAGCCACATTATCCAATGAGCGAATTACGCCTTCAACGATATCATCGATATAAGTGAAGTCACGACGGTGGTTACCATAGTTGTAAACCTGTATTGTTTTACCTTCCAAAATAGCCTTAGTGAACTTGAAAAGCGCCATGTCTGGACGGCCCCAAGGCCCGTAAACAGTGAAAAAGCGCAGCCCCGTTGTAGGCAAGTTATACAAGTGACTATAAGTATGAGCCATTAGCTCGTTAGCTTTTTTAGAAGCCGCATACAAGCTAACTTGATGATCTACGTTATGCTGTTCTGAAAACGGCATAGTCTCATTCGCACCGTAGACTGAGCTAGATGACGCGTACACCAAATGCTCGACTTTATTATGGCGACACCCTTCTAGAATATTCACAAAGCCAACAATATTTGAGTCGACGTAAGCGTTAGGATTTTCAAGTGAATAACGCACACCAGCTTGAGCAGCCAAATGCACCACTCTATCAAATTTGTGCTCTTCAAAAAGCGCAGCCATTTTGTCGCGCTCCTCTACCCCCATCTCGATAAATGAAAATAAATCAGCAGCAGTAGATGATTTAATCTCGTCTAGACGAGCATGTTTTAAATTCACATCGTAATAATCGTTAATGTTGTCAATCCCGACAACATGGTCACCACGATTGATAAGGTATTGCGATACAGCTGCACCAATGAAACCAGCTGCTCCGGTGACTAAGATTTTCATTTACTATTCCTGTTCAATTACTTTCCACTTTCGATAAAGCACGATTTAATAAAGCGATAACGTGTTTTACAGGTATTGCGTAGGAAATACCTGAAGGGTTAGTGAGAGCACTTTCTTTACCGTCTCTAACATACACTTTATTTATTACAGCAATAATCTCGCCAGTTTTTTGGTTTACCACAGGACTGCCTGAATTGCCGGGAAAAGCGGTTATGTCTAATTGATAAATTAGTTCTGGATTTTTTAAACGCCTTAGTTGGTTACTTGTTAATGCTCTAGCGTCATTGGCAGGCATAAAGTCGGGTGTTAACGCAGCGATTATTCCCCTGTGAACGGCAGGATACAAACCAAGGGCTGCGCCAAGGGGATAACCAAATATGGCAATGTCAGTGCCCGCTGGTTGCAAGTCCTCGTCTGCTAGAACAAGAGGAGACATCGCCTCACTTGTGGCGAAGAGCGCCAGGTCGTGTTCTATATCAATTTCCATTAATTGAAGTTTTTGGAAAGAAAAGCCCCCGTCAGTAGGCAGCATCGCTACATAATATTCTACTATTGTAGGATCCAATTCTTGCTCAACAACGTGGTAATTTGTAACAACATAGTGTCCATCGTGTACCACAAAGCCAGTTCCTTTTATTGAAGGGGCATTGCTTTTAATAGGACTGTGAAGTGCGATGGCAACGGTAGACGCTGTAACGCGTTTAGTGAGAGATACTAGATCTTCCGCAAACACTGGGGCCTTTAAAACTGTATAAATTAAAAGAAAAATCACTGAACATATTGTTTTAGAGCTATTTTGTGTAAGCATATAGAAGTATATTGTTATAAAAATAAGAACTTGCAACGAGGTATTGTTGCTCATGAAGCGCTAGAGAGCCGAAAAAAATAATACGTACATGAACGTATATTTACAAACTATACTTACTCTAGCTGAATACAATATAAAAACATCATTGCCTAAACAGCATCAATGGTCGTAGTCTCTAAGACAGGTAGAAAGTGTTATGCAAAAAGGAAAGTTGGTACAAAAGGTACAGAATATTTTTGGTGCCAATAGTCGAGTAACTAAAGCACTTAAGGGATATCAAAAACTACAAGAAGTTAAAGAGATATCTCACCACTTTTCTACTTACTTAGTGCCAAAGATAGCGCATGACGAGGCTCTGAAAAATGAATCATTCAAAATTAGGTATCAAGTATATTGTACAGAAGAAGGTTTTGAACCACCTAATCCTTTAGAAATAGAAAGTGATGAATTCGATGCTTATTCGGTGTGTTGTTTAATCGAACATGTACAAAACCAGAGATTCGCGGGTACTGTTCGAATGGTTCGCCCCAATACAGAAAATCAACTTCTTCCCATAGAAAAGTACTGTTGTGATTCGATTACAAATAGCGCACTTGATCCTAGAAACTTCCCCCGCCATGAGATTTGTGAAATTTCTCGACTTGCAGTACCAAATGAGTTCCGTCGAAGACAGATGGATAAATTCGATGGTGCTGCAATTGGTGCTATCAATCCAGAAAGTTATTCTGAAACAGAGTTACGTTGCTTCCCTTTCATTGCGATAGGACTATATCTTGCTGCCGCAGCAGTCTCAGTTAACTCAGGTGTTAAACATAACTATGTAATGATGGAGCCAAGGCTTGCTCGGTCAATGCGTTTTATTGGAATACGCTTTGAACAGATTGGACCGATCGTAGATTACCATGGTAAGAGGGCCGCCTATCACATCACGCCGGAAATGCTTCACAAAAACCTCCCTAAAGGGTTTTCAATAATGTATAAAAACATAAAACATACATTAAGATCACAACAAGGATGATGCCGTTGAGCTCTTTCGCAACTATGACTTTGAGCTGTCAGCATAATTTACACCGCGAAAATGGAATAATTAATTTTCATTACTTATCAACAACTTAAAAGTTGGCACGCATAGTGCTTTAACCAAGTGACTTCAAGAAATCGCTGCAAACATAACGGAGAGCGGAAATGAAAAAGTTACTTCTTACAACAATGATGGCTGCTGGTTTAGCGCTTAGTGGACAAGCAGCAGCGACACCTTTTTACTTAGACTTATCTGACGATTCAGTAGTTAACCCTCGCGGTGCAATCGATGGTTTAGGTCTTCAATACGACTCAGTTTCTGAAGTAAATACAGCGACTGGAGATATTGTGTCTCGCGGTGGTATTGGCCTAATCGGCTATACCTTTAACGGTTCAATGGCTGGATTTACTGATCTGTCTGACCTTGTGCTTTCTGACGATGGCGCTATTGCGAACACGTTTACTTACGACCCTGAGCCAAACAATCTTGGCGTGGACGGTTCAACTCTCCCTACTGTCGTAGTTACTGCACTTACATTTGATTTCGAATTAGACGGTATCCTTAACCCAGGTGGTGACTCTGTTACTTACACTGGCGGTGTTCTAGATATCTACTCTTATCAATACAGCTATGACTTCTTTACTCCTGATGTTGTTACTGTTGATAATGGTAGTGCAGAGTTGTTAGTACAAAGCGAGTTCAGCACAAGCTCAATTAACCTTGGTGAGCAAGTTATCGAGTCGCTAATTACTGAAGTTAGCCTTACTCCAGCTGGTCAAGAAGTTTTCTACTTCCAAGACAGTTCAGGTAACTTCGTATCTTTCCAAGATTACATTACTGCAACGCTAACTGACATCCTACTTTATGCTTCACAAACAGTTACTGTTGGTGAGTTAGCAGATAACATCGCTAACCCAATCGACTCAGATGGTGACACAGTGCTTATCAGCGATAACCACGCTGTTACTGTAGAGTTCCGTGTACCTGAGCCATCAACAGTTGCAGTTTTGAGCCTAGGCCTTATCAGCATGTTCGGTTTCTCACGTCGTCGTAGAAAATAATATCGACACGGATACAAGCAAAAGACTTAAAGAGCTGCCTTAAATAGGCAGCTTTTTTTTTGCTCTTTTCTTATCAGAGTGATACAGAATTGCCTTAGAAAAAGTCCTTGAATAGCTTGTAAATTATCTGGAATACGTTACCTTAGCTAGGTTAAGCAATAAGGAAGCTAATGTGAAAAATTATTCTAAATTGTCAGTAGCCATGCTGTTATGCTTGTTGTCTGCGTGTAGCGACAACTCTCCAGAAAAGCGTCTGGCTGACGCAGAATTAATGCTTGAAAAAGGGCAATTACAAGAAGCGTCAGTTACCCTCAAAAATGTAATAAAAGACGACCCTTCGCTTTTAAAGGCAAGAGAAATGTTAGGTTTAACATATCTCCAACAAGGCCTATACCTTGCAGCGCAAAAAGAATTACTACGCGCACAGAGCGTATTAAGTGATGAAAGCAAAGTCGCATTAGCAGAGACCCATCTTTGGCTTGAAGAATACGAGAGCATCAAAGACCTTAGTGTTGATAACGAAGGCCAAACTAAAGATAAGTTAGAAATATACCAAGCAATTGCTCTGTTTCGAGCACAAAGCCCGACAAGTGCGATATCAGCATTTGAAAAGTTAGAGGCTTCACCTTTTGAAGATATTGCATCTCTTGCGAAAGCTTACAACGCTACGATAAGAGAGAAACCTGCTGCAGCTTTAAAGGTATTGGTTGACAATGCAGCACAAATAGAAGACTCGCCGCTAGCGCTTCAGTTAAAATTTACCCTAGAAAACTTTGTTAATGATTGGTCGAGTGCTATTGATACCAGTAAAAAATTGCTTTCTTTAAGGCCCGCTGATTATAAGGTAAAAACCCAACTAGCAACGGTTTTAATAAACGCTGGTGAATTCGAAGAAGCAAAACCTGTTGTTGAACAACTTTTACGTCTGAGTCCTGAGCAAGCCTATTTTAACCAGTTAAAGGGTACCTTGTTGGTTTCTGAAAAGGACTATGAGGGCGCAATTCTTTACCTAGATAAAGCAATAAAAAATGGACGCTCAAACCAAATTACTCGGTTATTTTCCGCCATATCTCATTATCAACTGGGAAATTTTGAGCAGGCATATCAGAACCTTTCAGTCATCATTGACACATTGCCTAAAGATCATTACGCCAAAAGACTTTATACGAGCATTCAACTGAAATTAGGCTACGTTCAGGACGGTATTGATACAATTAATACAATGTCCGATCTTGGACAGGACGATCTATTGTACATCGTTGAAACATCTAGATTACTTGTTCAAAAGAACGAGCTTGACGAGGCAAAACGCTTGATTGGCAAAATTGAGTCGGACCAAATTTCGGACTCCAAGATGCTTCAAAACATCGGTTTGTTGAAACTTATTACTGGCAAGGAAGGTCTTTCCGAGCTAGAGCGAAACCTAGATATATCACCTGAATCTGAAAACAGTTTCTACCTGCTATTAGTGGCCTATGTTGAAAATAAGGCCTACGACAAAGCCTACGAGCTTATAGATTCGCGCTTAACAGGTGAAGAGAATAAAATTGAGCGATTGAATGCAACAGGTTTTGTTCAACAGACAGCCGGAGACATTGAGTCTGCGCAACAAACCTATCAAAAACTAAAAGATATAGACCCCAAAAACCTTGAAGCGGCCCTATTTTTCATAGAGCAGTCAATAAAAAATGGAGAGCTTGAAAAAGCATCGAAACAGCTTTCAAGTGCTATTGATAACTATCCTTTGAGCACTCGCCTGTTAATACGCTCTTTCCAAGTGGCTCAGCGCTTAGGAAATATCAAACCAGCCATTAAACAATTGAAAGAAGCTCAAGGGAAATCGAAAGAACCAAAATACGCTCTCCTTTATGCCGCTGCGCTTTCTTTAGATAATCAATTCAAAACTGTAGTGGATTACCTTTCGGAAAATCAACAAAAGCTAAAAGATACCCCTAAATATTGGATGTTGCTGGGTAATGCCTATGCAAAACAGTCTAATTACAAGGATGCGCGAAAGGCATTCACTGAATGGAGAAAACTGGAGCCTTCTCAAAATTCGTTTGTACAGAGTATACAAATTGAAGAAATTGAACGTGACTACCTCAAGGCGGAACAGGTTATCGAGGAAGCGCGCAGAAACCTTGGTAAGAATACAACCATTGAGCTGCTGGCTGCTAGGTTAAAGTTACTTCAAGGCAAAAACAAAGACGCAAGTAAAGCTTATAACGCACTTCCTGACGAAGCGAAAAAGTCGTTAATTGGTCAGGTAGTAAAAGGACGCTTAGCTATTACTGAAGGTAATTACCAGTCTGCAATATCCACACTAGAGCCGTTGTACGAAGACGCGCCATCTAGTGAGTTAGCACTGCTGCTACTTACTTCATATGTGCAGTTAGAGCAGCACGAACAGATACTTAGCTTTGCAAAAGCACACCTTGAAAGAGCGCAAAGTGACAACAAAGTCCGTCTTCTCTTTGCCAATTATCTTCTTGAGCGTGAACCAGTACTTGCAATCGAACAGTATACGTATCTTGTTGATAACGTGAAGAAAGAGAGCCCACTCGTGTTAAACAACCTTGCTTGGTTGCTTAATCAAAATGGTTCACCATCTAAAGCTTTAAAGCTCATTGAGAGAGCTAACGAGCTCGTTCCAAACAACCCCAACATCTTATCCACTTACGGAGCTGTACTCTCCTCTTTATCAAAACACGAAGCTGCAATAGAGAAAGCAAAGGAAGCATTCGTGATAAGTAAAGAAAATGTCTCTATCGGCATAGAATACGTTAGAGCTTTAGCGAGGGGCGGAAGAAAAATTGATGCACAACGAGTAGCGTCGACTATTATTCCAGTAACCGCTGCGCAAGAAACGCAGCTCAATCAAGTGAAACAACAATTCCAACTTTAGGAATAACCTGGGGCTCGACAATTATGTTTGATTACAATGATGCTTTCTCAAGGAATATTGGTTGGGTAACGGAAGAAGAACAACTAAAACTCAAAAATAGCAAGGTTGCCATTGGTGGCTTGGGCGGTGTTGGTGGCGATCACGCTATTGTTTGTGCTCGTATGGGGATAGGCAATTTTAACATCTCAGATCTTGACGCTTACGACTATGCCAACTTCAACCGCCAAGCTGGTGCGTTTGTTTCAACAATCGGTAAAGAAAAATCTGAGGTGATGGAAAACACCCTGAAGGATATTAATCCAGAAGCGACAATTAGGAATTTTAAGAGCGGTATAACTCTCGAAAACCTTGACGAATTTCTTGATGGTGTGGATGTTTACATAGATAGCTTAGATATATTTGCACTCGAAATCCGCAGGCAGGTTTTCCGACGCTGCTACGAATTGGGGATTCCTACTATAACTGCAGCCCCGATGGGAATGGGCACAGCAATGTTGTGCTTCAAACCGGGTGAAATGTCTTTTGATGACTATTTTGCTATGGTTGATGCTCCTTCGAACGCCAGTGAACAGGAAAAAGAAGAGTATTTTGAAAATAATATTGTACGGTTTGTGATTGGCGTTTCGCCGTCAGTTCAACAGCGACATTATTTAGTTAAGAACTCCTCTGTCAACTTCATGAAAAAGAAAGTCCCTTCCACCTGCATGGGGATTTCATTGGCCGCGGGGGTTCTCTGTACCAATGTATTAAAACTACTGTTAGGTCGTGGAAAGGTCGTTTGTGCTCCTAGAGGACTGCACTTCGATGCTTATAGAAATAATCTAATTAAAACTTGGCGTCCTTGGGGAAATAAAAACCCGCTTCAGAAATATATGTTCAAAAAAGTCAAACAAATATTAGAAGATAGCAAAGAAGACTAAGAATGTCTGAGACAATAAAACTTATCAAATCGGACATAAAGCAAAAAAAGCAGATATTTCTGAACGATGGTGCGAGTATATCAACGTTCCGCACTTTGCTTACTGATGGCACGAGCGCTAATATTTTGTATAGATTAGCTTTTCGTTGCGCGCAATCGAAATTACTCACTCCTTTTGCATTAATTCTGTCTCACATCAACCGAGTATACAATGGTTGCGTGATAGGCGTGAACGCAAACTTTGGCCCAGGATTCGTGATTATGCACCCCATAGGGGTTGTAGTTAACTCAAAGGTCGTTGGGGGTAAAAATATAACGCTTGAAAGTGGCGTGGTAATTGGTGATGAAAAAGGAAAGTCTCCAACTCTGGGGGATAATATTTTTTTTGGAGCCGGCGCTAAAGCTTTCGGCGGTATCAGTATTGGAACTGATGTGAAAATTGGCGCAAATGCTGTAGTAGTCAAGGATATCCCTTCAAACTCTACTGCATTAGGGATCCCAGCAACTGTTAAGTAAATAATATGAAGTACATTGAATTCTTTTTTTGGGTAGCTAGCTTTCTTATTGTTTACAGCTATTTGCTATATCCCGTTATCCTATTCTCCCTTAGTCGCTTACTTTCTAAAAAGGACAACCAAACCTTCGTCTTCAGGCAAAATGACAACTCTTTGCCTTCAGTTTCGGTGGTCATTTCCGCTTATAATGAAGAGGCATGTATTGAAGAGCGCATTAAAAACTTACTATCTCTTGAATATCCCCATGACAAAATTCGTCTTCTAATTGCATCAGACGGTAGTACAGACGACACAAATGCAATACTAAATAGTTTTGACGACCCACGCCTTGCTGTTTTTTGCTTTGAAGAGAATCGGGGCAAGATCAATGTTCTAAACGATCTTTTATCACGTGTAACTTCAGAGATTACCGTATTTTCAGACGCGAATACGATGTTTGAAAACGATGCGATATTGAACCTTGTTGCACCTTTTCGTGAAGATCAAGTGGGGGCGGTTTGTGGTGAACTCAACTTAATTGATGTTTTTTCAGGTGACAACAAGGACAACCTATATTGGAAATATGAGCAATTTTTGAAGTTTCACGAGTCCGAAATTGACGCGTTGCTAGGTGCTAACGGCGGTATTTATGCGATAAGGACCACACTATACGAACCTCTTCCAGACAATACCATCATAGATGATTTTTGTATTGTGATGAACGTCGCAAAAAATAACTACAAAATTGTGTACAACAAGGAAGCATTAGCTTCTGAGGAAATCGCCCCTACTCTTAAAGAAGAAGCTGGTCGACGTATTCGCATTGGCGCTGGTAACTACCAATCGCTCTCACGTTTAAAGTGGTTACTTCACCCTCGCTATAAGTGGCGGTGGTTTTCATATTTAAGTCATAAGGTCATTCGCTGGTTTGTCCCACACCTTATGATTATTGCATTAATACTTAATGTTATTCTTATTTGGCATCCCAACTCTACATATGAGCTGCTACTAGCCTGTCAGGCTGGTTTTTACGCATTTTGGGTCATGGGTGAGCTTAGTCTCTTCAAGAATACTCCCATAATTGGAAAAATAGTTAGTTTGATAACCTTTTTTGTTTCAATGAATATATCGCTCTTTAAAGGATTCATTCGTTTTCTATCGACTAATTTAACAGCGACATGGCAAAGGACATCGAGATGATCGCGTTTTTACTGATATTTTTAATTCTATTTTCAGTGGCATTTAGCATTATTGTTAAGAAGAAAAAAATGCAAAGTTGGCTTTGGAATTATACGAAGAGTCGATTTTCAAGCAAACCAACTGTGAATGGCACTACACACGTAATGTTTTGCTTTGTAGACCACTACGAACCCCAGTGGAAGAACAAAGATAATATTGAACTTGAAAGGCAGCGCGTTGATAGATGGATGGTTGATTACCCAAAGATGGCGAGCCAATTTACGGATGCGGATGGAAATCACCCCAAGCACAGTTTTTTCTTTCCTGAAGAAGAATACCGAAAAGAACATTTAGACAAAATTTCAGACCTTTGCGCCAAAGGATTCGGTGAAATAGAGATTCATCTGCATCATGATAACGACACTAGTGAAAATCTAAGAGCCACGCTTTCGGGCTTTGCACAGTGTCTTCACGAAGAGCATAATGCGTTGAGTATCGACCCCAAGACAGGTCAGCCGGTTTATGCGTTTATACACGGTAATTGGGTGTTAGATAACTCTCACCCTCATGGAAAGTGGTGTGGCGTTAACGACGAACTTATCGTATTAAAAGAGACTGGCTGCTACGCAGACTTTACGTTTCCCTCGCCAGACGAATCACAACCTGCCATGTTGAATACCATCTACTACGCTAAAGACGATCCTGAAAAGCCAAAATCATATGAAACCGGCAAAGCGATAGTTAAAGGCGGTAAAGCGTGGGGGGATATTTTGCTTATTCAAGGAATATTAGGTTTGAACTGGAAAGTGAGAAAGAAAGGCATTTTCCCACAAATTGAAAATTCAGATGTGAGAAAAACATTTCCTCCCACACCTAATCGCGTAGACCTTTGGGTTAAAGAAGGTATTCTTGTCGAAGGCAAGCCGGATTGGATTTTCATTAAAGTCCATACTCATGGCGCGCAAGATGGCGATATGGACACGTTGCTAGGTGATCCTATCAAAGAGATGCACAGACATTTGACCACGCAGTACAATGACGGCCGTGATTATGCACTTCATTACGTTTCGGCTCGTGAAATGTACAATATAATAAAAGCTGCGGAAGCAGGAGAAGAAGGAAACCCTAACGATTTTAGGGATTATCTCCTTCCAGCTCCAAGTTTTAAAAAGCTTTCTTAACATGTTTTCAAGAATTAAAATGAAAGTAGGTCGACTACTCGGCCTCGATGAAATTACGTGGCGCTCGCGTCCCAACGGACTGTATAGTGTTAACTTTCATAGAATTGGAAATAGTAGTGAGACTGCGTTTGATCCTTGCGTGTACTCATGCACCTCTGAAGAACTCGACCGCCATGTCAAATTTTTTAAACAACACTTTGACATCATAAACCCAAAGACATTACCTGATCTTTTAGATAGTGATATCAGACCTTCTTCAAGGCTAATGTGTCTTACTTTTGACGATGGTTATATCGATAATTTCAATGATGCATTGCCAGTTTTGGAAGCAAATAATGTTAAGGCTAGCTTTTTTATCGCTACTGGCTTAATTGGGAACAGCGTGGTCCCTTGGTGGGATAAAGTTGCTTACCTAATAAAAAATCACAAACCTCGTAAGTTACATTTGCACGCCTGGCGAGAAGAAGTCATTTTTGAAAACTGCCAAGAGCGTTTTATCCGGAATGTTTTACGAGCCATAAAAAGCTGTCAATTACCCGCTCAGCAACAAATAAATTTGCTAGAACAAGAATTACTTCATCAAAACGGTTACCCTCCAGCAGAATTCATGGACTGGCATCACTTAGCAGCACTGATAGACGCAGGTATGGAACTTGGAGCCCATTCTCACAACCATGACATCTTGACAAAACTATCCGCAGACGAGCTTTTCTACGAATTGAGCCATTCAAAGACGCTGTTGGAGACAAAGCTAAAATGCGATATTTCTGCATTCTCTTATCCAGTTGGCAACAAGTCTACCTACAACAAAAAAGTGATTGAGGGATTGAAGAACACTGGATATAAGCTCGCATTTAATTTCCAACCTGGAATAAATACCTCGCCCAGTCAAAATCCTTATGACTTGCACCGATTTCCAATAGCGCCAGGCATGTCATTAGACGACCTAAAACGTATGTTCAGCTACGCAAAGAGGTACTAAAATGCGTATATTACATTGCGTAAGTAGCCTGAAAGTAGGTGGGGCGGAAAAATGCGTAAAGAATCTGGTCAAAGCGCAGTCCGAAAAAGGTCTTGATGTAGAGGTGCTTTCTTTTGGCAACGAGTGTGACGCATTTCAGCACGATATCAAGGCCCTTGGAGTAAAGGTTACAAACATCAAAGGCAACATTTTTGTCCGACTTATGAAGACAGTACGAACACTACTGTCCTTCAGCACTATTCACATTCACTCTCCTGCCGTGATAAAGGCTTTTGCTCCCATTTTTCCCGTACTGATGGCTAAGAGAGTAATCTACACAATTCATGGTGAAGTCGAGCCGCCTATAAGCTTTGTAAGGGGTTCTCACACACTTGCTCAACTGTATATCAATAGGGTTTTCGGTGTGTCAGAAAGCATCAAGTCTGGCATCAATAAGCGCTATGGCTGGAATTCAAACACGGTGACGGTAGTAAATAATGGTGTTTACTGCCCCCCTATTCCACAGGATATCGCACAGCAAACTCTACTTCATTTATGTACAGTCTGCCGACTTGTTCCGTTGAAGAATATCACTCAGCTTGTAGAGGAATTTGGGCGCCGCAATCTTGGTAATCACGCTGTCTTGAATATTTTTGGTGATGGGCCTGAAAGGTCGAAGATAGAACAGATAGTTGAGAAGTATGGATTACAAAGTTCTGTAATTTTACACGGTGAGGTTTTGGATGAAGACCAGATCTATGCCCAACAAGATTTGCTCTTGATTAACTCTACAACTGAAGGGTTACCCATGTCTCTTCTTGAAGCCATGGCAAGAGGCATCCCGGCCCTATCAACGTCTGTGGGACAAATTCCTCTCTTGATAAAGAATAATCACACGGGCTTTGTATACTCTGTTGATGATATTGAGTCTTGGTATTCAATTTTACTTTCGTTGATAGAAGATCGAAGTAAGTTAAAACAAAATGGACGTCATGCGTTTGCATTCACAAAACAATGCTATGCAATCGATAATGTTTCAGCCATCTATGAAGTCACGTATAAGTAATGAAAAAGCGTATTCTATTTTTTACTAATCTACATCCACTTCCTTGGCAACCCACACGGGCAACGTATAATTATGAGGAAATACGCAACCTAAAGGCGCATGCAAACGTGAGGGTGCTCATGCCTGTTCCTTGGTTTACATGGTTCAAGCAAGTCGTGTTGAAGGGCCATAGAAGTCCCGAAGGCTTCTGTTTGTTTCCTTTTTTCTATGTGCCCAAAATACTCACATCTTTTCACCCGCTTTTTCTTCTAATTTCTCTGATTATCAGTGTGAAGCCACTAATCTGGTTAGCAAAAAGTGAAAATGTAATTGCAAGTTGGGCCTATGCAGAGGCAGTCGTTGCGGCGTTTGGCAAAGCGCTATTTAAATATAAATTAGTAATTGAGTGCTTAGGTAGCGATGTGAATGCTCTTATGCAACAGCCCCTGCATAAGAGACAGATGTGCTGGGCATTTAGGAAGAGTACGGCAGTTACAACTAAAAGTGTCGCTCTAGCGAATGCAGTCAAGCAGCATGTGCCAGATGTAAATCCTCATGTTATCTATAATGGGGTTGATTTTGACGTTTTTGCGCTCAGACAGACAGAGCCTTTCTCTTCCCCATCTAACCACTTTTTATTTGTCGGCTCACTCATTGCTACAAAAGGGGTATTCGAACTAGTTGAAGGCTTTGAAGATGCGCTCAATCAAAACCCTCGCATGACGCTAAGAATTGCTGGGGAAGGCGCTAGCAGAGACGCCCTAATGAAGATAGTAAGTGCTAAATCACTCACAAAGGCCGTTACATTTTTAGGTGCTATCCCTCATCAGTCACTGGTAAAAGAACTTCATCAATCAGACGCACTTATTTTGCCTAGCTATAGAGAAGGTGTACCAAACGTTATTATGGAAGCGTTAGCAACAGGAACTCCAGTTATCGCTACAGATGTCGGAGGTATTTCAGAGGTTCTCATACCTGAGGTGGGAGGTATATTAATTAACCCTCAGTGCGCTCACTCGGTTACCCAAGCACTGCTGACCTTGCCTAAGTCCACATGGAACAAAGAAAAAATAAGGAATTCTATCTCCAAGTACACGTGGGATAACTCAGCAAAACAGATTATGTCTCTTTTTCGCTAACTGGATATCGGATATATCTATTCAGATAACGCGCGGTGTCTCTCAACAGACAGAGTCACACCCTATCACTTGGAAGTAAGGCTTTTGGGTAGTGAACTACCCAAGCCTACCCATTTTTCATGATTGAGGGTAAGCACTAAATTTTTCCATCTTATCCCCAAAAGAAGTCTACCCGAACAGACAACACGCCAAATGCAAAAGAATTGCATAAACTGCCTACGTTTTAGCTATTTTTCCTCTGAACATCTCTACTAGTTCTTTTAAGTATCCACGTGAGAAAATCCAGATGAGACCCAAATAGATGAGCGCTCCTGCTATCACCTGTATAGCCAAAGTGATAAGTGGATGGACTAAGTCAATATAGTGCCCTATTAGTAAACACGCTACCGCCATAACACCACCGTACAGGTGCACTTTATATATACTGCCAAGATAGTGCCTAAAACTTATATTAAGTGCTCTACAAGAACGGTAAGTCGCAAGAAAGAAGGCAAAACCAAAAGCAGCTAACCATGATATGGCGATACCTACCCCACCAAATTGAGCGCCTACAAAAAAGCTTGGTATGAGAATAAGGCCATACAGAAGCGTATTGGAGAGAACCACCTTCATATGGCCGGTCGCTTTCATAAGTGGGCTGAAGAGTTGCTGTAAACTTTTAATAGGCATAGAAATACAATAAACCGCTATGACCATTGCAGCGTCACTCCACTTTTCTCCAAAAACAGTTGGGATAAGTACAAACGCAGTTCCCCCCATCCCCCAGAATACAGGAACGAAAATCAACGCGCTGATACGCTGAGTTTTGAGGAAATACCATTCTAACGATGCAGGTTCATCTTGGATCTTTGCATATACCGGTAGCGCGATTTGTCGGAGCATAGGCAGTACTTTAGCCGCGGGCATCATCGCCAACACTACCGCGAATTGATAGATTCCTAACTCAGTAATGCTCAGAAAGACGCCTGCGATAGCAACATCTACGTTAAAAATGATATAGCCTAATGCTGACTGAGTAGCAGCGCGCCACGCAAATTCGTATGTATTCTTGATTCTTTCAGTAAACTTTTTAGGCCAAATCCAAGAGGGTGATCTGAATAAGTATCCAACTTGCTTAAGAATCTCTGTGAGCACCACGCCAAATACAATAGACCAATAACCATAACCCAACCAAGCCAAAGTAACGGTGGCCAATGCTCCTATAGACTCTGCAATGGCATCTACCATAGCAAGTTTTTTAAACAGCATTTCTCTATTTAGCAGAGTACTTGGAATAAAACCTATTAGTGAAATGATAAAAGTTAGTGAGGTGACCCTTATAACATCTTCAAGTCTCGCGTCTCCATAGAATGTCGCTAACGGCTCCGCGAGTATTTGCAAAAGGATGAAGAGCAGAAAGTGTGCAATTATTGATAAAGTGAAGAACTCCCCTACCAGGTGGTCATCGATATTTTTTTCTCTGATAAGCGCAGGGGCAATACCGCCTCGGCTAAATGACCATGAAAGCGCCATAAAAAATGTTGAGAGTGCTATTACTGCATAATCTTCTGGAAACAAAAATTGCAGGGTAAAGATGGTGGTAACCCATCTTACAGATTGACCTATAGCCTTACCAAAAGCGACCCATTTCAGGGAGTGGAGTACGGTTTCTCTCATTGCACCTTCTCGGTTGAAAAATACGTTTAGCTCAAACTAGATGAACGAATTCATTATCGAGTTACAACATTCGAACTGACAGATAAAAATTACACGAAGATGCTTCAACCTTATTTTACTTAGCCAGATACAACTGTATGATATTGAAATTATTCTTTCATATTGATGCATGTGAGTACATCAATTTATAACGAGTGAGACTTTTTAAATGCAAAATGGAAAGGCAAGGTATACGTATCTTGTTGGGGCTGCGAAGTCGGGAACTACAAAACTTGCAGATCTTCTTGATTTACACCCCGATGTGTCGCTCGCTAAAGGAAAAGAGCCTGATACTTTCGCAATTAATGAAGTAAATGAAAGTAGCCTGCAACAGTACGATGCACTATTCGATAGTACGTCCTCGGTTAGAGTTGATGCGTCAACATCTTATACCGAAACATCCGAAACTGTGGACATTGCTAATCGACTCTTTAAGGTTGATCCATCTGCTAAGATTATTTATATAGTAAGAGATCCGGCAAAGCGTGCTTGGTCGTCGTATTGGCACTATATTAGAAACGGTGTAGAAAAAGGTAAGCCTTTAGAGGCTATCTCATCGCCCACTTCACCTCACTTTAATGGCTCGTGTTACTATCAGCAATTAAGCGCAATAGCGGAAGTATTTCCTAAAACACAGATTCGGGTTTTGTTCTTTGAAGATTTTGTGAAGAATACTGACGACGTGTTTCAGCAATTGCTCACTTTTCTCTCACTTTCCCCTGTTGATATGCAGCAAGGCGAAACAGAAAAAACTAAAAATAAGTCTTACCAGTGGCGGGGAGCTGCTAGCGTGCTAAAACATGTTAATCCCGCGCATATACAAAAAGTCACTAAGTTTCTAAAGAGAGTTTTACCAGGCCAGATTATCGCCAGTATAAAGAACTCTGCTACAAAACCTGTACCCTCACTAGATGAGAAAACTTACGCTCAATTAAACGTGCTTTTCGAGAAAGATTTTTGTAAATTGCAAAGTGAATTCGCAGACTGTTTCCTAGTTAGTCAACATTGGAAAAAGTAGGTTTAGTACGTCGGGTTCTACTGACAATAAATTAGGTACTGAAGTGCGTACTTACTCAAATTGAGTAAACGTAGAGGAAGCCAAATGATTAGAAAAATTTTGAGAAAATTGCGACCGGTGAACCCTGTAAACATAGCAATTCAAAATGGCGCTAAAATTGGTAAGCATTTTAATATGTTGCGCGGTGTAATTATTGACCCGGATCACGCTTGGCACATTACCATAGGCGATAATGTAACCTTGGCTCCAAATGTTCATATTCTCGCTCATGACGCCAGTACAAAACACGAATTAGGGTATACACGCTTAGCAAAGGTATCCATTGGAAATAAGGTATTTATCGGGGCAGGAAGTATCGTATTACCAGGTGTTACGATAGGTGATAGGGTCATTATTGGTGCTGGCAGTGTTGTAAGCTCCGACGTGCCGTCGAATAGCGTTTTCGGAGGCGTGCCCGCTCGCCACATTTGCTCTTATGATGCGTATATTGAAAAAAGGCGTGCGGAAATGGAAAACTCTCCCATTTTCGGTGCTGAATATACGGCGGAAAATAATATTCCCTCTCACCTTAAAGCGTCTATGAATAAAGACATGGAGAAAGGCGTAGGTTACGTTGTCTAGTTCAACCCTATGTCACCGACATATTCTCTGGGGATGGGACGATTTGAATTGAGGATATCTCTTGATAACTGTAAAGGCTCAAGATTACGGTTTTTCTCTATTTCAACTAAACTTTGATCTGCTTTGCTGCTGCGCTCTAGCGTAGTTAGCAGAGTAACAGATTGATTAACTGTATTACCAATAACAGAAATTTTCGCCTTACCCTTTACCCAGTCCGTATTGTTTAACTCATCCTGCACGAAAGTAATAGGGGCTGTCTCTCCTGTATACGCTACAGAATTATTTAATACGTTTAATTCACCAAGTCCCTGAAAAGTTCTAATAAGCGGAAACGAAAAGCCCGAACCAATTATAAATAAATTATTTTTAAACGATACGCTTCCTCTGGATGGTCCCTTACCGTCACCCCCAACTCTGCTCCCTAAGCCGTATCGATTGTGAATAAGGAAATTATTTTGCACAACGTATTCTTGACCCGTAAAATCATAGTGCCCATCATAACCAATTAACTCAAGCACATAACGGGCTTGATTATCATTGCCGGCTTCTATCCAGTTATTGTGAATGAGGCTTTTTTCGTATCTGGACTTTACGTTGTTTCCTTGATTATCGTGTATGAAGTTATGCGCTAAAACTAGCTGCGCTTGAGGAAAAGTATGGGGGTCGCTTGCCACATAAATAGGGTGGCCCCACTTTTTACCCGCTTCTCTCCCACCGCTTTCAGTTATTTCCGAGTGAGCAATCGTCAAACTGCCAGCATTATAGTCCGTTCCCATCACTCCGATATGACACCCTTTTATAAGTACTTGCTTCAACACCGTACCGTGGGATTCATTTCGAAAACATACTGCAGCATCTTTAATTACAATGTTTTTAACTACCCAGAAATGGGATGAACGTAAACCAACTGCCCAGCCAAAACGGGGCACCCCACCACTTATGATCGGACGCTCATTAGCACTTTCTGCATTGGAAGTCAGAGTAATTGGATGCTCCTTACTTCCCGAAACAAATTTAATTTCGAATGGCTCAAAAACTTCAGCTTTATTCAGTACAATTGTATCTCCACTGCGTACTTTCGCCAGAACTTGAGATACTTGAGTAAAGCGTTTGTCTGAACCTACATACCACGTGGTAGGGAGTGTATTACTGTTATTAGTTTGAACTTGCCAGGCAATTCGTAAAACGTCTCGTCGCATAGTTTTATCAGTTTCAAAAAACTCAAGACGAGTTACCTTGTGGTCATTGTGTTTTGCGGGTGCTAAAAGCTTTATACGCAACACGTCATTATCGAATATTTGTAACGTCTTGCCTGTTATGAAGGGACCACCGTTGACAGATAAATCGTAATGCTTAGGCGTTATCTCAAGAGGTTTAGTACCAATACCCGTGAGTTTAATGCAGGCATCTAGTGTATCTCCGGGAGGAACAGATAGTGATGCTGGCATCGCAGCATAGTGCCTTACTCCCCATTGATACACTGCAATATTTTTTTCTATACAGTCACCTTCCGAGGCTATTGCGCAATGAGCGCTCAATAGCACTACGAAAAAGAATATTGTATTGTAAAAACGTTGCATAAAGAGCCTCGTAAACTTTGACCGCTATTTCGTTATCATAAAATCACAGTGCGGAATTATTTACCATGAATCACTTTATATTCTTCATGTTTGATACCGAAAAAGCCGGCAACTGAACCAGCCGCAGAACAAAGTCTAAACAGGCCGTCTACTAACTTTGTTTTGTTCAGTGTAACGATGCCCTGTACGAAACTCAAAAGGCTTCGCCCCAATCTGACCATGGTCATGAAGGTAACCCGAACTAGCGCTTTGATATACGTTTCTTCAAAAAGGTGAGATCGCGTATATCCTATACCGGAACGAAATCCCCTTCTGCAAAACCACTTAACTGTTGCTCTGCTCCTAGGAAATTCTTCGTGTACAGGAGCCTCTGTGTACACGCAACGAAACCCAAGATGATTACACCTTAACGCAAAATGATAATCACTGGCTCCCGTCATGGCAAAACGCTTATCAAAACAGGGAACTGTAGCTTCGAGAACGTTTTTTGAAAGCAGTAAGTTATTGGTATAAAACACTGGTACTTGCTCGCCTTCACTGTAAGGATTTTTTCCGTAAATGAGGTTAACAGCCCAATCAGGGGTGCCACTCTCTCCAACTGATACAACCCGACTGGTCACAATATCGCAGTTATATCGCTCAGATGCTTCCAGCAACGTGTTAATCCAATTATCTTGCTCTAACCACTCGTCGTCATCTATAAACGCTAAAAAGTCAGCATCTAATGACTGACATAGGGAAACGCATTTATTTCTTGCAAACACTATCCCCGGCTCAGGCTCGATATCGTAAAGAAGGTTAATTGATGCATTTAAAACTTTTTTTGATTCAACCACTTTTCGGGTTTTGTCGTCATTTGCATTATCAACGACGGCAATTGTGATTTTTATTTCCTCTCGCACTTTTTGTTTGAGTAGACTATCGAGGAGTCGAGACAGCCATTCAGGCCTTCTACAAGTTATAACCCCCACAACGACGTGTCTCATCACTTTTTCCCTCTAATCAACTCTTCTACTTTCTTAATTGGCCAACTGCATTTCCACCAAAACGAATTGTATGCATCGACGAATAATTTCCTATAAAACACTTCTTCCTTTTTTACTGCTAATAAGTGTTCTTTTAATACGATGGATAGACTAGATTGATAACTCAAGTAATCGTTTCTAATTTTATCTACTTCTGCCTCATCTACTTTATCCTTCGATAGCTGTTCATAAAGTGACTGCGCCATCACAGCAAGCGGAGTTTCTAAAGTAGGCTCAGTGCGTTGATTTCGCATCTTTTTATCTACGAAAGACAACGGTGATGCAGCGATATCAAAAGGTTTATCGATTAATGCAGCAATGTTTTTGGCCACGGATTCCGGAGATGATAGGAGCTTGTCGTAATGAACAATCAATCGAGGTGCGTGCATTGAGTGATAATACCCACTCAACGTATAGTTCATCCACAACATTAGTGACTTTTCCAAAGAAAAATCATCTCGCTTTTTGAGTGAACCGAACACCTCGAACGGAGATCTCAGCATCAGTATATAATGAGGTAATACCTTTTCATTTTCTTCAAGTACCTTTTTCCAAAAAGGAAGTAACAAGGTAGTTCTGGGGTCTTTCATTCCCCAAAAGGCCTGATTATCGTAATCTTCCTTAAGCAAAGAGTGAGCTTTTTCTATAAAGAAAGACTCCTTGCCGATAGAATAATCGCCAATGTCCGCTATCGGATCATCCCAAGAAGATGCTAGTTCATCTAACATGAGATCGTTAAGCGCTACCAATTCCGCGTTTTCAAAGAAGCCTTTTTCATTTACCCCTTTCTGTGCTGCGAATAAAGTTTTGCCCATAAAAATACCTAGTTCATCAAGTAAACCAGAAAGCGCGGAAGTTCCGCTTCTGTGCATCCCGATAACGATAAGTGCTTTATTTTGCATTCTATTGGACTCGATTTTTGGTTTGTTTTAATTTAATGAGTAGGTTAGAAGGCATCACTGATAATAATGACGCTGCAACTAGGCTTTCTAAATGCCAAGGCTTTACCTTCCAAGCAGATAGGAAGCAGCTTGCCGATAATTGTGGTGAATTTCTATATAAAAAATTATTAGCGTAATGCTTGTAAGCATTGTATTTGGCGTTTTTGCAGAGCGACTTTTCTCGAGGTGTCAGGTCTTCTATAGACGCTATTTTTTCAATGCAGGAGAGGTCAGCGATTAGCATTTTTTTATTATCCAAGGAGTAGTTTTCCCCGTGAATAAAATAAATGGCTAAGGGGGTTTTAGCGACGGCAAGTTTTGATATTCTTGCTACCTTGAGCCAAAGGTGCCTATCGTCCACTCCGTGTAGTTCTCGGCTTTCATCCAACCCATTCACCTGATTTAACACCGTCCTACGGACCATAGCAGTGCAACAAGAGACAAAATTTCTGTTCAGGAGCGCTTCAAAACACTCCCCCTCAAACTCAGGGGTTGAGCATTCACGTTTGCCGTGCCTATCAATGTCCACCCAGCTATAAACCAACCCTACATCGGGGTCGCTAAAAAGTGGAATTTGTTTCTCAAGTTTTTGAGGAAGCCATTGATCATCTTGATCGCAAAAGCCAATAACTTCACCAGTTGCTCGTGCAATACCAAAATTTCGAGCAGATGCTACGCCACCATTTTGCTTTTTAAAGTATTTAACGCGCTCATCTTCCAGATATTTTTCTATTAGGTTTTTCGACTCATCAGTGGAGCCATCGTCAATAAGGAGCAGTTCAAAATTATCGTAGGTTTGAGACAATATACTTTCAATTGTTTGGGTAAGTGTCTTCGCCCCATTGTAGACAGCCACGATTACACTTGCTTTTACGCTGCTCACTTCTTACTCCTTGAGGACTAAAGCCTCATCAAAAATATTATTATTAGATATAAACCTATCAAGCTCATCAAACTAAGCACAAAAGTTTGGGCTATCTCTTTATTGGAAATTGATAGACCTAAGTCGGGATATTGTTTCGAAACACGGATGAAGCACGCTGCAGTCATAGCTGCAAAAATGTAGAAAAAGATTACGTAACTTCTACTAATAAAGAAAGCTGTACTACAAAATCCAATTAGAGAAACTTGCAAAAATATTGCAAGTGAAATTTCACGAGAAAGTTTAGGATCTTTGGCGTGTTCCGTTTTCTTGAGATTTATGACTTTAAGCAACATGATCATGCACAGAAGAACAAAGGTCATCCACAACATGTAACCTACAACTCCCAATTCTGCCATCACAGTGACAAATGAGTTATGGGCGACTTTGTAGTGATACTCCAGAAAACGTTCTTTTCCAAATCCAAACAGTGGCCTGTGGAATAACATTTGAATGCCTTCATACCACGCCGTCAGTCTCTGCATGGCGCTTTCATCGTCTTTGCTTATCGTCCTAAATGAACTCATAACGATAATTACGCCTGGCACTGAAAGACTTGCTAGCACCAAAGATTTTACGCGACCAAACCTAAGGTAGAAAAATGAAAATAGAACAGCCATTACACCCACTAGCGAACCTCGACTCCCTGTCCAGTAAATACCCATCACCAGTACACCGGCTACTGCAAGCCACATAAGCTTCATGAGAAAACGTTGAGTATTGACCATAAAGAAAATAGCGATGGGGATATTCATTACCAAAAACATCCCCATGTCATTCGGGTCGTTAAACACCCCAATGTATCGCGCCTGGGCCATTTGATTAGGACCGTCGTTTCGATAAATAACTGTTTCAGCCCAACCTTCTCCAAATGGCGAGGATATCTGAACGTAGGCGTGCTGAGACATAATCACGCAAGCAACTAGAGAGATAAATAGAATGACTTTTTGTCGGCCGAAGGATGTGAGAAAGCCTAGGAAGAGAATGAAGGGGATAATATTCGCATTGATCCAGTCGATAACATATCCAAGGTCATTAAAATAACGTGACGCTCGGACTTCTGAAAGCAACATTGAGAAGAACATCAATATTAAAATTGTGCATTGAACGTTCCATGCCTTCGGCCTTAACGAAACTAAATAAGCAAAAAAGGTAATTATTAGGACTATTCTAAGCAGTGGAAACTGTACATTCAGCACGGGCCACTCGTGTGGTCTTATAAGGACTAACGCGGTATAGACACAAAGTAAGAAAAAACCGAACTTAGCATCAGATGTAGATGAGCTTGCGCCAAACGACGCTTTTTTCTGGGGAACTGCAACCATTAGAAAACTAAACGCCTTTTTATTTTTCTGGCAAAAACCTTAAATTTAGCTAAAACCCAGGTAAGCTTATGTGCATGTATTTCTACTTCATAAACAGGCTCTGAGCTCGATGCCAAACTCTGTTTATAGGTCTCATCAAGTGATGAAGACATAAAGTCATAATGAGAAAGCGATTGTTCTCTGGCCTTTTGGGCTTGTGCGCTATGCAACAACTTACCGGGAGATACGTTAGGCTTTTTGTCTTCGTCGAAACCACTTTGGTAAAAAATGACGGTATTGTTTGAGCGTATACCGTAATTTACGCCGATAACTTCACTTCCCTGCTCCAAATACAACATAGACAAGCTTCCGGTACTTAATAGCTTACGAGCAATATTACGGTGAAATTCTCGAAACACATGAGCATCGAATATCGCTTTATATCCCCTACTTATCCACCTTTTCCTATTAAGGGTGATTAGAGCATTAAATACTCGTTCAAGGTCGTGCTCAGTTGTTACTTGGCAAATACGCATCCCTGCCCGAAGCGCGGCATTCCGAAGCCTTTTCGTTTTTCGTATAAGCTTTTCTGCACCATCAGGGATATCAACAAGATAGCGCCTTCTAACCAGATTAATCGTTGTGGGAAAATCACTTCTTTCCACTGCGCTTAGTATCAATGCATTGGGACTCACATTACTTAACCGAATGGAATTTAATCCTTCTTTCCTCATTGTTAATTGAATGACCGATAAAGGTTCGCTCACATCAACTGCTGAAGAGCGCATCAAAAAGTCCTGTGCTTCACTGCATGTCTCTATGTCTGTTGGTTCATAGCTACCTATGTAGCAAGCGGTTTTTAAATTACTTTTGCTTATATAAAGTGGTAATACACAAACAAGCGCTTCAGCATCCCAACTAGTAAAAATGAGCAGCTTTTCGATATGTTCTCTGTAAAATTCCGCCCATGTGGATACCCAATCAAAACTATTAAATGCGCTTTTAAACTGGGCGTTGCGCTCCAACTCTAACCAAGAGGAGCGAATGGCCTTCATTTCATGAACATTATTTATAATTCGTGTGCTTATCACACTATTCACTGCAGCGCTCTTTCGATATTGCTCAGGTTACAACTAGATTCGCAAGGCGCAATTATCCACTGAATAGATGATGACATATCACCGGAAAGAGCGTTTTTAAGTCGGGATTTTTTTAAACCAAACGGCGACTTGTAGAAGCCAGACGATGTGCCATATCGATATGCGATCAAAAATCGCTTCTTATGTTTATCACGAACTTCCCGAACATTCCATTTGTCAGTATCGAGACTTCGAACTACGTTAAACCCTTCTGGTATAGGGTTATTCAAATAATAAGACGCCTTATCGTCTAAATGCTCTCCGTCGAACTCAAAATTTACGAGCTCAATATCTTCTATTGTTACACTGCAAACTCTCGCATAGTTATATATTCTAGGCTCTATGGTGAGTGTCGCAGCCGAACAATCCTCATTCGCCACATCATCTGCAACCATCAAGGCAACGCTAGAGGATAGGACTAAACAAAGCCCACATGCAATGATCAGCGCACTACGGGATAAAGACGAATTCAAATCGCGCTTACTGGTTATTCCGCTTTTTCCTGCCGCATGCTCCCTATCTTCAAGTTTCCTACCTATATAAAACTGAAAGATTGCGACGGGAATATAGATGTACCAACCAAAGTTATTGTGATCCGTCATCAAACTGCTTTGCATATCAGTTTCATGACCAATTACGATAAGCGCAGCGATACGAAGCCAATTCGTAACAAGAGCCCCAAGTAAAGAAACTGCGGTAAAAATGAAAGCAGAGCGAAATGTTTTAAGATATAGAAATATGTACAGGCTGCTAATCGCAGCGGAAACAATCACATATCGTAAACCACTGCACCCTTCGGCAATTTCAAATACACCTGCAGGTATAGTAACGAACTCATTTTCTACATAAACCGGGATATTCGTTAAACCCATTATCGCCGTAACGACATAAACCGACAATGACTGCAATGGAACAGCAAGCGCTCCCCAAAAAGGGAAAATAAAAACTAAGAAAGCAAAGGGGAAAAAAGTAGAGACATTAAATCTGAATACACAAAATATCAGCGAATATAGAACAGCCAAGGAAGCTGCCCAATAAAGCAAACTAGTTTGTGACCACGTGGCGAGTACAAGACCTACGCCAGTTGCGAGCGCGAGCCCTATCCACACTAGGCTCGGCTGTGTTCGGAATAGGACGCGATTTTCTTCTTCAAGAATATAGAAGAGGTAAACAATGATGAAGGGTACGAGATAAGCATGTGAATAAGTCCCATCATCGAAACTATATGCCCATAAAGAGCCCATAATTGGGTAGTTGAATATACACCACAATAGTGTGATAAAAATTAAAACCCAAAAATGTCTGTGCACCCTCAGTTCCATTGATACTTCCCTAATTCAATTAAAATGCGCTATCTGCCCTTACCGAACAACACAACTTCTACCGTTCTGATGAGAATAAGAATATCCAAAAGCAAGCTCTGATGCTTTACGTAATACAAATCAAACTTCAATTTTTCCATTGAATCTTCAACGCTCGCTCCGTATGGATAATTGAGCTGTGCCCAACCCGCCAAACCAGGCTTAACGTTATGACGTTGATTGTAATACGGCACCTCTCGAACAAGTTGCTCTACAAACTCTGGACGCTCAGGACGAGGGCCGATGAAAGACATTTCACCCTTAAACACATTAAGCAATTGAGGTAATTCATCAACGCGGTATTTGCGAATAAAGTGACCAATTCGAGTTACTCGATCATCATTCTTACTCGCCCATTTAGCGCCATCTTTCTCCGCGTCGGGGCGCATACTGCGAAATTTAATTATTTTAAAAAGCTGTCCGTTCAAGCCAACACGCTCTTGTTTATAAAATACAGAAACACCGGTTCGCCGCCCGTCATCTAAGTAAATGATAATGGCTGTAGCGAGCATAATTGGCCAGACAAAGAAAAATATGATGAAGGCGAGAATTGCGTTAATAGAATAATCTAAGGCGTCGCGAAGATAGTTTTGACTCTTGAAACCATTTGAGTAGATAACCCAGCTCGGATACATGAGATTCACGACAATCTGTCCTGTTTCCCTTTCCATAAAGTCGAGAAGCTCGGTAACTTCAATGCCACGCAATCTGCAATCAAACAAGACTTCTACTGGTAACGTTCCTCGACGCTGATCACACGCGATAACGATTTCTTCAATCTCGTTATCAGCAATAAACTGTTGGAAATTTTCATCTACTTTTACATGAATGATTTTTTCTTTGTGAATTCCGTCTTCGCGATTGTCGCCAGGTATAGGGATGAATCCAACCAACTCGAAACCAATGCGATCAACATCACGGCGCATTCTTTTTTCAATAATGGAAGCACGCTCTCCTGCACCTAAAACGATAATTCTGACTTTTCCAAGTCCGAGTAGACCAAGACGATTTGTGAAATATCTGAAGACAACGAGCGTTATAATGATTGCGCTAACTGATGCAGGTAAGAAGTAGCTATCCATCAACAGTCGATCGAATAGAGCACGGCTGACTACTTCAACTAAAAAATAGCTCAAACCAACACTTACAAAAATTCGTCGAATTATTCCTCTAAATGTTTCGCGAAGTTTTGCTTCATAGAGTCCTACCGACAAGGAGCATAATAGAATCGCGACCGTTAATAGCCCGGTATTTACCAAGAGCTTTTCAATAGGAACTTGGGAGGATAGCCCAATTTGCGTCAATATAAAGTGAGTAATATACCCTATATAAGCAATAAGTAATGCTTCGGTTATAACTAATATATTTGAGCGTTTATTCTGATTTCGCTTATTTACTGCCACCCCTGGCCTCCCAAAACTACTTTATATTACCCATCATAAAGGGATTTATTCTAATAGACTAGAATTGATGTTGGCATTATAGTGTCAATTCCCGTAGGGTAAACAAAAAAGCACGCTAAAAATTAACCATACGAGTGTAGGATGATCTCTTATGTATCGCTTTAAGTCGTTCTGTTTTATTTCCACCGTAGCGTTAGCCACTACAATAATTGGATGTTCGAGTAACTCGACACTTCCACAGGCTACAACCCGCGCATCACTCACCACTGATGTGAATCAATATCAATATTTAATAGGTCCTGGTGACACATTAACTATCTTCGTGTGGAGGAACCCCGAAGTATCAGGCCAGTTTGTAGTTCGCCCAGACGGGAAAGTAACCACTTCCTTAGTTGAAGACATTGATGTGGCAGGTAAAACTCCGTCAATGCTTGCCCGTGAAATTGAAGAGCAGCTTTCTACATATATTAATAGCCCACGTGTTACGGTTAGTGTAAACAGCTTTTCTGGCCCACTCAGTGAACAAGTGCGCGTTATCGGGGAAGCAACTAACCCGAGTGCCGTTAATTACACTGAACATATGACGCTTCTTGACCTCATGATAGCTGTAGGTGGACTAACAGAGTTTGCCCATGGTAATGGCGCGAAATTAGTTCGCGTGGTCAATGGGCAACAGAAAACTTATACCCTAGATATTGATGATTTAATTCGCAGCGGAGATATATCAAAGAATGTTGATATTTTACCGGGCGACATTGTCATCATCCCGGAAGCATGGTTTTAGTTCTAAGCAGTTAACGGAACAATTTAATGCAGGATTTACAACAAACGCTTCTCCAGTTCCTGGATTTAGCTAAAGGGATATGGATAAAGAAACGCCATGTCATTATTATGTCGTGGCTTATATGCCCACTTGGCTTCCTAATGGTAGCCACCCTACCCGATGAGTATACCTCTAAGGCGCAAGTTTATGTGGATACTCGGTCAGTCCTTCAACCTTTACTTAAAGGTTTAGCGATTCAATCCGATCCCGATTCAGAAGTAAAAATGATGGCGCGCACTCTTCTTAGTCGCTCAAACGTTGAGACTATAGCAAGAGAAAGTGATTTAGATATCACCACAAATACGGTCAACGAATTTGAAGACTTGGTAACGCAGTTAGCCTATGAAATTCAGCTCAAGTCTGCGGGTCGCGATAATATTTACAATATATCTTACGAACATACGAATGCAGTAACCGCACAACGTGTTGTTCAAGAAACACTAGATTTATTTGTGGAAGGCTCCCTAGGCAACAATCGGAGAGATACCGACACAGCGGGACGTTTTTTGGAAGAGCAAATTGCGGAATATGAAGCCCGGTTATCAGAATCCGAGCAGCGGCTAGCTAACTTCAAAAGACAGTATAACAATATACTTCCCCTATCGGGCACATACTACTCGAGACTACAAACGCTTAATTCAGAGCTTGAAGCAACGGTACTTTCTATTCGCCAAACTAATGAACAAGTTGATTCTTTAAAATCTCAAATTAAAAATCAAGTTGCTTCAACAAACCTAGGAGTTACTAATCAGGAAGATAGCGTTCTCAAAACCCGGTACGACGACCGAATTAAGAACTTAGAAGAAGAGCTTGATAAGTTAAAGCTAAGATTTACTGATAAACACCCAGATGTGGTGGAAACTAAGCAATTATTGGAAAGCTTGGAAGCCTCAAGACAAAGAGAGGTTGACGCATTTCTCGCCGCTGCTGAGGGTGACATTCAGGGCCCGATGAATGAGTTAACTCAAGAAATCCGCCTAGAAATGAGCCGTCTTCAAAGTGAAATCGCTTCGTTAAGCGTTAAAGAGGCAGATTTAAAAACAAAAATTGCTGAGCTAGAGTCAAAAGTTGATCTTATTCCTCAAATAGAAGCTGAGTCTACGGCACTAAATCGTGATTATGACATTCTTAAGAAGAAATATGAGGAACTATTAGCACGACGTGAAGCTGCAGACCTGTCTCGTAGAGCAGAAGTATCGGCTGAAGAACTACAGTTTCGTATTATTGAGCCACCAATGGTGCCAAACAAGCCATCTGGACCTCACAGAATTATTCTTTATACCGTCGTTCTCATTCTTGGATTTGGTACAGGTATTGGTTTAGCTTTCCTTATAAGCCAACTTAGCCCGGTGCTTGTCAGACCTAAACAACTACTGAGACTTTCAGACTACCCAGTTTGGGGAACAGTGAGTCACTTAGAGTTTGAGCGAATAAACAAAAAGAATAATCGTAGGCTACTCGTTTTTCTCGCCTCCTCGGGTGCAATCGTTATGATATACGGTGTGCTTATTGCCGCTGAAATAATGAATATTAATATTGCAGAGAGGTTCTTTTAAATGAAAAATACAATTGAAAAAGCTCTGCAAAGACAAAAAGCTGAGCGAGAAAAGCAACAAAAAGAAAAGCAGGAAGAATCTCCACGCTTTGGGCATGATAGTGCAGTTGAAACGCAAGAATCAGAGTCGACGAAAAAGGTTTCGCGTGACGAGCCACTTCCAAACAAAGCAGAAGAAATTGAGCCACGTGAACCTCTACACGAATCTCCTCCGTTTAACCTAAACTTAAAAGAGCTTAGCGACAAGGGGCACATTTCGGTAATAGGTGAGCGTAAGCAAATTAATGAAGAGTATCGAGAAATTAAGCGTAAGCTAATCGCTAACGCCTTTGGCCCTCTATCAAAAACGCTCAATAATCCGAACATTATCATGGTTACCAGTAGCCGCCCTTCTGAAGGTAAGACTTTCACTGCAACTAACTTAGCGCTTAGCATTGCAGCAGAGCAAGATAAGACCGTATTGTTAGTCGACGCTGACGTTCTCAAACCAAATGTATTGAATACATTAGGTTTAGAGCGGAGAAGAGGATTGATGGAATATTTGACGGGAGATGTGGAAGATATTTCTGAGGTGCTTTACCCGACAAACATCGATAAGCTTAAAATTATTCCCGCAGGAAAATCACATCATTTATCTACAGAGATGCTCGCAAGTCAAAAAATGCACGAGACTGTAGATGAATTCGCCAATCGATACCCAGATCGTATTGTAATCTTTGATACACCTCCTCTTATTGGTATTAACGAAAGTGCGATTTTGGCAAACTTCGCAGGTCAAGCAGTAGTCGTGGTAGAGGAAGGGAAGACGAAGATTAACGATATCAAAATGTCGGTGGAGCGATTAAATCCCGAAATGGCTATCGGGTTCGTTGTGAATAAATCAATACACCACGATACTGATGGAAGTGGATATTATGGATATTATTATGCCGAGCGAGAAAATTAAAACACAAAGGCGGCAGCAATTGACGTTATGGGGTGCATTTTTAGGTACCTCTTTCTTTTGCACATCCGATGCGTTCGCAGAATTAAAAATTACTGGCAAAGCTGAGGCTGAATATATCTTTCAAGATGTAGACTCTGAGTCAGAGGGTCAACTTTCATTAGATACTTTTCAGGTAACACCAACTATCAATGCCAGTCTCGATACAAAGACATTTACTGGCTTTTGGACTGGCTCTATAACGCATTTAGAGCGCGATAAAGTTGACGATAGCCGCAATGATACCTTTGAAGAATACCTTTACAGTCTTGTTTGGCAACCACTTGACCGTTTTGTACAAATTGAGGCACAAGGAGCGCTAAATTATCAAAACACTAACGCCAATAATTATTTGGTATCAGACCTTTTAAACAACTCAGACTCCCTCTCGAAAACTCGTTCAAATCGAATTTCGGCGCTCACAAATATGGAGCAGGGGGATTGGATTAAAATTCAAGGTGGCATTGCTTATTCAGATGTCGCTTCTGAGCGCTCTACGCTCAACAGTGGTAACGCTCTAAACAATAACACAGTGGAACTTTTTGGTGGCGCTTCCAATGGCGATAATCCTCAGAGATTTATGTGGGAGATAAACGGTGCATATATAAACACTGATCGCGCACAAAATAACGATGATGAATTTATTACTCGAAATGGAAACGCTTTTGTAGAGGTTGCTGTTTTAAAGAATATCGGTGTCAGATTAGCGGCACAGCACGAAGCAAACCAAATTTCAAACCGTGACGACACAACAAGTAGCACACGTGAATTTAACTCATACGGAATAGGCTTGTCCTATCGGCAAAGCCAAGATAGGTATATTGCCATTACTGCTAACACCAGTGATTCTGATGTTGAAGAAAATGACGGCGAGACCTTTATAGGTTTAGATTTTAGCTGGGCATTGAGTCCTAGAACGAATTTATCGGGTTCCTACGGTAGACGCTTCTACGGCGAAGCTGCCTCGTTTGACGCAAGCTATAACTCTAAGTACTTGCGTACAAATTTTAATTACAGTGAGGACGTAACAAATACGTCTAGGCTTTTAGCCAATCCGCAAAACCTTGGTGTGTTCGTATGTCCTTCAGCAACTATCTCTATTGCTGACTGCTTTCAACCTAATAGTCTAAGTTATCAACCTGATGCAAGTGAACAACTTGTTCAATTAACGTCTCAAGTTATCGAGTTTGACGATAATATAATTGTTAGAAAAAGCTCTAATTTTCAAGCAGGCTATGATTTTTCTCGCATTACAGTGGCCTTAACGTCTCGCTATGCTGAAGATGATTACCTCGATTTAGATCGCCTTAGACGAACTTACTCCCTTGGAACAACTTTGGTCTATAAGCTAGGAAGCTACACTAATTTAAATGCGGAAGTTAACTACGCCAATATTACTCAAACTGCTGAGCAGGAAGATCTGGATGGAGAATCCGACAATTGGCGTGGCAGTGTTGCCCTTCAGCGCCAACTGGGACGATACATAACTGCAGTTGTCGATTTTACCTATGTAGACCAGTCTGGTGATATTAATGCGGGAGTAGGCTTGTTTGGCAATGATTTCTCAGATAGGCGCTTGTCACTTTCAATCATTTATAAGTACCAGTAAACAAGAAAGCGCCATAAAGGCGCTTTTTTTACAACTATTCTTTCTTATCATCACTCTTAAGCCGCACATACGTCTTAAACTTCTTCTTCATCAGTTTATCCACGTACTGCGTCATTTTCACTTTTTGTGAAATGGCGTCATCTAAGGCATCAACTAATTCAGCTAACATATCCAAGTAGTATTTGGTGTCGCGAATAACATTGCCTTTAGGTGTCATGATAGTTTGGTTTTCCGGGTGGTCAGCAAAGCCCATATGCTCCGTCACTTCCGCGCCCGTTTTATCAGGCTCGAACATCTCTGCTTTTACTTCTTCAATTACTTCGTTTACCGCGTCCGCGTCAAAGCTCTCTAGTTCTTCTAAAAAGCCATAGAGCATTACCCTATCCATTAGGGTATTAATTTTACGAGGGATACCGCGAGAGAACATGTGAATTCGTTCAAACGCCTCTTCACTGAATAACTGTGAGCCGTTCCATCCCGCGTGGTGCAATCGGTACTCAATGTATTCTTTGCACTCTTCCAATGAAAGCGGAGCGAGATGGCAAGACGCCACAATACGTTGCCTAAATTGCTCCATATTCGGTGCGCGCAGAATAGGCTGCAGTTCTTCTTGCCCCAGCAAAAAGCTTTGAATCAACGGTTTGCCGTTCAGCTGAAAGTTACTCAGCATTCTTAATTCTTCAATGGTCTCTAACGGAAGGTTTTGCGCTTCATCAACCAATAGTAAGGCGCGGCGACCCGCTTTGTTCAGATCGTATAAGAAAATTTCAAGCGCTTTTAAAATATCGGCTTTTGAGCGACCTTCCGTAGGGATATCAAATTTAGACGCGACCATTTTTACCAGTTCGTCTGGCGACAGCTTTGGCGTAACAATTTGAGCTGCCGCAATGTCGTCTTCAATTTCTTCAAGCAAGCTGTTTGCTACGGTGGTTTTCCCGGTTCCAATTCCGCCGGTAATAACAATGAACCCTTCAGCTTGAGAAAGTCCATACTGTAGATAAGACATGGCGCGTTTGTGCCATTTACTTGCGAAGAAAAATTCTGGATCTGGGGTTAACTGAAACGGTTTCGAGTTAAGTCCATAATAACTTTCGTACATGCAATTTACCGTTTTTCCATTAAAAATGTGCGTTCGAAAACATGAGTGCGAACACGTGAATTCGAAACAGCGCGCTTATTCTCGTATATATGGTAACCAACATCGCGCGATTATCGAAGTAATATATTCACGCCGAGTCTTAAGGGCTGGTTGATCCATGTTGTACAGCAAAGGTCAACAAGCACTAGTTAATTCTGCTAATATAAAGCTACGAAAAATTTCTATACATTGAATTACATTGGCACAAAGTATACCAGCCAACGCAGGCAATACCCACCAGGGAAGTACAAAAGCTACGTGGTATCTCTACTTAGTTGAAAATAAGCTTGGCCAACTCTACACAGGAATTACCACTAACCCCAAGCGCCGCATAGCGCAACACCGAGGAGAGTTAAAAGGGGGCGCCAAGGCCTTAAAAGGTAAGGCACCACTGACCTTTAAAGCCATATTCGAAATGACTGACAAGTCACATGCCTCAAAGCTTGAATATGAGGTAAAGAGAATGAGCCGCCCTCAAAAAAACGGGATTATTCGTAAAGGGCAACTCAATGAGCTAATGTGTATGAAAACCCAATTTGAAGATTAAGACGTTAGGTTCGTTATCCAGAAAAGAGTATTCCCCTACCCGCCTAAGACACCGTTAATGATCATGGCGTTTCCTATGCTAAGGGTAAACCCAAGTGCAGCTACACCAACGTTATGCTGTTGGTCGACTTCCTGCCGGAAATTCATGCCAAATAAAATAATTTTTTTGCTCGCTAGTACCAAAATATGAAGTGCGATTGCTAAGCCAACACTAACAATCAGCCAACCTGTTATATTGCTCACGTAGCCTGATGGGTTGTAAATGAGTAAATTCTTTGCTGCCGACACAATCATAGCAGTTCCAAGTAAATTACCAGTGTGCTCGATAGCGAGTGCTAACTGCCCCTTCTCTAGCGCCCCTTGAAATGAGTCGTTTTGATTATCTCTAGCATATCTAAACTCTAAAATACGCGTCATAACAAGCAACATGGTCAGAACTACGGTAAAGCCGGTCACAATAGCAATGATTGCGTTCATGTCGCTGCCATCAACCCACACCATAATATTGCGTAAAACAATTGCGCTTGCCACCAAACTAGCCGCATCAACCAGCGCCACACTCACACTCCTTTCGGCAATCATCGCATGCGTATCAACTTTATTAAGTACTAACTTATCGTGAGCGAAGCGTCCGAACTTCACCAATATAATGCCCACAATGCCGAAAGTTACCATTCCAATCGCCGCTTCTTTATAACCCACGCCAATATGACGGCCAACAACCGAGCTCAATACTATGCACAACGACAGCATGCCTCCCGCAATGCTTATCCCAAATGCGAAATTATCTTTAACACCCAGTTCTTCTGTTACCGAGTATTTCCTAAATGCGCCTGTCAGCCACTTCATAATCATTAGCAGTACTAACGCAATTGCGACATCCATAGCGAGATATATCAGCAGTTCTTGCGTTAGAGGTACTAGTTTTACTAAGGCTTCCACGTTATCTTTGCTCCTTGAACACACAAAGTTCTTCTGATTAGTTTTTGATGTAGTTTCGAAAAATCAGTGATGGCTAATTGAATAGCGTTCATCTAATACAAACTTGTACAACGATGACATCGAACTTGTTCAGATTTATTTTAGTTAGGGCTAAATGACCTGTAGATCACACCCTGGGTTAGCAGGCACTTAACCACATTGAATGCAGAGCTGCACGTTAGCGCACTTAGCAGACCTTGTTTTGAGTACTTGCAATGGCAATTGTGAGTATTCAACCGTAAAACACGAGCTATATCTCATAAGACGCGAGCATTATGCCAACAGACAACGAAAATAGCATGACAAACGTAGAACTTGCCGAAAAATTTTGGCAGCAGTTGTTAACAGCGCCAGCAATTAGCGAAAGTGACAGAGCCGTAATTGAGGCTCATTGTGAAAAACTAATGCTCTCCTTCACGCGCTCCTCTTTCTTGGCTGAGACATTGATTCAAAATCCTTCATTTGTTTCTCGCATCGTTGAGCATTATCAACCCCTTGAGAAAAGTGTGACGCTTCAATCTCTTGGCAATACCATGTCATCTAGCTATCTCGCAAGCCTAAACAATGAATTGCACACCGTTGCTAGCGAAGATGACTTACTGCAAGTGTTGAGGGAATTTAGAAATAAAGAGATGGCGCGGATTACTTTCCTCGACGTTTTGAACAAGCAACCCATCGAAATATCACTTATGCAGGTTTCAGCATTAGCTGATGTACTTATTAACGGTGCGTACCACTGGCTTTATCAACATTTAGCAGTGCGCTATGGAAAACCGCAAAGCCATAACCAAGACATGCACATGTATATCTTGGGTATGGGGAAATTAGGAGGAAAGGAACTCAACTTTTCTTCTGATATCGATTTAATTTTTACGTACCCAGAAAAAGGCGAAACCCAAGGTGGTCGAAAAAGCGTTGAGCATCAGCAGTTTTTTACCAAACTCGCGCAAAAACTAATCCAAGCATTGAACAAAGTGACTAATGACGGTCAAGTCTACCGCGTTGACATGCGTTTACGCCCCTTCGGCGATTCTGGCCCCCTTGTGATGCATTTCGCGGCACTTGAAGATTATTATCAAGACCAGGGTCGACACTGGGAGCGCTTTGCCATGGTAAAAGCGCGGGTGATTAACGATGATAACTCGCAAGATGTGAAATGGTTAAAGAGCATTTTGCACCCGTTTACCTTCCGTCGTTACTTAGATTTCACCACATTAGATGCCCTTCGTAACATGAAAAAGCTGATCGCCATAGAAATACGCAGGCGCAGACTGAGTAACAATATAAAACTCGGCGCAGGTGGCATTCGTGAGGTGGAGTTTTTTGCCCAAAGTTTTCAGCTTATTCACGGAGGACGAGAGCCAGCATTACAAAGTAAGTCATTACTTCGCACGTTAGACGCATTAACTGAACTCGATATAGTCGAACGCGATGTAACGCAACAGCTAAAAAGTGACTATTTATTCCTAAGAAAAGTAGAGCACACGCTTCAACAAGCTCAAGATCACCAGACTCAAACTCTTCCTGAGTTACCTTGGCAACAAGCTGCGCTTATTGAAGTCATGGGTTTTGATTCTTACAGTGAATTTTTAGTGCATTTAGATACTGTAATGGCGCGTATTCATGCCCATTTCAACGAGTTAGTAGAAGAGTCTCATGATACGCACTCAGAAGAAGACCAGCTGTTTACTGCCTGCCAAGATGCGTGGCGTATTTCATTGCAAGAGGATGAGTTTACTGAGACCTTCAGTGAATACCTGTCTGCTAGCGATATTAAAGGCATATATTCTATTCTCGTCGCCTTCAAGGATAAGCAACGCAATTATCGCATAGGCCAAAAAGGTGAAGACACGTTAAATAAGTTGCTTCCCGAAATTTTGTATGTGCTCATCAACCAACATCCAAACTACATCCCTCAGGTACTCGACCGTTTACTCGGTGTTATAGAAGCGATTACAGGCCGAACCACTTACCTTGACTTACTACTTGAAAATCCGGATGTGTTAAAACAGTTAGTAAGGCTATGTGAACGAAGCGACTGGATTGCTCAAGAAATTAAGCGCTTCCCATTACTATTAGACGAATTACTCACGCCGTTATACCTCGGTCAGCAAAATACCAATATCCATACCAGCAAGCAGGAATATCAGCTGGAACTGCGTGAAATCATGCTTCGTATTGAACAAGACGATGTTGAAATGCTTATGGATGGATGGAGGCAGTTCAAACTTTGCCAACAGCTTCGCATAGCCGCCAGCGACATCAGTGAATCACTACCTATAAACAACGTGAGCGATAAGCTTACGGTGCTAGCTGAAGTGATATTGGAGAACGTAGTAGATGCTGCGTGGATGCAAATGCAACAGCGTTATGGCGTTCCAGCACACCTAGAGGGAACTGACAAAGGATTTGCCGTGATCGGCTATGGAAAACTAGGCGGGTATGAATTAGGTTACGGCTCAGACTTAGATTTAGTGTTTTTGCATAATGCCCCTCGCGGCATAAGTACAGACGGTAAGAAGTCTATTGAAGCGCAACAGTTTTACATTAAGTTGGCGCAGCGCATCATGCATCTTCTCAATACGAAGACGTTGTTTGGGCAATTATACGAAACCGACCTGCGTCTACGCCCTTCTGGCAATGCGGGATTGTTATGTTGCCATATCGATGGTTTCGAGAAATACCAGACCGAAGAAGCATGGACTTGGGAACATCAAGCGCTGGTTCGTGCAAGAGCCATTTGCGGAGACCCACGCCTTTTGAATGACTTCACGCAGGTAAGAAACTCCATACTAACTCGCTCTAGAAACGCTAAAACGTTGGCTGACGATGTGTGCAAAATGCGTTTGAAAATGCGGGAGCACTTGCTTTCAAAGGACAACGATAAGGTAGACTTAAAGCAGTGTGTAGGTGGTATTACCGATATTGAGTTCATGGCTCAATATCTTGTACTCGCTAACGCAAAGTCACAGGCTGCCATGACAGAATATCCTGACAATCTTCGCATTTTTGACGCCGCAGCCAAGAGCAACATTATTGATGTCGCCACTGCGCACAAACTGCAAAAGGCATATTTAAAGCTGCGAGAGCAATACCACCATTTAACGTTAGCAGATACCAAGTACGCAGATCAGAGCGAAGAATTAGATGCCATACGAGAGCAAGTAACCATTCAGTGGAATACACTATTTGGAACGTGTAGCGGCCAGGCGATGAAGCTTAACCTCTAACCAAACGACAGTTGGTGGTGAGAAATTCTGTTTCTTGGGCAGTCACCACCAGCGAGCGTTGCTCTGCACATAAATAAGCTTTTACTTGCCCTTCAAAACTACTGTCTATGGCACTGGCGATTTTAGCAAGCGATCCTGCAACCGTGTTGTCCAATTGAAACTGGTGCTTAATAACAAAGTCTTGCTCCAGGTTCCATATCACCTGCATGCCTTCAGCTTGAGCGTATTGCGAAATAGCTTCGCGCAGTGTGTTCCCTTCCTGGAACGTGCGGTATTTATGTTCGCCGGTCCAATTCTTTTCAACCGGACGTGTTTGGCTAGACATTTGTGCAAGCTTGTTGTCTAAATTAGGATCAACGCCCGCAATATCCAGTACAAAATCTCCCTGCTCATCTTCTGCTGGGTCAGTAGCAGACATACGAAAGTCTCGATAGAACTCACTTAACCCACGTGATACAGACTTTTCTTCCGCTTGCCCTTGAGGAACAGGCTCTTGGTCCTGTGTTTGAAGCATGTAAATGAGTACGCCAGCAATGATAACAAGCACTGCTGCTATGCCAATTTGCTTTGCCCAAAACGATGAACTTGAATAACTTGCCTGTCCCATACCTTACCAATGTGTAGCCACTTTTAATCGAAAATCAGCTTATGCTATGTGAATGAACTTAAGCATAATTCTTCTATTTTAGTCTACCTTCGAACGGAAAGCCTATTATTCTATTTATCTAATTTTCATCGCTAGGTATTTATTCATACACAGCTATAGTGATTTATACAGCGATTCAGGGTTACCTTCCGGTCTGGTTTTAAATCGCTTGTGCATCCACAAATAGCTTTCTGGCTGTTCTTTAACCGCAGCGTCTACATGTTGATTCAGTAATGTTAGTGCTTCAGCGTCTTCCATATCGCCTAACTGAGAAAGCGGTGGATAGATTTTAATTTTGTAACCGCGTTTGGTGTATTGCGACGTGATGATCATTGGCTCAGAGTGACTACGTCGAATAAACATCAGCGTTGCTGTAGTTGTCGCGGTATCTTTCACCCCACCAAATGGCACAAAGATACTTTGTTTCGGGCCATAATCCTGGTCGGGCAAATACAAACAAAGTTCTTTATCGTCAAGAGCAGCAAGTAAGGCTTTTGCGTTGCGCTTATCAATCATGTATTTGTTCGAGCGGTTTCGCCCATGATACTGAAGGTAATCAACGAGAGGGTTGTTGTGTTTGCGATAAAACGCGATGCTTGGACGGAAGAAGCCAATACCTCTACAGGCAAATTCCAGATTCATATTGTGGAGTGCCATACCAAAGACACCTTTCCCATTTGCAAGAGCCGCTTCAACATGCTCAGTGCCTTCAATCACAATGGCTCGTTTTACGCGCCAGCTAGGCCACCACCATCCCATAGCAGTTTCAAATAGTGCCATGCCTGTACGCCGTACATTTTCTTTGTAAAGCGCCTCTACTTCACTGGCGGAAAGTGTAGGGTTCCAGAGCGTCAAATTACGCTTTGCGACTTTTGCCCGTTTAGGAACAATTAATGCGATAAGTTTACCGGTACCGCCACCGATAGCGCGTATCACGGGTAAAGGCAACCATGTAATTGTATAAAGAACGAAAACACCTAACCATACAGGCCAAAACTTAGGGCCTAAAAATGCTAGTTTAAATTTAGGAGCTTTAATTGCCGTCGCCAATGTCTGTATCCTTTGAAACGAAGTGGGCGGCATTGTAGCAGAAGGTTTTTGGTGGGGCTAATTTAGACAGACAGCCCACAGTGCTCTTGCGATTAATAGAAGCACTTAAGCAGAGAGAGCCCACACTTGCTCTCTCTGCTTAAGAAACATATTGCTTGTTATCAATACAAACTGAAATCAGGTCACTAATATTCTTTATCGATTTGCTTCAACTTTTTCTCAAACGATTCATATTGCTCTTTTGAGTCATAGTCAAAATGGTATTGATTGTGAAAGCCGAACTGCAGCTTCACATTAACGTCTTCAATGTAAAGCGTATAGCCATCGTGATCTGTAAACGCAGTGATCCCATTAAGCTTATACTGTTCATTTTCTTTCGCGCCATGCTGGCGGATCTTGTCGAAAACCTGAAGTAAGAACTTGCTGTCTAATTCGTTTTTCATTGTAAATCCATTGTTGAGAATTTATCTATTTTTACACCACCAAACGATATTTGGATTCAAACCTAATAGAGGTCAGTTGAAGTTATACCTAAAGCCGATATTAAACATATTTGTCGAAAAACTATCTTCACCCGACATATGGGTATATTCAATGCGTACCATTGATCTAAGACCTACATAATAGTCATAGCCTAAACCTACAATTCCAGCTGCCAGACTGTTTTGTTGACTACATACGATTGAGGCGTCTCCATCTCCACACTGCATTGCAATATCGACATCCACCTTAGCAACCCCGACTTTATAAAATAACTCGCCAGTAGCCCCGCTAGCTTTACCGAGTAAAGATAAATATAGTGCGTCTCCTGTGGCTTCGCCGTAATCATTCGAAAAATCGAAAAGGTTCAAATAACCTAACTCTGCATACCACTGCTTATGTATTTGTTTTCCAAAAGCTGCACTATAAGCAAATTCTTTGTCGTTAACGCCAGACGTGTCAAAATCATTGTAGGCTATTGTGACTAATCCATAGTTTTTTGGTGCAGCATAGGCCTGAGAAAACCCTAAGAATACAACACCAACTATCCATACAAACCGCTTCATTCAATCCCTAACCTCAAAAATAGTACTCTAATGAAAATTGGACGTGGTCATCACGTCTTAAGAAGAAAAATGGATCTTCTTCGTCATTCGATGAAAAGAAATACCCGTCCACTTTCCAGCGCCAGTTGGCAGACAATCGACTGCTTGCCTCAAGATATGCGGAATAGGTGGATTTTTCATCCAAGTCTTTTACAAAACCCAACAATATTTCCGACCCAGCGATATCATTGGCAATAATTCGCAACCCTAACATTAAGTCGTTTTGGCCAATAGCGAAAAAGTTATCATCTCGCTGGTCATACTGATACTCAGCCAAATAACCTAAACCATAACGACTGCCAAGGACGCCCTCTTGGGTATATTCGAATCCAGCAACAACGGCTGTAAAGTCCTCAGACTGCCCTTTACGATAAATACTCTCAAGTTTAAGTAACCATGCGCCGCTCACCTTTAAAAGATCCAAGCCCACTTGATCAATTTGGGCGTAAAAAGGATTTATAGACACTGTTCCATCAGAAGATTGAGTGGTTACCAACTCAGGCTCTCTTGTCGTTCCTGTAAAATATGACAATCCCACTTCCCAATCACCAATTGATGACTGCCAACGCAAGGCATAGTCAACGTTGCTTTCTTCATTGGATGATTCATAAATCGCATCAGAAATTGCCAAAGGTGGACGTATACGCCCTTCACTGCTTTGGAACGTGCGTTCTCTAAAATACGGAAGAACAAAAGCAGAGAAATTGCCGTAGTTGGAAAAATAGGAAAAACTAACCATTGGCTGGCCTAGTTTGTCTTCCCCATCAACCGATTCAACCGCATCAGTCTGGTTAATAATATCAACAAGGTGAAGTGACTCTGTCTGGCCCCAAAAAACCTTACCTATACCAACTTTTGTTTCCCAGTCATCTTGATAGTGTGCCCATTGTAACTCTCGGATGTCGCCATGAGTTCGCTCAGAATCGTGCTCATCAACACGATAAAATGGTTTGAAAATAAGCGTATCTTGCCCTTCGTTGAACTCACTATAGAGCTCAGGAGAGACAAATAGTGAGCTATATGTGCGCTCTTGCTGTGGATATAACGCATCTTGTAAGTAATAACGCAAATCAACGCCGGCTGAACCTGTCACTTCTACCGCATTGATTGAGGGGGTTAAACTTACCGAGAGTGCGAGGCCGAGAATTTTTCTAATCATCTAACTCTCTTTAAACTGTTTTTATCAAAGTCACTGTCTGTTAGTTCTGTATCAAAGGACATCTCTTCAGTTAACAGATACGTTGACTTCCTAGTCTGTACGTTGCGCATAAAGCTTTTCATTGGTCGCCAATACTTATCTTTAAAAAGCTTATAATCAGATAATTCAAGCGTTTTCAACAACGCTTCTTTTTGGTCATAAAATTCTATTTTTTGTACGCGATAATGTGATTTATCTATCCACACTTTTTGGTACGAATAACCAGAAAACTCATATTGAGGAGTTTGCTTTAGAACATAACACTCCTCTCCATTTACTTTTTCTTCACCTAAAAACACATAAGAAAATTTCTCTACCTCAAACGAGGTCATATCTTCAAACGCAAATTCACTCCCGACAAAGGGGCCGCTTTTACTTTTAGATGATATTCTTTTAACTCTCTTCAATGCTGGCAAAAAGATCCATTGTTCATCTGCCTCCAACGCATGTGAAAAGCTGAGAAAAGCAGTACCTTTCACATCACGAGGCGATTCAAAGATAGTTAATGCTTTGTCACCATCGTCCACTACTTCCAATGTCTTAACTTTGAGCTCTCGAGTTGCTTCATTCCCCTGTGCATTTTTCAGCACCATAAGAACCTTAGCTTCGTTTGTACCCCAGCCAATGTCTCTTGCTTTACGCTCTTTTGCTATGGCAATAGCCTTTTCGTCCCCCTGAATCTCTGCAGCTACGCTAAAATGCACCGCGATAAATACGATTAGTAAAAAAAACTTTTTCGATAATCTCTTCATATTAAGACTCCTTATGGACCGTCTTTGAATCTCCCAACCATGCAAGTAAAGCTGGCAAGAAAATAAAATCAACCAATAGCGCCGCCAATATAATGATAATCGTCAACATACCCATATGGGCATTTAAAACGAAACTTGAAGACGCTAGTACTGCAAACCCCATTGCTAGTACAACTGTAGTAGTTGTTAATGCCATACCTACGGTTTCAAACGCATAAACAACACTGTCTGCCGCAGATAATTCTTGTGATTTCGCCACTTGATATTTCGTTAAGAAGTGAACTGTATCGTCGACAATAATGCCCATCGTCATGCTGATTACAACAGACAAGGCCATATTTATTTCACCCGAGATTAGCCCCCAAACACCGAAACCTATTGCAGCAGGTAATAAATTAGTAATTAAACTAATACCGCCCAGTTTTATCGACTTAAGGGCGAATAGTATGAGTATTGATATTAGAACCAGCGCAAATACACTCCCCCAAACCATATTTTTCATATTGCGCTCGCCAATGTGCGCAAACATGAGAGGTGGACTAGCCGCTTCGATACGATACCCGTTTGTCTGGCTTAAAAAGTATGCTTTAGCCTCTTTTTCTAAGGCCGTGATATCTCGACTACCTAGATTATCTATTACCGCAATGACCCGAAGAGCAGACTTATCAATATCAATTTGATTTCCAAGGTCTAACCCAAACGGTAAAGACATCTCATACAACAGCAAATATTGAGAGGCCAACTCTCCGTCTGTAGGTATAACAGCGTAATCAGGGTTATCCCCATTCATGTTTTTGTTCAATCGTTTAAGTGTATCAGTAAATGAGAGGACATGATTAACCTCTTCCCTCGCCCTAAGCCACTCTGCAAACGAGTCAATCTGCTGCAAAAATGTGGGTTCTGTAATGCCGTATGGGGTATCCGTATATATAACGAAATCAATGTTAGACATTCCACCGAGCTTTTCTTCGTTGACTTGCACCGCCTGCCTAAAGGTACTGCGTTCATCGAAATATTTAACTGCCACATCATTTAAAACATTGTTTGTCGCAAATAAACTAATGCCAGCAATTACGATAAGCGATAAAGGAAGTAACTTGCGATGATGCGTATTAACTACTAGCGCCCAATGCTTAAACACAGTATTGCGAATTGCTGTAGAAGCCTTAAGGGGGCGCAAGGTCAGCAGAGAAGGCAGTATCGTAAGTGAAAAAACGCAGGCTAACATTACACCAAGTGCTGTCATATTGCCCAAATGAGCAAGCACTGGCACTGCTGAAAAATTGAGCATGATGAATCCGATTGCAGTCGTGATACTGGTTATAAATATTGGCTTTCTATTTACATCTATACTCTTCTGTATCGCTTCTTTTGTTCCTAGCCCTTGGCTCAGATAATACTTTACGCCGACAATAATATGTATGCAGTCCGCCACAGCAAGGGTAGTGATCATTGTAGGTGCGTTAACAGTGGCGGTACTCAAATAAACGCCGAACCAGCCGGTAATCCCGATGGTAATAGCGACTGACACTAAAACAACAACAATGGTAAATGCTGCGGCCCATAACGAGCGGACAATGAGAGCGATGGCAACAAAAATCAGCAAAAACATAAGTGGAATAAGTGTTTCCGCGTCTTGTTGAGCTGCAACAGCAAATGCGTCGTTCATTACGACCATACCGGTCAGATATATGTTGTGCCCTGGGTACTTGGCTTCATACATGCTTTTCATTTCTTTTGCCGCAGCGGCAATTTCGATAACTTGCTGTGTTTGATCTCCGTCTGGCAACTGAATAGTCGTATCCACCACCGTCACATCAGCTGATCTAGAAATTAAACGACCGTAGAGCTCTGTGCTATTGGTAAGAACATCACCGATATCATTAATAGCCTCTGCACTCAAAGATTGCTGGGTTATTAAATCCTCTACCACCAAATCCCCATCTTCGTCATAGGTATGTTGAAAATTAGATATAGACTCGACTCTTGTAGAAAGGGGCAATTGCCACGCTTGTTCGGTAAGTTCGACGACAAGCTCAAGCGTAGCAGGCTTAAGTACTTCGCCGTCCTCAGGAACAATCATAAACGCTACGTTTTCACTTTTATTGAATATGTTCTGCATTTCTTCAAAGGCGAGCCGCTGAGGATTATCTGGTTCGAAGAACACTTTATAATCGCCTCTAAAATACAAATTCTGAGCCCCAATCATTGCGACCACAGTGACAATGAAAACGAGAGCAAGCGAAATAATAGGCGACCGGATAGCGAAAGGCAGACGGTTATATTTATGGGGCATCACAACGTCCTTAGTCTTGTATAAGGAAATTTTACATTCAAAACAGTAATTAACATAACCCACACAAAAATTTAATTATCCATAAAATTCTCACATGCGTATATTTCACTATAAACAAGCCTCTTTATATTAAGAATAACCCATTGATAAAAATGACGAAACATGTTGTACAGGGCTTGATGTAGCGAATTTTTTTGATCTTTTGTGAATTTGTTGTAGTATAAAAGAACACAACTGGTCAGATGAGCGGATGAGTTATTATGAGTATCAGAACTAGCTTAAAGAAAGTATTACCCCCAATTTCAATCACAGAGCAAGAAGCCTTAGATGCAGGCGACGTGTGGATTGAATCTTCTATTTATCAGGGTAAGCCTGACATGCAGGCACTACGCGATATCCCTCAGGCAAAACTGAGCGCAGAAGAACAAGCATTCATGGACGGTCCAGTAACCGAGTTGCTGAACATGATCGATGATTTTGAACTAGGCAACGGCAAGCACATTCCACAGGACGTTTTAGACTTCCTAGGTAAGAACCGTTTCTTCTCTATGATCATTCCAAAGAAATTTGGTGGTCTTGAGTTCAGCCCGTATGCAAACTCTACAATCGTTGCCACTATCGCAGCGAAAAGCGGTGCAATTGCAGTAACCGTAATGGTTCCTAACTCATTAGGCCCAGGCGAGCTTCTTATGCACTACGGTACGACCGAGCAGCAAGATTACTGGCTACCTCGTTTAGCAGACGGTCGCGATATTCCGTGCTTCGCGCTTACCAGCCCTGAAGCAGGTTCTGACGCAGGTGCGATTCCTGACGCGGCTATCGTGACTAAAGGCGAATTCAACGGTGAAGAAGTGCTTGGTTTACGCGTAAGCTGGGACAAGCGCTACATTACACTTGCACCAATTGCGACCGTACTAGGTCTTGCGTTTAAAGTATTCGATCCAGACCAACTACTTGGCGACAAACTAGAGCTTGGCATTACCTGTGCCCTTCTACCTAAGTCTCACCCAGGTGTTGAGCTTGGTAACCGTCACGACCCAATGGGTGTACGCTTCTACAACGGTACTACTCGTGGTCAAGATGTGTTCATTCCTATGGACTTCATCATTGGTGGTCAAAAGAACATTGGTCGTGGTTGGCAGATGCTAGTTAGCTGTCTAGGTGCAGGTCGTGGTATTTCACTTCCAGCAATGGGCGTAGCGACTGCACAATCTGCATTTAAAGGCACGGTTGAATATTCTTTCGTACGTGAACAGTTTGGTCTTCCAATTGGTCGCTTTGAAGGTATTCAAGAGAAAATGGCAGACATCGCGGGTAAGACGTTCTTACTTGAGGCGATGCGTGTTCTTACAACTGAAGGTCTAGGCCTAGGCGTGAAGCCATCAGTAGTCACCGCTATTGCTAAGTATCACATGACTGAATTAGGTCGTGATGTGATGAACTCTGCTATGGACATCCAGGCAGGTAAAGCGATTCAACGCGGCCCTCAGAATACGTTAGCGGGCGGCTATGCTGCGCTTCCTATCGCGATTACGGTAGAAGGTGCAAACATTCTTACCCGTAACCTGATGATCTTTGGCCAAGGTGCAATGCGTTGTCACCCTTACCTTAAAGACATGGTTGACCTAATCCACAGCAACGAAAGTTCTGCGGATGCAGAGTTCAACAAAGTACTTCGTAAAACAGTTGGCTTCAGCGTTAAAAATGCATTCCGCAGCCTAGGTAAAGGCTACCTTCCTTTCCTACGCGAGAGCGAGTCTGCACTACCAGAAGTTCGCAAGTATGAGAAGCGTGTTAACAGCATTTCTGCAAAACTAGCTCCACTTGCTGACTTGTCACTTGCTGTGTTAGGCGGTGACCTTAAGAAAGCTGAGCTTTTATCAGCACGTTTAGGTGACGTAATGAGCTACCTATACGGTGCAATGGCGGCAATTCGTTTCTACGAGCAGCGCATTGAAGACAGAAAACTTGCGCTACCGTATTTCGAATACGCTATGCAGTGGTCTTTACAACAAGCTGATCAGGCAATTGTCAACTTTATCAACAATTTCCCGAACACGGCGACACGTGGTCTAATGCGTCTTCTTACAAATACCTACACCAATAGTGTTGCGGGTATCAGCGATGACCTAGTGCGAGAGCTTTCTATCGCGTCTATGCAAGATAACAGCGTGAAAGAGCAGCTTACTCACCTTGTTCGCGTTACGCCTGGAGATGGCAACGACATCAACGAGCAAGCGTTTAAAGCGAAGCACGCGGTAGCGCACCTTCTTGGCAAAGTGCAAAAAGCACTTCGCAAAGAGCCTGTAGTGCCGTTCATTTCTTTTGAACATGCACTTAACAAGCTTCAAGAAAAAGGCGTAGTAACGGCTGATGAAGCTGCTAAGCTTCACGACTATAACGAAAAACGCAAGCTAGCAGTTCGTGTAGACGAATACACGTTCGATATGGAACTTGTTCCAGCGTCTCAAACGCTTAAAGCAATCGACGGCGGTCAAAACGCTGCGTAAACTGTCATAATTGCAGTAACTTGATTAACGAAGCCCCATCCTTGAGATGGGGCTTTTTATTTGCCCGTTAAATTACCTTTCTATTGTTTCGTTCGTACTCTACCCTTAGCTTATCGTGGTTTTCTTAAACAAGGATTTGTAAAGTGAAAACGATGCGCTTTATTGGCATTCAAACCGTTTCAACATTCTTTATTCTCTTTATCTCGTCGCTGCTATTCAATTCAAACGCCAGTGCCCAGCACGATGATACTAACTTCGTCATTGGAGAACTAACTCATCCTCGAGTAAGTAGCTTCTATAAACCCCTAATAGCACGTGCGTATCAAGATATCGGCATTGAGGTTACATTCGAAAAAGTGGGTGGGGAAAGAGGCTTACGGCTTTTGAATGAAGGAATGACAGATGCAGATATTACTCGCTATGACGTAGTGTCTCAGCCTGACAATAACATTGTAATTGTCCCTCCAGCACTGTCTCATGGCACATCATTTCTATTGTGTATACGGGGAGCTGAGTGCAGTAAAAGCATCATTCAACAACCAGATAAGGCAATAGCCGTCACTATCCGATTTTTCTTCAATATGCACGCCAAACCTGGCGAGTTAAATGCCAACATCTTTGAATTTGATGACTTTCACCACGTCATAAATTTACTGCTCAACGGGCGATTTGGCTACGCTATTTTACCGAGTGACTATTCTGAAGAAGCCATTTTCGATCAATCTGGAATTGAGTATATACCTCTAGTGGAACACGAATTGGTACACGTTATTCATAAGAAACATAGCCACTTAATTGACCAACTTTCTGCAGCAATCGCCAAGCAGCTTCAGCTACTCAAAGCCGCGGAGAGTGAATAAATAGAAAACGCCCGCATCAATTGCGGGCGTTAATTGAACAATAACTAGTATCTTCGCACTAGATATTTGCTCGTTAGTCGAACATATATTTAAGCGACAGTACCGTAGTACGACCATTTAGCGGTCTTCCGCGGACATAATCACCTGTTGAAATCTCTCCAAAAGGTGTTCCTTCTACTTCAGTTACTACAAATTCGTCTGTAGCATTGTTCATGTTTAACGACACTGAAAACTGGTCATTAACCCAATACGTAGCGAATAAGTTTACAAGGTTATAGCCTTCTTGTTTCAGGTCATTATTATCTTGTACGTAGTACTCTGTCGAACCTTGCAGCGAAGCACCAACTGACCAATTGTCAGTGACATACTCAGGTGTAATAGTCCAGATCAAATCAGCTTGACGTCGAGGCGTATTTCCTACGAGCGATTGGTCATTAACATCTTTACTGATTTCAGCATCTGTCCATGTTAAGTTACCTGACATCACAAAATTGTCAGTTGCATTCCAACGACCTTCTAGCTCAAGACCAGTTGCTTCGTATTCACGCATGAAAGTTAGACCACTTGTTACTTCTGCTTGCGTATCTTCAGTAACAGTATCAAACAAAGTAGCGTTAACCATTAGGTCTTTAGTACCGTACTTGTAACCAATTTCGAACTGCTTGGTTGTGTCGTAACCTGAAGTTGTGCTTGTTAGGCTACCATCCGCGTTCAACGTACCGCCAATTTGAAGTAGGCGGTCAGCAATGGCACGGCCACCTTTTGAGTAACGGGCAAAAAATGTCTGACTGGCGCTTAGCAGGTACGAACCACCGATTGAATAAGACGTATTATTCGCGCTGTAATCAACAATTTGAGATGACGCACCTGCGCGATTTAAGTTGATAACACCACCGCTAACGAAGCCGCTGTTGATTGCTGAAGCATCTTCAATTTGCTCAATAGTTCCGTTACCGTTTAGGTCGAAGTCAGCATTTCCGCCGCAGCACGAGCTGATGAGTTCACCTGAAGCTTCGGTCGTGTCATGACGTACCGATGCATCAATAAGAATGTTATCTGAAAATTCAAAACCAACGTTCATGTACGGCGCTTTTGTTACATAGTTTAAGTCCCACTCCCACGAAAGGAAGCTTGGTGACAATAAACCGTTTGAAACAAGTTCCACGCCATCGCCATCTGTAATTGTTAGAAGCTGTGAATTGTCACCGTCTAGAGTTTGTATAAATGTCTGCCAGCTTGACCAGCTTGTGGCGATGTCCTGGTTTGAGTAGTAATAACCTACTGTGAGGTCGATACCATTATCAAATTCTTTACGCAAGCTGAAATCGTTGATCATGTTACCCAGATCGTTGATTCTTGTGTCGAACTGAAGGTTTGTAAATGCTTGTCCTGTGTACACTTCACCAGCGCCAGGTCCGTTCGCGAGTACAACACTTGTGCTGTCGCAATTCAGCGCATTACCGTCACCGTCAGTAGCGCCGGCACAAAGTGCAGAAGCGAAATTCGATACATCGCCAGGGCCCGCTGGGAATCCATCAGTAAATGGAGCAATAAAACCACCTGAGATATCTGAAATACGGAACTTGTTTAATAAGAACAAGTTTTCAGCCACTTCGAGGTCAACTTCAACGCCAAATGAGTTTACTTTTGATTCGATGCCATCGCGAACGTCGCGATTCTCTGGATTACCATAGCTGTCAAAAGTAGAAATGTTTGTGTTGTAAGCTGAGTTTAATGCCTGTGAGCTGGCATCGTAACCAGGTACTGGGCCATATTCACCATCGCCTTTCACCAATACCGGAGAAGGAAGGTATGTTGATACTTTGTCATCGAGGTTTTTATAGAAGAAACGGATGTGACCGTTATCTAGCATCTTAGTGATATTGAACTTAACCTGACCGCCTTGATCGCCATTGTATCCCGTTTCTCGCGGGCCCTCTCCACCACGGGCAAAGCCAGCAATGTGGTAGTAAAGGTCGTCGCTAATTTCACCGCCATAGCGAAAATCTAAACGAAACTCTTCGTAATCGACGCCAAATGACGTTCCAATGGCACCGCCACCTACTTCGCCCGTGTTACTGATCAGGTTAATAACACCGCCTGGCGAGTTACTTGCGAATGTTGACGCTGAACCACCGCGCACTGCTTCCACATTCGCTACTGACCAGTCGTAGCGTAAAAAGTTATCGGCATTGCCAAAGTTAATATCACCATATTCTAAAACAGGTAAACCGTCTTCATGGATTTGCAAGAATTTAGAACCACCCGTCGCAAGTGGAATACCGCGAATAGTAATATTTGCGTTACCGCCACCGCCTGAAGACTCGGCACGAATACCGGGTAACGCGCGAAATACCTCAGCGGTAGAACGGGGAGCTAGTTTAAGAATATCGTCTTCGTCGAATGCACTTACAGAAACACTAGCTTCTTGCATCGTTGCACCACCCGGTGCAGCGGTAACCACAATCTGTTCGAATTTTTCTTTCGACTTTGCGTCAGCATCAGCTGTTGATGATTCCTGTGCGATAACCGAGCCCGAAAAAGCGGCGCAAATCGCTAGGGTCAAAGCGTTGAGTGTGTGATTTTTGTTCATTTTTTCTCCGGCAATGTGTTGAATTTGTTAAATCCAAGGTAGCCTCTGCCCCTTTAACGTAGGGAGGCGGCAACACAATTCAAACTTAATCGATTAAGAATTTATAACAAAGGAACAACATTGTAAACATCCTGTGAAGAATTTTTACTCTTGCGCAGCGCCTTATTTAACTTTTATATACTAAAGTTTTAGCTATATTTAGCAGTTCACATCGCAGATAAGAAACAAAAAGCAATATCGATTAAGAACACTACATTTTCAGGTATTTAGAACGAACTGTGAAAAACATAGATAGACTAAAAGCGGGTTGCTTTAGTCGAATTTTAAAATGCCCCCGTCATATGCATTATATTTAGCCTATACTACAATCATTTAGTGCACTTAAGTTTGTACGCTTCCCGCTACTCTGTACGACTAAATTTGCTTTTGAAGTAATGCATTAAATTTGAATCACAATGTAATTAAGGCTTTATCCGGTTGAACACGTATCAAGAATCGATATCACAAACTGAAATAGAACGAGACACAACCGACATGCTAATTGGCAATAGCTTTGTCGGCTTCTTGATGACGATATTTGCCTTTTCTGGCCTGGTATTTTTCTTTGAAAGCGACTCCCCTTCAACATTTGCAAATAAACTACAGATTTGGGGAGTAATGGTGTGCGTCTCACTTCTGAGGCTAATTGATGCATTATATTGGCGCACTAATTTGGCAGGAAAAGCTTATAACCCGCGCCCTGCTTTGATTCGGTTTTCGACCGGTCTCTATGTTACGGGTTGTATTTGGGCGCTTTATTCAGTGCTTTTCTATTCATCCATGACAACTGTCGAACTAGCAGCGACTATGGTTGTACTCGCCGCTATGTCCGGAGGAGCTGGAACCGTCCTGTCTCCGAACATAAAACTCGTCGGATTCTACTCTACTGCTCTTCTTGTACCTATGTCGTTATGTGCGTTAATAGATGCTAGCGGGAAATTTTTTGTTTTAGGTGTGCTTGGCTTGGTTTTCTGGTTTGGTATTTTCGCCAGTGCTTTTCGCTACCATCGCTTTTTCATCAGTACGTTACACCTTAAAGCTAAGAATAATAGTTTGATGGAACAGATGCGTATTGAGCGTAGTGAAACAGTTAAAGTAAACAAACTACTCATAGCTTCAAACGAAAAGCTCGATGCATCTAACGCCAACCTTGAAGCGGAAGTGGAAAGAAGAACGGCGGATTTATATCGGTTGTCTAACAGAGATCCACTGACAAATTTGCTTAATCGCAATGGCTTTCTCAAGCATCTCAACAATTTGATAGACACTACACGTGCCCTTGATAACTCGCTCGCCCTTTTATTTATCGACTTAGACGGATTCAAGCAAGTTAACGACAGTTTAGGACATAAAGTCGGCGATATTGTCCTTGCCGAAATTGCCAACAGACTTCGTAACTATACGGAAGAAAATCACCTAGGAAGATGGGGAGGAGACGAATTCGTCGCCGTAATTCCTTATGCTAATGTTGATACCGCAAAGGCCGTAGCACACGCTATGCGCAGTGGCGTCACTATTCCCATTATTGCGAACGACAATCAGGTAACGTTAGACGCCACTATCGGCATCGCTATGTTCCCCGTTCATGGCGACAGCGCTGTTGATTTAATTCAACAGGCCGACCTGACTATGTATGATCAAAAGCGTAAGCAAAGAGGCTCTATTGGCGTATTTAACGAAACGTTGCACAACGAAATAAAGCGAGAGCAGCGCCTTTGTGAACGCTTAAGATTAGCCATTGAAAATAGTGAGTTTACTGTTTTTTATCAACCTATCATTGACGTCACGACAAACTCCTTGTCGTCAGTAGAAGCGCTTTTACGGTGGAACTGCGACGGAGAAAATATCTCTCCTGCGGTATTTATCCCCCTTGCAGAGCGCAGCGGGCTAATGCCAGAAATAGGTGCGTGGGTATTAAATAGAGCGCTTATCGACCTTTCGCATTGGCAGTTCAAACCCGGTCTCGCAATGTCGATAAATGTATCAGTCGCGCAGCTGCTCGATGACAGCTTCTTTAAAGTTTTAGACAATGCCCTCAGCACAACTAAAATTTCACCAGAACGCCTCTATCTAGAAATAACTGAAAGCGTATTCGCTATTGATAAAGATCTAGTGACTAAACGAGTGAGCGAACTTGTAGCCCGTGATGTCAAAATATCAATTGATGACTTTGGTACAGGTTATTCATCTTTAAACCGTCTTCAATCTATGCCATTCAATTTTATTAAAATTGACCGCTCTTTTATACAGAATAGCTCTGAAGAGAGTGATACCATAATAAGAGCAACACTTTTAATGGCTAAAGAGTTTGGCTGTAAAACCATTGCAGAGGGCATCGAAACTGAGCAGCAAAGGCAACATTTATCGCAGCTTGGAACCGATTATTTGCAAGGCTTTTACTTCGCTAGACCAATGAACGCCAACGACCTTATTTCTTGGTATAACGAAAACTACTAATAACCATGGCTCAACTTTATTTTTATTACTCTGCAATGAACGCAGGGAAGTCTACATCACTCCTCCAATCAGCTTATAACTACCGTGAACGCGGTATGCATTCAGTGATTTATACCGCAGCGCTTGATGATCGATACGGCGTTGGGAAAGTCACTTCTCGTATCGGCTTACAAGCAGATGCCAAGCTATACGCAAAAGGCGATGACTTGTTTGCCTCAATAAGCAAAGACTGCGAAGCGTTAAAGCCCGACTGCATTTTTATTGACGAAGCACAGTTCTTAACAAAGGCACAAGTAAAGCAGCTAGTGGACGTAGTTGATGAACTTGATGTGCCGGTACTAGCCTACGGCCTGCGTACCGACTTTTTAGGTGAAACCTTTGAAGGCAGTCATTATTTGCTGGCTTGGGCAGATAAACTATCTGAACTAAAAACCGTTTGCCATTGCGGTAAAAAAGCAAGTTTCGTGGTGCGTTTAGACGAAAATGGCAATGCAGTAAAAAATGGTGATCAAGTACAAATTGGCGGCAACGACACCTATGAATCAATGTGTCGCAAGCATTTTAAAGAACTGGTTTGGGACTAAACCCCAACGTCAAGTAACCTAACTAACATAAGCGGTCATTGAACCTCATATCTGTTGCGGGCTATAGCATTTATTGTCCGCTTCTCATTCTCTAAAAAATTTGCCACTCCCCCTTCTGCTCTTTGCCAGATTTCAATCGGCGTTATCCAAACTTTCTCGGTACTATTTAGAGGTAGCAAGAAAAAGCATTAAGCATTCTTGCTAGCCACGAGTAGCCGTTTATGCCCTATATTTGAAAACACTTTTCTTAAACAATTAAGAAAACACTTGCGTATGAGTAAAACAACTACTATTGTTAAAACGTTGTAAATAATAAAACCTTTGTTTAACACACTCAGCAAGGTATGACTCATGAAGCACACCAGTACGTTTAAACCTGCGTTAATCGCTATTTCAATTACCGCCGCCCTTAACAGCGGTTCAGTAGTAGCACAAGACACACCAGACGACGAACAAGTAGAAATTATTCAAGTTTCGGGGATTCGAGGCTCTTTGATGCGCGCCCAAGCGGTGAAAATGGACAACGACTCCATTGTTGAGGCCATTTCCGCAGAAGACATTGGTAAGCTTCCAGACTCTTCAATCGCAGAATCACTTGCCCGCTTGCCAGGCCTTTCAGGCGAGCGCGTTGGGGGACGAACGTCTGGTATTTCGGTACGTGGCTTCAAAGAAGACTTTACCGGCACCTCGCTGAACGGACGAGAGCTTATCGGTATTGGCGATAACCGTGGCGTAGAGTACGACTTATACCCTGCTGAAATCATGACAGGTGCCACAATTTACAAAACCTCTGACGCTTCGCTTATTGTCCAAGGTATTGGCGGTACAGTAGACTTGCAAACGGTACGCCCTCTAGCAGCCCAGGAAACCCTTACCGTCACTGGGGTCTACGAACTTGGTGGCAACGATTCAGATAATCCAGAGTTCGACAATAGCGGCAACCGTTTTGCCCTTTCCTTTGTAGAAAAGTTTGCAGATGACACGGTAGGTCTCGCACTTGCCATTGCATCAACGGAGTCCCCCAGAAACGAGAGAAAATACGGTGTTTGGGGATATGGTGAGAATGACGATGGTCAGGTGCTTCCGTTTGGTTTAGACACTCAGGCCATTAGCCGCGTGCTAGAACGCGACACGATTTCAGCCATTCTTCAATGGCGTCCCACCGATAGACTAGACATTGTTTTTGATGCGCTAGATATTGATTATTCCGACTCAGGTGTGATTCGCGGTTTCATCGAACCCTTCGCTGCGGCAAATGTAAGTGGTACAGGCATTAACAACTCGGGCACGCAAGTTAACGCGAATCCAGTACTGCGTACAGATCCCGCGCAAAAAGATGGCGAGCTTCAAACCTTCGGTTTAAATATCAAATACGACATAACCGATGAGTGGTCTCTTACTTTAGATGTGGCAGACAGTGAGTCGAACAAACGTGACTTGCGTGGTGAATCATACGCTGGTTTAGCGCGTTCTGGTGCGCTCGGCGAAGGGCAATTAGGTTCACGTCAATTCGAAATGAGCACAGATGGTATTTACTTTACCGGCAGTAGCGGCCTTGATGCATTCTCTGATCCCACCATGTTACAGCTTGCGGGTCCTCAAGTTTGGGGGGGCGGTATGGCTAACATTGCCGATCAGTTTACCACCGATGTTTTACAGGCAAATGGTCAACCTTACAGCTATTTCAACGCCCAAGACGGCTTCCTGAACTTTGCTGATTTTGAAGAAGAGTTGACCACAATACGTTTTGAGGCAGTTGGTTATGTAGATTGGGGAATCTTCAACACTTTTACGGCCGGCGTAAACTATAGCGACCGATACAAAGCAAAAGATAACAAAGGTTTCTTCGCAACCGCTTCATCTTATCCATTTTCTGAAGCGATCCCTGAGCAGTATCTGTACAACGGCTTAGCTGACTTAACCTGGGCTGGCATGGGTTACGTTGTAGCCTACGACGGCTTTGCCCCTTACAACGATGGTGAATATACGCTTAATGATGCAGGGCTTCTAGAGCCTGATCGTTTAGGTGATACCTACACCATTGATGAAGAAGTAACTACATTATACGCCCAGCTAGACTTTGAGACTGAAGTTCAAGGTTTCAATGTAAAAGGTAACGTGGGTGCACAATATGTACAAACGGACCAAAGCTCAACGGGTTTCATTGGTATTGTAGGCCCGAACTTTGCCGTGTGTGACGACGATGGCAACGAAGTGGTTGATGCGGACTGTATTATTACCGATGGCGATGATTACTCTCACTTCCTCCCTAGCCTGAACGTAAGTGTCGAACTTAATGAGAATCGCTATTTGCGTTTTGCGGCATCGAAAACCATTAGTCGAGCACGTATCGACCAAATGAAAGCGTCGGGCTTTGTTAAGTTTGATCAAAATATTGAACTGATTGCCACAGAAAATTCTGAGGCAGCGGTGAGAGAGTTCGGGTCGCCTTGGTCTAAATTTACAGGTAACCCAACCCTTCGTCCGTTAGAAGCCAACAACTTTGACATTTCATTTGAAAACTACTTCGATGAAGAAGGTTATGTCTCAATTGCGCTTTTCTATAAAGATTTGGTTAATTGGACCCGCGACGGTAACCAGCTTATTGATTTCACGAACGACGTGACCAATGACGGTGCTAACTACTTCATCCCTGGATTCCATGACAGGATAGTGGACGTTGCGGGTAACTACGGCCCGCAAGACACGCCTTACGAAGTGGGCGATTTAGTAACTCCGCCAGACCAGGGCTTCTATTCATTCTTCGAAGATGGCCTAAAAGGTGAAATGAAAGGGGTTGAGCTAACGGCCAATGTTCCTTTGAGAATGCTCACTGACTCTCTGGATGGATTTGGTATTGCCGCTTCTGCGACAATCCTAGATGCGGAGCTTGAAGATGGAACAGCCATTCCAGGCCAATCAGACAATACGTACAGCATTACAGCGTACTATGAGATGAACGGCTTTGAGATTAGGGTTGCGGCAACCGATCGTTCTGAGTTCCTTACGTATCAGCGTGGAGGTTCAAACAAAATTGAGCCTGCAACTCGTAACGCCGTTACCCAAGTCGATGCTCAAATTAGCTACGATTTTGCAGATAGCGGAATTGAGTACTTGGAAGGGCTAAGAGTGTCGTTACAAGGCGTAAACCTGACTGATGAGAAAGAAGAAACCATTGATGATGCGGGCATTGTTACGCTCCGCCGCGAGTTTGGTCCTTCTTATATGCTAAACCTCAACTATTCGTTCTATTAAAAGGGACCATCCCTTTTGAACGCACGAAAATAATGGCACGCACCTTTAGATAGTGGATACGTGCCTTGCATTACTGCCATGTAAAGTGTGGCAGTAATGCGCAACTCTGATACTGTTTAATTTCACCCTTCTTTTATTGCAGAGCCTTTAATGACAACACCACACCGAATTGTTATTGCTGGAGGCGGCACAGCAGGTTGGATGGCTGCCAACCTTTTAGCTCACCGCTGGGCTAATCAAGCTGTGACCATCACACTCATAGAATCAGAAGACATTGGCACTATAGGCGTAGGCGAAGGCTCGACACCTACTCTCAAGCGTTTCTTTCAAACTCTTGATATTCCTGAGTATGATTGGATGGAAGAGTGCCAAGCAACGTATAAAGTTAATATCAAGTTCACGGGCTGGAATGGCAATGATTCACACAGCTATTCTCACCCCTTTATTAGCCAGTTAGATGTTTTTAGTGAACGGGCATTTCACGTTAACGCCTTAACCAGAAGACTGGGCCTCGATGTTGAAACTCGACCTGATAAGTTTCTTATGGCTGGGTATTTGGCAAAGAAAAACCTTGCCCCTCTTCCCTCACATAATTTTCCATTCGATATAGAATACGGCTACCACTTTGACTCTCTAAAACTTGGACGATTTTTACGCGAGCGCGCTAAATCAAAAGGCGTATATCACGTTGTTGGTAATATTGAATCGGTGCATACCTCACCATCTGGCGACATTTCACATCTCGTCTGTCAAGACGGACAAAAACTTGATGGAGACCTGTTCATAGATTGCACGGGTTTTTCGGGGCTCCTTTTACAAAAGACGCTAGGCGTACCGTTTAGGGACTTTAGTGACAACCTATTCAATGACTCGGCCGTTGTGTTGCCTACACCAGCATGCGCTAATTTACCGGTTGAAACTGAATCGGTTGCCATGTCGAACGGTTGGCGTTGGCAGATACCGCTTCGCAACCGCACGGGAAACGGGTATGTGTATAGCCAGGAGTACCAAGAGAAAGACGCTGCAGAATGTGAATTGCGACGCGCATTGGGGATGGAAAATACCGACGTTGAAGCAAAGCATTTATCTATGCGTGTAGGTCAATGTGAAAGGCACTGGGAGAAGAATTGTCTTGCACTAGGCTTGTCGCAAGGGTTTATTGAACCTTTAGAAGCAACCGCACTACACCTAGTTCAAACGAGCATCGAGCTTTTCGCGGACAACTATTCGTTCAACGAAACAAGTGCTCAACAGAGACAGGCGTTTAATCGGGAAGTTTCAGAGCGCTTTGAACGCGTCCGAGATTATATCGTGTGTCATTACAAGCTAAACGGGCGCAACGACAGTGACTATTGGAGAGACAACAGAGCTAACATGAAGCTGTCCGAATCACTGCTTAGTTTACTTGATGTGTGGTACAGAAAAGGGGATATTGTTGAGGAAATAAAGCGCCAAGGTATTGGTCGACATTTCAGCACTACGTCGTGGCACTGTTTGTTGTCTGGCTATGGTGTATACCCGCCACCGGCACTCAATCAGCCCGCTTCTTTGAAGGAAAGCGGCGATCTTTTTGAAGAAAAGAAACTTGCCGCATTTTTCAATCGCTGCTCGTTAAACTTTGATAAGCAATCTACCTTATTTAACGCGGGCTGAACCTCTTGGCTCAGCCTATACCGTCTCGCCGACTTGCAATTCAAATGGCAGCGTACTCTTTGCTGTTGCTTGATTAAGCAATGCTTTAGTTGCTTCTACGCCTTTGCCACTGCTGGATTGGCAAACTGTAGTAAGACGCGGGCGCGCTCGCTCGGCTTCCCCAATACCATCAAACCCTGTAATTTTCAGCTCTTCCGGTACCTTAATATTCATATCCAAGGCTAAGTGAAGTAGCTCAAGGGCTATAATGTCACTCATACACAAAACCACATTAGGTCTTGGAGAGCTGGTCAGTACTTCTTTGGCAGCCTGTCTTGCAAAGTGTCTGTCACTTTCTGGAAGGTGCCAAATACGCTCATTGCTTACCGTGATGTTCTTTTCTTCAGCGGCCCTTAAATAACCATCTAGTCGACGGTGAGCAATTGAGCTGTCTACGTCAATCAACGGACTATCGTAAATACGACATGTAGAAGGCGAGTCAATCAGGCGAAGCCCAAAGATTGCCACATTGTCACCTTCATTTAACGCATGAGACGCAACGCGATAGGCCGCCTCTTCGTTATCAATATTAATAGATGGCTTGTCTTCGATATCAAAGTCAACGGTGACCACAGGTTTTGGCGACACTGCCAACTCCGCTACCAAGTTGCTGTTGCGCGGTTGTCCGTAACAGATAAAACCATCAACAAAATCTACAACATCAAGAATGCTGTCAGAGTCGCCCGCGTACAGTAACAAATGCTTGCCATTTTCTTGAAGCGCAGAAGAAACACCTTTAATAAAAGTACTCGCGACGGGGTCACTCACCATATATGAAATGCTGTCGGCTAATACTAAAGCCACAATATTTGATGTGCCCTTTCTGAGGATCTGTGCTGCTTTATTGGGGCCGCTGTAACCAATCTTTTTGCACTGCGCTAAAATCTCTTCGCGCTTCGCTTTTGATAATTGGTCCGGGCGGTTAAATGCATTTGAAATGGTTGCCGTTGAAACGCCCAACTGTTCAGCAACATCTTTTAGGGTAAGTTTTGTTTTATTCATTATTTTTAGCTCTTTTCACGAAACTAACTACCCAGATTTAAAAACCAAAAAGGGTAGCAAGCGTGCGCTCTGACTACCCTCTGACTATATCATTAACTTAAACGTTTAACGCGTGAAATTTAGCGCTAATTCGATGAGTTGTGTAACAAATTGCTCAATGACTTAATTTTTAGAGATTTTCGCTCTTAGCGCGTGCCAAAGATTTTGTCTCCAGCATCTCCTAATCCCGGTAGGATATAGCCTTTCTCATTCAATCTATCATCGATTGCGGCGGTAAAGATATCAACATCAGGGTGTGCTTCAACAACGGCTTTAATGCCTTCAGGCGCAGCAACAAGAAATAGTCCCATTATTCTTCGACAGCCTTTCTTTTTCAGAAGATCGATTGTTGCAATCAACGTACCGCCTGTTGCCAGCATTGGGTCAACAATCAGTGCGGTACGTTCATCTATGTTTTTTACTACCTTGTCAAAATAGGCAACTGGCTGAAGTGTATCTTCATCACGGTACAGACCGACTACACTAATCTTCGCATTTGGAATAAGTTCCAGTACGCCTTCAAGCATACCTAAGCCAGCACGAAGAATAGGGACAACAGTAATTTTCTTACCTTTAATTTGTCTTACTTCTACCTCATCCCCCGACCAGCTTTTAATCGTCGCTCTTTCCGTAGGCAGTGTTCGCGTTGCTTCATAAGTCAGAAGGTTCCCTACTTCAGAGGCAAGCTCGCGAAAGTCTTTGCTGCTAATTTTAGCGTATCGCATAAGCCCTAGTTTGTGCGCAATAAGCGGGTGGGTAATTTCGTGAACGGCCATGTAAGACTCCTTGTAATCGATTTAGCTATATTTTAACCCAGAAGTATTTTAGTTAAAGCGATTAGTCGTAAAAATATGTTTATTCAATGCTTTAAAACGCCACATCAACGCTAGACAGAGTGGATAAATGCTATAACCTAGTGCGTAGGCTATAGCCACAGTTCGTGGCGCAATTCACGATCATGAATGTATAGCGCTCGCTATGAATTGTCGTAGTTACGCGCTAATGAGATCGATTGAGAAAGTTTCAGGAAGTTCAATTTTCTCATAACAGCCGAATCAAACTTACTATTCAAACCATGTTTATCTATGTCAAAAGGAATTGTTTATGCATTCTTACGCTAAACGTTTTCGCTATTTTGCTGTAATGGCACTGAGTTTCTGTGCCCATAATGCCTTTGCACAATGGGAGCAAATCACTCCTGAAAATGAGGTGGTGGTATCAGTACCTGGCGGCGGTGAAAAAACCGTTTACCCATCATGTTCTCTTCCTGCTTTACCGGGACCAGAGGGGTTAGCACCCAACCCATTCTCGTTTTATTTCGAACGAGGAGAAAGTGATAACCTACTTATCTACTTCAATGGTGGCGGCGCCTGCTGGGACAGTGCCACTTGCTTAGCGTCAATGCAGCTAGAGTTTGACGACAACCCGATGTCGCGAGCCGCTTATAACCCATCAGCCATAATCGAAAATACGCCATTTATTTCAGGCGGAATATTTGAAGATACACAAGAGAATCCTTTTCAAACTTGGTCAAAAGTTTTCATTCCCTACTGTACTGGCGACCTACACTTAGGCTCAAAAGACACGCAGTACGTTGACGAGCTTGGTATCGTTACAGGTCTACCTGGTGCCGAAGTTACTTTAAAGCACCGTGGTCACGACAACGCGCTAGTTGTTATGCAGTGGATTAAAGAAAAACTGAACAACGATGATTTATCACCCAACAAAGTGCTACTCAGTGGAAGCAGTGCGGGCGGTTATGGTGCAACGTTCAACTTCCCCTACTTCCAATCGCTGTTTGGTCGCACAAAGGTTGCCCTCTTCGCTGATGCGTCGCTTGGTGTTATATCCCGCGGCTTTACGCAAACAGTACTAAACTATCAAGGGCCTTGGGGGATAGAAGATACACTACCACGTAATTTCCAATCACTGATTGGCAATTTTAACCATCTAACGCTCAATAAGCAGGTGATGTTGCGATTAGCTTATCAGTACCCTTGGAACCGTTTTGCGCAATATTCAACAGGAACCGACATTGTTCAAATTCAGTTTTCTAAAATCTCTGATCAGGTCTCTAGAGGTAATTTAGACCCAACGACATGGGGTGTAACAGAATCTGATTTAGGCTACATACTTGGCTGGCAGCTTCAGGCTAATGCGTCACTCCATGCGCTGTCAGCTTTCACATGGAATTATCAATTTTACCTTGGTGAAGGCACCTGTCACATGGTGCTAAACGATTTTTGTGAAGATAATGCCTTCCCAGTATCCTCACCTAGCCCATTTTATAATGAGCAGAGTGCGCGGGGTATTTCCTTTAACGAATGGCTACACACGTTTGCTACGTCACGCCGCTTTAGAGAAAATAGCGCGGCATACTATCACTAGGATACGTAGTGCCAACTTGTATTAAAAAGTAATCAATAACATGGCAAGTCCAACCCAGAAGTGGTTGGATTAGCCATATTTATACCTTCGGTAACACGCCGCGATTACGAACATTTTAAGTCTCACTGAATGAGTAATTATCTATGAGGACTGGTATTACAACTAGGATTTGTCGTTCCTTGCTGTGCATTTATGCAGCAACAAATTAACACGCCCTACTACCCTACTTGTAAAGTAGCGCCATCAGGCATAGTTACTTCAATTTTCATGTTCCCGCCAACCGCAGCTAAATATGCAGCTGCACGTTGAAGTGAAACGTCCTGAATACGTTTTGATTCCAACTTACTTACACCAGAAGCTGTGACCGATAACGCCATTGCTACGACTTCCTGTTTAACTCTGTGCTGCTTTCTGATGTCACCTAGTGTGATTTCTTTCATTGTCTTTTACCGAGAATTACGGGCATTAAAAAAGCCCAGATGGTGATACCTTCTGGGCTTTTGCAAAACGTTCTACCTGCAGTGCCCAGAAGCCAATACTTGCCCCTGAACACCGACGGTCAGGTGCAATCAGTAATTAAAATTATAAAAATAACCAGTTGAAACGTTTTGCATGATAATTCTCTTTTCACAATGTGCTTGTACAATCGGCCCTTTGCCGCGACTAAGCTAAATGTATTGGCCTCGGTGCTTTTAAAATATATAGCAGCGGCCTTCTGTTACTTATCCTTAACCATACCATGTAGATAAGCAATAGCAATGACTTTCCAAAAAGGAAAGCGTCTAAAGCATGCTATGAGTGCGTAATTAGACAAGAAATGCCTTTAAAAGGCTACGCTATCACCCACCGCCGCTTTCTTAAGTGATGCTAGAAAATTGGGAACCTGGTCGTTTCCTTCTTCAGGAGACCAGCTTGCAAAGCCTTTATCATCGGTGACTTCGTATGGACCCTGTTTAACTTCCATGAAAACTACTGGGCTATGACACACCGTTGCGTGCCAGGTATTAGGAGGAATCTCAATTCCGCTGGTCTCTCCATGAGCCGTTAACGTTACTCTGTTTTCAACGTCGCCATCGTCGCTGAAAAATAGAATGTCTAACTCGCCCTCTACCACCATGAAGAACTCCCACTTATGAGACTGTACATGTCGATGAGGCCGCACGTAGGAGTCAGGCATCATTGCAATAAACAAACGCTGTACCATGTCGGTATAAGATTTATGTACGTTCAAATTAGCCCGTCGGCGAGGACTTTCCTCAGCCGACTGTTTAAGCGTTTCAAACAACGCTTTATCAAAATACTGAATATTGTCCAACATCACACCCTGTCTATTATTGCGATAGTAATTTAAAGCGTATCGCTCCTCCCCCCGATGGCGCAAGCTTTAATGACAAGACATCAGCAGACGTCACTACCTTTTTCTCGATGTTCATTGCGTAGGGGTTTGTTTTCCAATGCGCTTTCTCTCCATCCAGATAGAGCTGCGCTTCATACTGCTGACCTTCCTCTAGAAAGGTTAGCGGTAGTGATAACTCTCTGGCTTCTTCATTCGTAATCGCACCAACAAACCAATCGTTTTCAGAGTCGGATGTGTGCTTGCTCGCTTTACGCGCCATTACAATATATTCGCCCACTTCTCCTTGAAGCGCTCTACTATGAGACCAATCTGTAGGGACGTCTTTGATAAACTGAAACGCCGGTAAATTATTCTCATAATTACGAGGTAAGTCTGCTGCCATTTGGATAGGGCTGTACAGCACTACATATTGGGCCAGTTGCTTGGCAAGCGTTGTTTGAGGGCGCATAACCTCTCCTTTGCCCCACTCTATTCCGCCGTCATTTTTTCTTATGTAGTCAAAATTGAAAATGCCAGGTGTGAAATCCATCGGACCAGCGAGCATGCGAGTAAACGCCAACATGGGAATATGGTTAGGCGGATTAGGTGCCGCCCACCCTGAGTTGTATTCCTGACCACGAGCGCTTTCTCGCGATATCCAGTTCGGATAAGTACGGCGAAGGCCGGTATCTTTTACCGATTCATGAGTGTTGATGGACAACTGATATTTCGCAGCGGTTGTGACGTTTTTAATGAAATGATTTACCACGTCCTGGCTGTCGGTATATTCATAGCGCAGTACGTTGTTGTCGTCGCGCACTTTGAGATTTTGGCCATGGGCAACATAGCCCGTTTTAATTTGAGAGCCCCCCAGCTTGTTGTACAGGGCAAAACCGTCTTCCATCTGCGCTTCGTAGTTGGTTATTCCTCCTGATGTTTCATGGTGTCCTATTAACTTCACGCCAACGTTCTCGCCGTAGCTGGTCACCGCTTCAATATCAAAGTCTGGATAACTTTCTGTGAAAGAAAATAACTCTGAATTCGCTATCCAATCACCATCCCAACCTTTATTCCAACCTTCAACCAATACACCATCAAAACCGTGTTTAGCGGCGAAGTCCATGTATTGCTTTGTGCGCTGAGTAGTAGCACCATGCTTGTCTCCAGAGCCCCACGTATACTCATCAATGTGCATTCCCCACCAAATACCTATGTATTTTCCTGGTTCAACCCAGCTCACGTCACCGAGTTTATTTGGCTCATTAAGATTCAAAACAAGGTATGAATTAACCAAATCCGTTGCGTCATTTCCTAACGTAATAGTGCGCCATGGAGTAACAAAACTGCCAGTTTTATGCACCAAACTCCCGTCGTGACGAGGTGCCAGCGACGCTGTAAAACGCCCTAACTCTTGTCTTTTAAGGCTCATACCCGCGTAATCAACAAGGGCAGCTTCATGAATAGCGACATGAGTGCCGTTTTCATACTTCACCGTGAATGGCGTGTGAGCGGTGTGAACGTCTTGCAGATTAGTGGATTGATAAACATATTCATATCTATCTCGACCATGGGCAGGGATCCAAAACGCTTTTGCTTGATGAGAATTGACTAAGTTAAATTCAGTCAGCTCTCTAGTAATTATGCGATTACCGCTTGCAGGTAGCTCGTAGCGAAAGCCGATACCATCGTTAAAAACTCTGGCTCTTACAAGAAAAGTGCGGTCTTTATCGCTAGGGTTATAGAACTTGACCAAAAGCTCATTGTGGTTGTCGCGAATGTTTCGCTGCTCTCCCCACGGCTGCTGCCATGTTTGATCCACCGTATTCCTGCTTATCTCTTCTACTTTAAAGTCGCGATATAAAGGGGCGGCTTCTGCAAAAGTAAAACCAAGCTTACCGAGCCCTAAAACGGGTTCTCCATTAAATGACACCCGATATTGCGCTAATTCGCCATCATCTGTGAACGATAACTTTACTTTTTTATCTGGAGAGAGAACCGACAACTCATTAGCTATTGAAGGCAAGGAGACGGCCAATAGAAGGAGCAAAAATACGCGCATCAAATATCCAACAAAAGTTGTTAACCTAATGTTAGTATCAAGTGATAGCGAATTTTTGCAACCCATTTCTTAATCGATTAAGCCTATTTTTTGGTTAGCGCTTATTTTTCTTCATCCTACGGCTTTGTTCTTGACGCTTCTCTTCTCGTTTTTCTTTCCGATCTTTCTTATCCGGCGTTAACGAGCCTGTTTTGAATTTTGCTTTACGCTTGGCTTTCGCTTCAGCTTTCTTCGCCGCCTCAAGTGCCATTTCTTCTTTTTCGACTTCCAGCATTTCTGGTGTCTCAAGGGTTATTCGCCCTAACTTACCCGACTGCAGTTCTTTAAGCAGGATCTCGCATATTTTATGAAGGTTTACACGACCACCCGCTTGAATTGCCCCACGCGTTTTGGCGGCGGCTTCCAGAAACTCTATTTCAGTATCTGGCAACTCGTCCAGCTTGTAGCGCTCCTTCATTACCTCTGGATACGCTTTAATGAGGTAATCTGCCGCAAAAAAACCGACATCGTCGTATTCCATGGCAGTATTTTTAACAGCGCCCGATGAAGCTAACCGATAAATTGAATGTGGGTTTTCAAGCTTAGGCCACAGTACTCCCGGTGTATCAAACAAGATAATACCGCTGCCTAAATTTATGCGCTGCTGGCTTTTCGTTACAGCGGGCTCGTTGCCTGTTTTAGCAATGATTCGGTCGGCTAGAATATTAATTAGCGTCGATTTACCCACGTTAGGTATACCTGTGATCATAGCTTTAATTGCTTTTGGCTGACCTTCTTTATACGAACAAATGCTTTTAACCAGCTGCATAATTTGCTTGCTGTTGCCCGGGTTATCGCTAGAGGTCGTGATCGTCTTCACGCCGCGCTCTTTCTCTAAGCTCTCCTGCCAGCGCGCAGTAATTTCTGGGTCTGCCAAATCATACTTATTAAGAATTTTAATACAGGGCTTATCGCCGCGTATTTTTGCAATTTCGGGGTTTTCACTGGAATATGGAATACGCGCGTCAAGCACCTCAATAAGAATGTCTACTTGATTAAGCGACTCTTTAATTTCTTTCAGGGCCTTGTGCATATGCCCTGGGAACCATTGTAATGCCATGGTTGTTTCCTATCGTAATCGAGTTGAGGGGAGTGTGCTTAACGGGTTAATTCATAAGCGCAGATATTCACAGCGCTGGCTAAGTTTAACGAGTCAATCTTACCGCTTCCCGCAATGGTATACGCCGTTGCGTTTAGCTTTGATAGTGCGTCAACAGGCACGCCACGGGCTTCGTTACCAAACAGATAACACTGATAATCACCAAAGGTGTTAGAGGTGATATTACTACCATTCATATCCAAGAAAGCGAAACGTTCGAACCGCTCGCCTAGGCTTTCAAGCGCCACGTTTAATTCCATGTTTACATGGAAAATAGCCCCCATACTTGAGCGTACAACTTTCGAGTTGTATGGATCTACGCTATTTGGGCTTAGTAATAATGTAAAATCCCCAAACCACGCTAGCGTTCTTAGTATGGTGCCTAAGTTGCCAGGGTCTTGAACTTCATACAAATAAATGTACTTTTCGGCACTGGATTTGTTTGCTGAAATGCTGGTTTGTGACCGCTCTGAATATAACGCGGAGTTAGGAAGTGGAACGCGAGCAATAATACCTTGAGGTGACTTAGTATCGCTGAGTTGCTGCATTTGTTGAGACGATACCGTTTCCACCTTCATATTAGAGACTGAAGAATCAAGTTTTTCTTTCAGCCACGCCTCATAATTAGCTGTCACATAAAGGGTTATATCACCTAATGTACTGCTGTCATGCTGAGCAACATTAATTAACTCTAAAACTAAGTGCTCTCCTTCCACCAAATAGAATCCGAACTGCGTTCTAAATTTCTTTTGATGAAGCTTTTTCACGTCACTTAGTTTCATTTGCACTGCCCTTTTTATAACTTTCGGCGCAAGTGTAAGGTATGAAACCCAAAACGCAAAGCGGCAACGCTTAATAGTGAAACAAATAATGAGAGAAAAAGATTGTAGTGGAGAAATACGGGATAAAGGAGAGTATCAAAAAGGCGTTTCAAATATACTTGTAAACGCCTTTTTAATTACCGAGATACCAAGACACCTAAAGCGTTCCAACGTTTGCGTGGCTCACCAATTGGAATACATAAGCAGGCCTCTTCTTTTTCACTTGGTAAAATCTGACATACAACATTTGCACTTTTAAACTCGTGAGCAAGTTCTGTTGCAAATATTTCCGTCACACCTTCCACCAGCACAAACTCGTTTTGCTTTTTCAACGCTGTAGCCAACTCTTCTACCGCTTTTAGTGAAAGCGGCCATAAAGTACGCAATACTCTTAACGATGCAACTGAGGTGATCTCGCCACCTTGAATTTGTACTTTAAACATTGAATTACTCGTCTAATGTTGTTGCTTCTTGAGTATCATCACTCGTTGACGCTAATGACGTGCCAGCGGCAAATCCACCTGCGCCTGCTAAACCAATACCAACGACACCAACTCCGATTTCACCAAGCGTTGCAGCGCCCGCAAGAGCAATGGGCACAGTTGCTAACCCTGCTGTGCCAACAATGGCAATACCCAAACCAATCATAGCAATGCCAACGCCTAGCTGCTCCCAACCATCAAAGCCGCCGGACACCATTTCAATTTCACTTGTATTTAACTCTTTCATTTACATTTCCTTGTTTTATTAGGCTTCCATTCGAAGCCAAAAACAGGGTAAAAAATGGAATAACAAATAGAAACTGTTCGATGGACGGGTTTTAACACTTAAGAGCTAAAGCACCGTCCAAACTGGTTTGGTTCGCTTTTTTTCCTACTGTTGGTCAGCTACAACATAAATTTCACCGTCGTAAATACCTTGGACGGTAAGCTTCTGGCTTGCCAGTGCCTGAAGGTAATCAATATGCGCTTGTTCCACTTTCTGTCCAGGAACAATAAGCGGAATACCAGGCGGATACGGTGTAATTAAACCTGCTGCAGTGCGTCCAACGCTGTTTTGCCATGGAATGGCTTCCCTAGGGCTGAAAAACGCTTTTGACGGAAGGTCGTCTAAATGAATTGGCGGAATGTCTGCCGGTAACGGACTCTTGCTCTTGCGCTTGCTTAGGTTAACGGCGCCATCATCAAGACGTTTTAACGCGTTGTATAGCCTTACAATTTTAGAGCGCATTCCACCTAGCGTAAGCAGTACTAGAATAGTGCTATGAGTAAACTTCTCGATTTCTAAACCAACTTCGTCCATTAAGAAACGATGTATTTCTTGGTTTGAATAATCAAGCGCCGATACGTCAATTAAGATTTTAAGCGGATCATGCCCAATGTTGTCACTTTCAAAGTGAGAAAACATATTCGCAAAGTCACTAGGCGAAAGTATTTTAAGTCGCTTAAACTTGGCCATTTGCGATTTGAGTTCGGCAACATTGCTCAATAGCTCATTAAGGATTTTGTAGCCTTCCATTTCCAGCTGCTGACGACATACATCAAGCGAGGCAATCAGTTGATACTTGGGCGAGGTACTGGTGTGAATTGCAAACACTTCTTTAAAGAAATCTTTATCGAAATCTGGATCGTTTACATGAATAAAGGATGCTTGCGAGAACGCCGACACCACTTTGTGCGCAGAGTGAGTAATATAGTCTGCCCCAGCGGCGATAGCCGAGTAGTCACGCAATGCAGGATGGAACAAGGAATACGCAAACCATGCTTCGTCAATGAACACTTTAATGCCATGCTCGTGGGCTAAATTTACGACTTGCTTAAGGTCAGTCAATAACCCGTCGTAGGTACAGCCCGTCAGTACGATAAGTTTAGCGTCGGTATTTTCTTCAATAAGCTGCTTAATTTGCGCCATTCTAGGCGGTGAGAAAATACCGTATTCAGGGTTAAATACACTGTCTAAATACACCGGCATAGCGCGCGCCTGAATAATGCCGTAGTGCACTGACTTGTGGCAGTTTCTGTCGGCAATTACTTTGTCGCCCTCACGCAACAGCGTCTGCAAAATGATTTTGTTTGATGTCGAAGAGCCGTTCGTGACGAAATAGGAATGGCGAACTTCAAATGTATTCGCGACAGCGGCTTGCGCTTTCCCGATAGCGTGAGTGCCATCTGATAGTGAGCCCAGCGAGTCTACGCTTACCGATAAGTCACTAACAAACACGTTACGACCAAAGAAGCGATAAAAATCACTGATATAGGGTGAATTTCTAAAGCTTGCGCCACCGCTGTGACCTGGCGTATGCCACGAGTCATTAGACTCTACTACATAGTCTTTGTATTCAGTCCAAAACGGCGTTTCGTTTCTATCATCAAAGTCATTGATGATATAACCCAAAATGGACTCTGGGTCTGAAATAATGTCGTTACGATAGAAGAATGATTCAATGCCATTGGCTTGGTTTACAATATCCAACCCTTTTACTGCATCGCCTAAGACATACACGGGGAGTTCAGGGCGAATGCGTTTAATGGCGTCTATAACTCTGGCGTTATTATCAATAAGAGCGTTGCGTGCGGACGACTTTTCGCCTGTGGTTTTCTCGTTCGCGTTTTGTGAACTAGCGCTTTCGGCTGCGGGGCTCGTATTTTCATTAAGTACGCCATTTAAAGGTACTACGTCTGTTAGCTCTTTGACCTTCGCCACCACATCCCAGCTAAATACCACAGCCTGAATGTCACCGTCTTCACGAACAAATTGTAGTGCTTTTGCAACGGAGTTCGCTTCAAGCAGGCTTATTTCAACGTCACTTCGGTCAAAGTAAGTGATGGTGTTGCCTATACTTGACGTAATTTGTTCCAATAAATCAACAGCATCTTCTATAACAAGAATTTTTAAATGAGGGCGCATTAACCAACCATGTAATTAATAATGAGCATTTAGCGCTAGGCTAAAACTCATAAAACTAAGAATCAATAAACTAAACACAGTAAAACTAAAAATAGTGTAACTCTGAATTTCACTGGTGTCGTGTAAACTCTTGCTATGTCGTAATAAAAGTGCGTAAACGAATTGGACGAGGGCTAAATCACTCATGCACACACCTTCCCTTCAGAACCAATTCCCACACGCTTATCTCTCAAAATCAACGGAGCACACGAAGAACCTACGAGAATTTCTACACTACGCGAAAAATGTGCTCCCTTCTATTGCATCTGCAAAGAAAAACGCCTGGCCAATACATCATGACCACTGCTTTATGCGGGTGATTTTAGACAATATTGTCGGCTGTGCGTGGTATGAGGTCATTCCCTCGCCGGCCTATAAAAACCTGACCGACGAGCAAGCCAGCGCAGCGTTAAACCTCGCGAGACAGATAGCCACTGAGAGTGTCTCGCTTCACGCAATCAACCAATGCTCGAAAAAATGGCGCAATAAGCAGCTAAAACTGGAGTTTTAGTATGACAAAACGAACAACCATTAACGACGCAATTTTGATAGAGGATGGCCAAGACCTAGAGCGAATTGTGAAAGACAAACGTGCGCAGTGGCGGGCTAATAACGCGAAAGCGCGTCGCAGACAACGCCGATATTCATAGCACATATCCCGAAGATGAAGCCTAAAGCACTATCATAAAAGAAATCAATTACCTACAATCACTGCTAGAAAGTTGCGCTTAACAGAGCGTAACGTAAATTAATTCCTACTAAGAAAGTGACAGGACATACCATGGCGTTTAATTTAGCTATTAACAACGATATTGCTGTAATCACCTTTGACGACGGAAAAGTTAACGCCGTTGGGTTTGAGCTTATTCAGCAGTTTAACGATGCCTTAGATGAAGCAGAGCAAAACGCAAAAGCGGTTGTATTACACGGTGGTGAAGGCAAGTTTTGCGGCGGGTTTGATTTATCGGTAATGAAAGCCGACGACAAAGCAAAACAACACGAGTTGGTGTCAAAAGGCGCTGAGTTAATCGTACGTCTTTATAGCTTCCCACTACCTGTAGTCGTTGCTGCAGAAGGTCACAGCATTGCAATGGGAGCAATTATGCTTATGGCTGCTGACCTGCGCATTGGTAAAGACGCAGATACTAAGTATGGGCTTAATGAAACCGCCATTGGTATGGTGCTACCGCCTTTCGGTATGGAGCTAGCCAAAGCCAGACTAGCGAATACGTCTCAAACTGAAGCATTGCTTTTTTCACGTATTTACCAAGGTAAAGAAGCAGTGAAAGCGGGCTTTATCGACGCTGCGGTGCCTCAAGAGCAGGTTTTAGCAACGGTCATGGGTTATGCAGAAAAGTTGAAGATGTTGCCTAGACAGTCTTTTGCTGAATCTAAGCTTCAGTTGCGTAAAGAGACAATAGCCAAGATGCAAGCCTAGGCCCTAGTTTGTAATAACGCGTTGAGACTTGTTACTTCAACGCGTTGTTTAGAAGTGATTACTTTACAGAGCCAGAACGGCGCTCTATCTCTTCCTTAAGTGCACTTCTCAGGCCTAGCTCAAAACTTAATTCCGCAAGCACAAAAAGTGGCCCTATCGCCAGCCCCATTATGTCGTCGACAAACGCAGGCTTTTTACCCTCATAGTGATGACCAATGAACTGTAGCACCCAACCACCAATAAAAATACCAAGTGATATAGCAAGCCATGTTCCCACTTCATTCTGTGCGATGGGTTGAGCGAAATAGACCATAGCCCCCGTGATAAGCGTCATCACTATGCCAAGTTTTATATCTAACTTAATGTAGAACGCATTACCAATAGCCCAAACAAAGAGCGCTGGGCTTATGATCATATCCCAAAAAATTGGCGCACTAACTAGAAACGCAGGCTTACTTAGTAGACAGAAAACCGAAAAAACAATTAGCGGAATACCGACGTAATGGGTGTATATGTTTCTTTGATCTCTGTGGTACTTGGCGTACTCACTCAAGTGCTGTTCTAAATTTTTCATACTGCGTCACCCATAAGTTATATCAAGGTGTTAGTTTACTCCCTTCTTTCGCTTACTAACTGTCGTTTTGACGACAAAGTGGAGGTATAGTGGTGCTCTTCGTGCTATTTGAGCTCAACGATTAAAGATGAACTTAGTTGGCTATCGCGAATCATAGTGAAATTGATTAAAAACAATTGGAGTTTTCATGACTTACAGGAAGTACCTTTGGGCTTTGACAGGTTCTGCGCTTCTTTCTTTAACAGCGTGCAGCTCGGTCTCCTCTCTCTATTCAAATGAAAGTGAAGGTAGTGAAAAGCATACCGAAGGCAAACCCCTTACGTTAGCGGACAGTCATTGGCAGGTTGAAAGTATAGACCGAGCAGGAATTATCGATTTCAGCCATGTTACGCTTAACGTAAATTCAAACGGAGACACTAGCAGAGTAAGCGGCAGTACAGGTTGTAATCAGTTTACCGGAGCGCTAGATGTTGATGAAGCCGATACGGTATTTAGTAATAAAAGCTCAGCTGAATCCTTTTCCACTGATAAGCTCATTCTCACTAAAAAGGCATGTGCGCCTGCACTGATGAAACAAGAGCAACGCTTCATCGAAATGTTGGCCGCATCGGCAAGTTATTCGATAGTGGAAAATACTTGGTTGGTGCTTTACGACAATAGTGATAATGAAACGATTAGAGCGATTGCTGCACAGATTTCTCAATCGACGACAAACAAATCGGCAAGTGCGACAAAAAGTAATGTAGATACGAAATTGTCTGACCTGGCGTCATCGCAAAAACAAGATGTGGTTGGCTCAAATGAACAAGAGTCGACCAAAACGTACAAATGTGAAACGCCTAATGCCAATCTCGCTACATTACGTGTAAATACGCTGGGGCCTGACACATTGGCTTTATCATTAAACAACACCCATCACATTGTGCAGTTATCACGTTCAGCATCGGGGGCAAAATACACCAACAACAAGAACGTAGTGTTTTGGAATAAAGGTGATGTTGCTACCCTATCGATCAACTCAGGTTATTACCATTGTAGTTTAAGCACCTAAAGCGAAATCGACGCTTACTTTTCTGTTTTAGGCTCAGTCTCTTCTACCTTAATATTTACCTGACATAATGAAAGGGCCTCAGCTGCCCTTTTAACTTCTCTTTTCAACAGTATCAAATTGCTTAGAGCAATTGCTTTTAGCCCCGCAAGGTTAACCCTTACCTCCAACTCAATTAGTTTCAGTTAAACATTTTCGCACCTTTAATTGGTCAATCAAAAAGGAATTAAGCATGGGGATAGCTAATTCTTTATATATTTAATGTTTACACTTTTACCATTTAAAATCATTCACTTACCAGCAAGTTTCGCAAGTTACTCCTAGTAATTACGCGTCTGTAACAATGCTCACAAGTTGAAACAATAGTTAGAACACTATACAATTTATTTTTATTGAACGACCAATTAAAATAAAAGCGTCAGTAAAAAGACGTGCGACATTACGTCCTAAAACCTTCAATAATGCGTCATGGGCGCAGTAGGTGATGATGTTTTTACAGGGTGACTTTTACTAAGCGAAAGTGTTCTATTCGTGCAAGTTAGCAACTCAATAGAGAAAATAGTTTCAACACTATTCATCATTTTGAAACTATTTCTACGTATTAGGTATTCGTAATAGAAGTTAATTCGCAGTACCCGCAAATTGGCGAAAGTTTTAGTCCTTTTAAAAGTAGGAGTTTATGCATGTCATTACCGACTTATCAGAATTTCATTCACGGCAAGCCGATGGCAAACAAAAGCAAAGAAACCTTTGCTGTAACCAACCCCGCAACCGGTGAGGTAATTTACCACGTAGAAGTGGCTGATGAGTTTATTCAACAAGAAGCAATCAAAAGCGCTAAAGAAGGTTTTTCAGTGTGGTCAGCAATGATGCCAATTGAAAGAACCCGCATTCTTAATAAAGCGGTTGCATTGCTTCGTGAGCGTAATGACGAACTCGCAAAGCTTGAAGTACTCGATACCGGTAAGCCTATTCAAGAAGCCGACTGTGTTGATATTGAAACTGGCGCTGATGTCATTGAGTACTATGCCGGCCTAGCTCCTACTCAACTAGGTACCCAGCAACCTGTGGGTGGCGATTTCTTCTACACGCGCAAAGAAGCGCTAGGTATATGTGCCGGTATTGGCGCATGGAACTACCCTATTCAAATCGCTTGCTGGAAATCAGGCCCCGCCCTTGCCGCAGGTAATGCGTTTATATTTAAGCCGTCAGAAGAAACCCCAATGGGTGCGCTTAAACTGGCTGAAATTTTCACCGAAGCTGGCGTACCTGACGGCGTATTCAATGTGGTTCAAGGCGCAGCACAAGTAGGCCAGTGGCTTACAAACAGCCCTGACATAGAGAAAGTATCGTTTACTGGTGAGGTAGGCACAGGTAAAAAAGTGATGCAAAGCGCCGCTGCGTCGAACTTAAAAGACGTGACAATGGAGCTTGGCGGGAAGTCACCGCTTGTAGTATTCGAAGATGCCGACATTAGCCAAGCTATTAGCGCCGCTATGCTTGGTAATTTTTATACCCAAGGTGAAATCTGCACTAACTGCACCCGTGTTTACGTTCAACGTTCTGTTTATCAAGCCTTTATTGATGAGCTTAAAGCCCGTACCGAAAACAACATTGTTATGGGCGATCCACTTGACCCCAACGTAAACCTGGGCGCACTTATTTCTAAAAAGCACCAAGAGCTGGTACTTGGCTATATTGCCAAAGGAAAAGAAGAAGGCGCAACGCTATTAACCGGCGGGAACGCTGCCTCTCCGGCATCTGCGCCAAATGGCTATTTTGTTGAGCCAACAATTTTCACTGACTGCACTGACGATATGACTATCGTTAAAGAAGAGATCTTCGGACCAGTAATGAGCGTGTTAGTTTTCGATGATGAAGACGAAGTGATCGCACGCGCGAATGACACTGAGCTAGGTTTAGCTGCCGGTGTATTTAGTAAGGATATCCAGCGCGCGCACCGCGTTATCCACCAGCTTCAAGCCGGTATTTGCTGGATAAATGCATATGGTAACTCTCCGGCTGAAATGCCTGTAGGCGGCTACAAACAGTCTGGCATTGGACGTGAAAACGGCGTTGAAACGCTTAATAGCTACACACAGACCAAATCGGTTTATGTAGGTATGAGCCAAATTGAGAGCCCGTTTTAAGCCGCAGTAGGAGTACATATGCAGACATTTGATTACATTATTGTTGGAGCTGGTTCTGCCGGCTGCGTGCTAGCGAACCGCTTATCAGAAAACCCAAAGCACGAGGTGTTGCTACTGGAAACCGGTGGCTCAGATAAAAGCATTTTCATCAAGATGCCAACGGCGCTGTCTATTCCTATGAATACCGACAAGTATGCGTGGCAATTCAACACTGAAAAAGAGCCCTATTTAAACAACCGTGAGATGCACTGCCCACGCGGTAAAGTGTTGGGCGGCTCGTCATCCATTAATGGAATGGTATACGTACGCGGCCACGCTAAAGATTTTGATGAATGGGAAGCTCACGGCGCAGAGGGCTGGAATTATCAGGCGTGCCTCCCCTATTTCCAAAAAGCTGAAACCTGGTACAAAGGTAACGACGCGTACCGAGGTGGCAATGGTGAACTCGGCGTTAACAACGGTAACGAAATGAAGAACCCGCTTTATACGGCCTTCATTAAAGCCGGCGAACAGGCGGGCTACGACATCACTAGCGATTACAATGGCAAGCAGCAAGAAGGCTTCGGCCCTATGCATATGACCGTGAAAGACGGTGTACGCAGTTCAGCAAGCCGTGAATATCTTGACCCGGTAAAATCGCGTAAGAATTTAACTATAGTGACTGGCGCGCTGGTTACTAAAGTTGTGCTGGAAGATAAAGTCGCAAAAGGCGTTGAATATGTAGTTAACGGTAAAACCGAGACTGCCGCCACATCTAACGAAGTGATTTTAAGCACCGGCTCTATTGGCTCGCCACACATCCTGCAGCTTTCTGGAATTGGCGACAAAGATATTCTTGAAAAAGCAGGTGTCGATGTTAAGCACCACCTGCCGGGTGTGGGTCAAAACCTGCAAGATCATTTGGAATTTTATTTCCAGTACAAGTGTAAACAGCCAATTACGTTAAATCGCAAACTGGGCTTAATTTCAAAAGGGTTGATCGGCGCTCGCTGGTTGTTAAACCGTTCTGGGTTAGGCGCTACGAATCACTTTGAGTCTTGCGCCTTCATTCGCTCGAAAGCAGACGTAGAGTGGCCTGACATTCAGTACCACTTCTTGCCTGCCGCTATTCGATACGACGGAAAGTCAGCGTTTGATGGCGATGGTTTTCAAGTGCACGTAGGTCACAACAAACCTAAAAGTAGAGGTAGCGTAACCCTTCAGTCGGCTAACCCGACGGTTCCACCTAAAATTTTGTTTAACTATTTGCAGCATCCAGATGATATCGAAGGGTTTAGAGCATGCGTAAGACTTACACGAGAAATCATCGCACAGTCAGCATTCGACGACTTCAGAGACGGCGAAATTCAGCCTGGCGAGCACATTCAGACGGATGAAGAAATAGACGCTTTTGTGCGTGAAGCCGTTGAGAGCGCTTACCATCCATCATGCTCTTGCAAAATGGGGGAAGATGAGATGGCAGTGGTAGATTCTCAAACCAATGTTCATGGCATTGAAGGATTGCGAGTGGTGGATTCTTCTATCTTCCCCACAATTCCAAACGGAAACCTAAATGCGCCAACCATCATGGTGGCGGAAAAGGCGGCAGACATCATTCTGGGTAAACCTGCTTTGCCACCACAAAATGTACCCGTGGATATTCACCCGCATTGGCAAACAAAGCAACGCTAAATTTTTAAACTAGCTCGCACCAGTGTGCTTGTTGTTAAAACAAGCGCACCTTCCACAGTGCCTACATACCGCCTTTAATATAAGGCTTTAATGTGTAGTTGGGTGGACTGTTTAATAACGAAAAAAAGGAAAAAACATGTTTCATTTTTATCAATATTGGGAGGGTGATAATGACAGTATGGCTTAGTGCAGGCATTATTTTCACTCTACTTTCTGTAGCCTATATTTTGTTTAAATGGGGCAACATGAAAGTGGTCGGCGTAACGCCAGTTAGAACCTTTACCTTTATTGCCATTCTCTTTACCTCAGGTTTGGACGTGGGCCTTATTATGTTCCCGCTCACTGAATTTGCTGGTTATGCTGACATAAGCGCAAGTCCTGAATATGCCTTCACCAATCCGCTCGCCATTGAGTTTGGGTTCTGGGGATTCTTAATTTGGGGATTCTACTTTCTTACTTGTTTTTATTTCTGCGTAATCGAACCGAAAGTAAAGTTCTTCGAGCTTCCCGTTGTTAAGTTCGTAAACAACGTTGTAATCATCGGAACCTGTGCTTTCACGGCGTTTCTATTACTGTCTAACCTTCCGTGGTATTTACCGTCGATAGGCGACGGAGAATCTGTCGTGCCTGCGTTCTACCTGATTGTGTTTGCAGCCATTGCTTTTGCCGTATATTCGAGCACTAGCATTAAATACGTGCGTATTTTAAGCCTAACAACCACATGGGTATTTATAGCGCTTATTATTGGCATGTGGGCGGCTGCATTTGTATTTGGTGAAAGTGAGATAACGGCTTATTTTACCAACCTAGGTCTTATTGGCGGGTACTTTGCGAACATCGATAACTTCGTATTACCCATTAATGAGTATCACGAGTTCTATCTATTCTGGTGGTTCAGCTGGAGCATCATGATTGGTCAGTTTACGTCTCGTTTCGTGGGCGGTCTTAAAACTTATCAAGTCATGTTGGCTATGATGGTCATTCCATCTATCCCGATTGCGGCTTGGTTTTCAGTACTGTACCACTATCACAGTGCCGGTATTCCTACTGAGGGGATAACCAATTTAGCCATGGTATGCGTGGGTGTCGTCTTTGTGATCAACTCACTTGATTCACTGATTAGACTGTACACAGATAATCTAAACATGACCGTTGAACGCATCGGTAAAGGCAATTACATTGCTCTCAATATCGTGGCGCTTTCGCTACTTACGTTGCTGTTCAAACTAGACTTCTTGCAAATTCAGTGGGTGGGTGCGTTAGTTATCACTATCTTCTTTAGCTGCTTTGCTTTCATTCTAAGTCAGAAATTTAAATCGGTGACGGCCATCAAAACATCGCCGAAAGAAAACAAAATCGACTTTACCAAGATAGAAAATCTCAACTAACTAAATCATTTACTTTTTACCTTCTTAACATTGGCTCATTTTGAGCCAATGGGGGTAAGTATTGCCCGAAGCTTGCGTAAGAGCGCATTAACTAGGAAGCGGGCCAAATAAAACAATGATAAAAACAGGTGTTTAACAATGAAAAAATTGAATTCTTTTTTTACATCCACGCATATTTTCACAGTGGCTATTGTCGCAGCGTTATATTCTTCAGCTTCATTCGCTGATTGGAGCGCCAATATCTCTGCGGTTTCAGATTATACCTTCAACGGCGTTAGCCAAACGCAAAACGACCCGGCTCTTCAGGGCGGCGTTGATAAAGCATTTGATAACGGCACTTATGCAGGCACGTGGGCATCTAATGTAGATTTTGGTGGCGATACAAACCTTGAATGGGATTTTTACGTGGGTCGTTACCAAATGCTAACCGAAACGGTGAGTTTGGACTACGGCATCGCTTATTACTCTTATCACGGTGGCGATGATTCAAGTGATGGCAATTACCCAGAGGTGTATACCAAGTTTGGTTATGCCAGTGACTACGGTAGTTCAGAACTAAACTTCTGGTACACGTGGGATTACTTTGGAACAGGCGCAAAACACGCTATCGCAATGGTTGCTCATACCTTTGAACTCGCCCCCAACCATCATTTACGTGCAAGCTTTGACGTATCTAACTCACTAGACAGTGACAAGTGGCTGTGGAATGGTGATGACACCTCTTTCTACCACTACCGTTTGGCTTACCAAACAAGCTATGAAGGGTTCGATTTCGAAATTGCTGCTGAAAACACCAATCTTGATTTTGATACCGCCGATGAGCGCATTGTGTTTGGTGTGTCAAAAACCTTCAGCTTCTAAACGTTGAATTGGAAGGTGGTTCTTCAGAACAAGAGCCACTTTCCTTAGCAAATGCTATGCGTGTTCGCACTACGCTGCTTCAACTGTACTCGGTCAATTTAACTTAGCGATACGACGGTTAAAAAGTCCACGCAACAAAACGACTCAATTTACTTCCCTGTCCCATATCAATCACTTTACACTGCGCAGCACCGTAATAATCAATACTGGTTTTAATTGGTTTCAAATGGGCACTCTTCGACACCAAGCAGGTGAACCATTCTACATTGTCTTTTACAGAGACACTCTCTTTAACCATGCGCTGAATAAAGGCAAGTTCACCACCTTCGCACCACAGTTCATTCGCCTGGCCCGCAAAATTTAAGTTTGCGTCCTTACCTTGGTAAGCGGCATTTTTACCTTGTAGCTTGGATGTACGATGCTCAAAACCTTGCTCACGATTATCGGTTAACTTCGCACCACTTCGTTTCTGTTTATTGCGGGTTAAATTAGATGTCTTCCTTCGCGTGCCTGACAGTGCCTCTTGCGCAGACTTTTGAAACGGCGGATTGCACATCGTAAAAGTAAATCGTTCGTTTTCTTTAATCACACCATTGAAAATACTTGCTCTATTCAATTGTTTACGCACTTGGAACTTATGGGCTAATACACTGTTTTTACTAGCAATAGCTTTAGCACTTTTTACTGCGACGTCGTCAACGTCACTCCCTACGAACGACCAGTCATAGGTTGTAACGCCGATAATAGGATAGATAGCATTTGCGCCCACGCCTATATCAAGCCCACGAACGTTTTGATCTTTCCCCTGTTGACTCTGCTCACCCTGTGCACTGCTGCTCGTTGATTTTAATAAATCAGCAATACCGTGGATATAATCTGCTCTTCCAGGTACAGGGGGACATAAATAGCCATCAGGAATATCCCAATATTCAAGACGGTAGTAGTGATGAAGTAAGGCCGCATTAAGCACCTTCACCGCTTTTGGGCTGGTGAAATCTATACTGGTATTGCCGCTTTTAGCACGAACGAGAAAAGACTTGAGCGCTGGGTATGTCTGGCACAGCGTATCCATAGGATAGCCGTTCTTGTGAAGATTTTTTGGGTGCATGAAGCGCTACTTTTTGTGTGAAACTAAGAACTGGTATTGCACGTTTTCATCGAGCAACTGGGCACCGCTACCTTGGGCTGCCACTTTATCGTCGGTATTGTAAAGCCTACAGCGGTCTAATGACAAACACCCACAGCCAATACAGCCTTCTAACGACGTCTTCAAACTGGTCAGCGCTGCAATTTTTGCTTCGATATGCTGATTAAACACCGTACTTAATTTTGCCCAATCAGCTTGTGTTGGCGTTCTGTTGTCTGGAAGTGTAGACAACAGACTCTTTATCTCAGCAAGGGAATAACCCATGTTTTGCGCTATTAAAATAAAAGAAACCCTGCGAATAACAGAGCGAGGAAAGGCTCTATTTCCGCCACTTGTGCGCACAGAAGGAATAAGCCCTTCGTTGGCATAATAGCGAATTAATGAAACAGCATTGCCAGTACGTTTAGCAATAAAGCCAATGCTTACCATAGGTTCTGGTGCCATAACGCCCTTTTTCCAATTTCAAATTACGGGTAAAAAATGCTTGATCTAAAGTTAGCTTTAGATATTAAGCTGTTTTTCGTTGATTATCTACACAAGGAAAAACACATGACAACTGCATACTTAGAGCACGCGAATATCACCGTTGAAAACCCAGATGAGCTAGCCAGCTTACTTTGTACGCTATTTGGTTGGAAAGTACGGTGGAGCGGCGGCGCCAAAAATGACGGCTACACGGTGCACGTAGGAAACGATAAAGACTACCTCGCCCTTTACAGACCTAAAACTATCAATGATATTGAAAGCGATTATAAAACCCTCGCCAATATCAACCACATCGGTATTGTTGTGCCTAATTTAGACGAAACAGAGCAGCGGGTTCTGGCACTAAATTTCAATACTTTTAGCCATGGCGATTATGAACCAGGTAGACGCTTTTATTTCATGGCTCAGCAAAACATAGAGATTGAAGTCGTTTCATATAACTAGGGCTATTAAGTGATACGCCTAGCTGAACTTTCAAATTTAGTGTTAGATTAACGTTACCTCACTCGTGCGCGTTTTACTTTGTATTTTTGTTTGCTAGGTTTGTTTACTAAAAATGGACGCGCACTGTGATCATTTTAATAATAATAGACAGGAAACATGGATGAGAAAGTTACTAGCGATAAGTTTAGGTTTAGTAATGTTGTCCCTATCGGCAAACGCATGGGCGAATAACATTCTTAGTATGAAACAGCGAAGCGAGCTGATTGACAAGATCACCGTTGAACGCTTCAACTCCGTGCTGCCCCAAATTATGGAGCGTGAAGGCATCGACATGTGGGTGTTAATGTCCCGGGAATACAACGAAGATCCCGTTTTAAAAACCATGTTACCTTCTACTTGGATTTCCGCACGACGTCATACCATGTTAGTCATTTATAACCCCGGCAATGGTCAACCGCTAGAACGTTTGGCCGTTGCAAGATATGCGGTAGGGTCACTATTTAAAAAAGCGTGGGATAAGGAAGCACAACCCGACCAGTGGAAGGCATTGAAGCACGTTATCGAAGCTCGGAATCCCGCTAAAATTGCCATTAATACGTCTGATTCATTTGCGCTCGCTGATGGTATGACCTCTACCGAACACGATAAATTTATGGCTGTACTTCCTGAAGCGCTGAAAAGCCGCGTTGTAAGTGGCGAAAGACTCTCAATCGGTTGGCTGGAAACGCGCAGTGACCTTGAAATGCAATATTATCCGGTACTTAATCAAATTGGTCATTCACTAATAGCAACGGCATTTTCAAATGAAGTTATAACCCCTAACGTGACAACTACAGACGATGTGGTGTGGTGGCTGCGTGATCAAACGCGCGCTTTAGGGCTGACCAACTGGTTTCATCCTACTGTCTCAATTCAACGTAAAGACAGTGAAGTCTTCGACCAAATTACCGCGTTTAGCAAGCGTCCTGGTGAAAACATCATTCGGCCGGGCGATCTCATTCATGTCGATTTCGGCATTACTTACCTTCGACTTAATACTGATCAACAGCAGCATGCTTACGTGTTAAAGCTTGGTGAAAAAGACGCGCCAGCTTCACTTAAAGAAGCACTTAAATCTGGAAACCAGTTGCAGGACATTCTGACCGGTAATTTTAAAGTAGGCAGAACAGGTAACACTATTTTGAGTATGTCGCGACAGCAGGCTATCGAACAAGGCATTACACCCGCTATTTACACCCACCCGCTTGGTTTTCATGGGCACGCGGCAGGTCCAACGATAGGAATGTGGGATGCACAGGAAGGAGTACCAGTTCAAGGTGACTATCCAGTGTTTGCACAAACGGCTTATTCGATAGAACTCAATGCAGCAAGCTTTATTAAAGAGTGGAACAAAGAAATTAGAATTATGCTGGAAGAAGATGCATTTTTTGACGGTCGGTCAGTAACCTATTTAGATGGCAGGCAAACTGAGTTTCATTTGATTCATTTAGATGAAATCCAATAACTATAGGTGGAGCGTTACGCCTATTTTAAGGCCTATACGAAATGAAAAAACTGAACGGTGCGGCTAAAGGTTGGCCGATGCGAGAAGACTCATGTAGAATTAAATTAAGCGAAGCGTAAAGTGTCAGGCCTTTCGCCCTTTCAAGCGAAAGGCCATGAAACTGTACTAAATATTAGCAGTAGGTTGCTATCCTAAAACGCAGTCTTATTCAGCAGCAGTGCGAACAACTACGTTCTCTGCACTATATTCGCGAACAAAATCAGACATTGTTTTGTGGTTACAAATAATGTTCTCACCTTCCAAACCAAACTTCGCTAGTGCCGCTTCTTTACCTACTGAAAGCGCTTCTAGACAAGCCTGTGACGCAACATCTTGGTTCTTAGCAACAAGTGCTACAGTTTTCGCGTTCTCAGTCGCCTTGTTGTTTTTGTACATGTAAGCAAAAGTGCGAAGTGATTCGCCGTTGCAACGTACAGATGCACTGAACTCTTCTGCATTAAAACCTTTTGAACGGATAAGACGCAATGCAGGACCAAAACCATCTTCAGCAGCAGTTAAACATGCTTGTGTTTCGATGTTGTCGTTAATTGGCTTTAGTACAACATCTTTTGCGAAAGATTGAGTGGCAGCAACAGATAGTGTTAGAGCAATAGCGAAAGTAGACAGTTTCATTTTTGAATTCCTATTTTGTAACTAAATTAGATATCACCTGAGTGATGAATACATTATGAACAATACTTTCAAAAAATAAAGCATTTTTCGTAATTTAATTACAGAAATAGCAAAATAAACAGACAGATCACGACAAAACTGAAAGTTATTTACAACAACAAACATATATATATATAAAATTTTACATATAAGTCTTTTTAGTTACAGAATGACTTCAGAAGGAATATAAAAAAGCGCGCATGAAATTGCTTTCAGCGCGCCTAGCCTTGTGAACGATATGAAATAAAATCGGGCAGTAGAGTAATCTTAAAAGTTTAAACCTATAAAATCAGATCATGCATCCAATTTAGTGAAGGCAACTGCTGTTCTGGTTGGTAAAAGAGTCGATTTAGTCTACCTAGTAAATTAACTGAGCGGCTGGGATCGTGCGCTTTAACCCTATGCTCACTTTCGGTTAGCATGAACTCCCAAGGCTGAAGATTGAGTTCGTCTACTTCTTCCTGCCTAACGCCCAGTGATTGCAATGTTGACAAAATTCGCTCCGTTTTACTTTCGGCAATAGGAATGATTTCGTTGCCGTATAAATCATCGAGCGGCGCATTGATAGCTTCTAACGTGTGATTTATTGCTGCCCACACTTCATCATGGTCAAACGCCCAGCCTCGCGGAGCATAGTACCCCTCTATTTCCCACTCAAACTCTGCGTTGCTTACAGCAATAGAGCTTTCTGCTTCAGGAGAATAAGCTAGATCAGGTTTAGCGCCAATGTTGTAGGCGTCTACACTCATGGCGACGCAAATGATCAAATCACCACAATGTTGCTTGTTTGTGTAAAGCGCTTCAAATGCTGCCCGCTTAACCCCCATCCAACCGTGTACTCTAGAGGGTTGTTCAACAAAGTGTCTTACATCATCGGGTAAGTCTTCGCCATAGGCATTGATGAGCAAAGGAAGCGGATTTTGATCTGGCGCTTCGTCTGGCATCCACACTTCGTATTCTTGTCGGTTGTCAGCTTTTCCGCGACTTTTAATTCCGAACGACAAATTCACAGGGCGGCAAATACTTCTATCTTCATCCACTTTGTGAAAATACTCAGAACGCATACGTTTAATAAATGGCGCGTCTAGCCCAGCCAACGCTGCCGTTGGGTAGCGATAGCCTATTTCACTATGCTCAACCATATGTAACGTGGGAATAGCCTGTGTCAGCTTATTCTTCAAGCCCGACAACGCATGAACTTTAGGCAGTACAATGCTTCTCTCTGGTTCGATGGTAAGCCGACTTCCATCTTCGGTTACAAACTTTGGCGTTTTATGAAATTCATACCCCGTAAACCCCAAGGTATCTACAGCGGCGTTTCGATACTGAGAAAGCTCATTAAAAAGCGCTGTATGATTGCGAATATGCTTAAATAACGGTCTTGATGCGGTCATCTTCTCTCCATTTACGCTACTTCCATTAGAGCTAATTACACTTAGCGTTCTATGCGGCCAAATAATTACTTACCGTCTCATCTTTCTGACTGTTCTTACACGATACATCTATATGTGAAATTTACGCTCAACTGTGTGTAACGTATCTGTAACCCTCTTTTTGAGCTGTTTACCTTTAATCTCGCTTAGTTTTGATTTAAAAAGCGGTGCCAAATTTGTGCGCCAGCATCATCGTACCGTTTTACTAGATTACGATAGCGCTCACGCATTGCTACATCTGCAAGTGGCGATGGCAATAAGGGGTCAAACACCAAGTGGTACAACGCCCTGTCTCCTATCACATAAGATTCTTTGGTTGCTTCTTCAAGGGGTAAAGACGTTAATCGAGCAAGAGATTCCTCTATTTCGATGCATCCGTCTTTATAAAGTGCCTCTAGGTTTAGGTGGCTCCATAATCCCATCGCCCTGCTGTGTGCTTTAGTGTCAAAGTCGCTGGCACTAAACACGAGCGCCTTTCTCGATAGACCAAGTGTGTAAAGTTTGTCTCTTACTTCTACTGCTCCGCCTGAGAAATTGTTCGGTCTGAGGTAAACGTCGTTTGTCAGCTTTCTCATCCCCAAAAGCTTCAGCGCTCGTTCATTATTTCTGAGCTGCTTTTTATCACTTTTAGGAAGCGTGCTGGTTTGAGCGACAACCCAATCGTTTTGCCAGGGTACAAGCCCATCCTCATCCTCTCGCCACTGATGAATTTCCTTTGCAAAACGAATGCCTTTGTCGCCCAGCTTGTAAAAACCGCGTTCAACCAAGGTAATAAGCTGTGCAGACTGTAAACGCGTGAGCGTTACCCGAATGTTATTTTCAGAAATACCAAACAGCGCCCCTACGCGAACAGCTGCGCTGGCATTCATTTGAATATTGTCACGGGAGCCCAATAGCTTTAGCAGTAGCTTTCTTGCATTGGGCTTTTTCTGTTTTTCTAATTGCAAACTCTATTTACTTCTTTGTCTCAGATAGGACGTAATTTTAATTAAAATATAAGTTGGCTTAAGGCCAAACATATACGCATTCATCATTATATAAACACGCGCCGCGCACAAATATTACATGAAATACCAATTTACAACTATTAATGTAATGTTTTAAGGTAGTACTTGGAGATAGTGCTTTAACGTAGCCCTTTAAAGTAAAAGCCCATTTCAAGGGTACACCTTGTATATTCACCAAGTGGAAATGCCATGACTTCATCAAATCGATTTGTTACGCACGTTGTAGAAAACCAACCCACCATTTCCACGCCCTACAATTTGTGGCGTGATGACACCTTACTGCGCGTGTTAGTCGATCAGCATTTGCCATCATCCCACCAGCATGACGAAGGGTTATTAGGCCAGTATGGTCAAATCGCGGGGGATGCACTTATGGCTCACGGAGAGCTTGCTAATAAGAATAAGCCAACTCTCCACACATTCGATCGCTATGGCCGCCGCATTGACGATGTTGAGTTTCATCCCAGCTATCACGCGCTTATGGAAAGTGCGATGCAGCACAATGTACACAACTATTCGTGGAAGCATGAAGGCATTGAAGGCGCACACACCTTCAGGGCAGCGCTAATGTATATGCATTATCAGGCTGAGTCTGGCACGTCTTGCCCGCTGACTATGACCCACGCAGCTATTCCGGCCATGCGGTATGGAAAGCAGCTGCCACCCGTATACCTAGAGAAAACCATTAATGGTGTTTATGATCCTCGTTCCCTGCCAGCTAGTCAGAAACATGGACTGACCATTGGTATGGGGATGACTGAGAAACAAGGTGGGTCGGATGTTAGGCGTAATACCACTACAGCGGTTAAACAGGCTGATGGAAGTTACCATATCGTAGGGCATAAATTCTTTTTCTCAGCCCCCATGTGCGACGCTCATCTTATACTTGCGCAAGCCGAAGGCGGACTAAGCTGTTTTTTACTACCTAGGTTGTTGGAAAATGGTGCACTCAATAACGTGCGAATTCAGCGTTTGAAAGACAAGCTGGGTGACTGGAGCAATGCATCGTCTGAAGTTGAATTTCAGGAAGCCACGGCATATTTGATTGGCGAAGAAGGTCGTGGTGTGCCGGTGATCATAGATATGGTGTCGCTTACGCGGTTAGACTGTATGATTGGCTCATCAGCACTTATGCGACAATCACTGATTCACGCCTTACACCACGTAAGTCATCGCGACGCATTCGGCAAGACCTTAGTCAATCAGCCTTTAATGCAAAATGTGTTGGCAGACCTCACCATTGAATGTGCGGCTGCTACTGCACTCACTATGCGCGTTGCCAAAGCGGTTGATAGTGCATCGAGCGATAATCATGAAGCTGCACTGGCAAGGCTGGCCACCGCCATTGGAAAATACTGGGTTTGTAAACGCACGCCTATGTTTGTTAACGAAGCTCAAGAGTGTTTAGGCGGTATTGGTTACGTTGAAGAAAACCCCATGCCACGATACTATCGCCAAGCGCCTCTGAACTCTATTTGGGAAGGAAGCGGAAACGTACAATGTTTAGATGTACTGCGCGCACTCGCCAAAGAGCCCAACGTTAAAGAGGCTTTGTTTAGTGAGCTTAAAACACAAGCAGGCAAAAACAAGCACTATGATATTCATCTTAGTAAGCTATTCGACGAGCTATCAAACACGCAGAATATGGAAACGCGCAGCCGATATTTAACAGAACAAATGGCGCTAGCGCTACAAGCATGTTCACTTCTTGCTACGTCACTTAATAACGACAACGCCCTTATCGACATTGCCCACACCTTCTGTGAATCAAGGCTTGGCAATGCATGTGGTTTTGCCTTAGGTACATTACCCGACACCACACCGTTTGAGAAAATTATTGCGTTTGGGCAGGTATCGTCTAGGGCCTGTTGACCTTTGGTGTACGAATTTTGGTCTAAATGGAAGCCTTTTAATCGCGAAACAGTCCTGCAAGCCTAGCGGGCTAAGTTAAAGGAC
>NZ_JAKRFB010000020.1:0-72242 GCF_022348315.1 Alteromonas sp. MmMcT2-5 | reverse complement strand
AATTACGCTAAATAACTATGTACATGAGCCGTATACGAGGCCCGTATGTACGGTTCTGTGAGAGGGATGAGGCGGTGACGCCTCACCCTACTCGATGTGTTGAGTTTGGTGTTTCGTGTTGGGAGTGAGATATAGCTTCCTTTGAATAGCCTTCAATGTCGGCTTCAAGGCCATTAGCCGACACTCAATCTTGACACCAAGTGATCAAAAACCAATCGAATACGTTGTGGTACTGGACCACGTTGAGGGCGATAAATATATAAATCCCAAGGCACCGGCTCGACCTCTTCTAACACTCTCACAAGTTTCTCTTGACGTAATAAGTCTTGGACTAAAAAGTCAGGAATTTGAGCAAAACCTAGTCCATTTTGTATAGCCATTAATTCAGCTTCGGTGTCGGCACTTCGAAAACGTGTTATAGATGGCGTCCACTGTCTGTCCACGGAAAAAACCCATGGCCAAAGCTTTCCCGTATTGCGATCTACTAACCCTGTAACGGGCAAGTGGTTTAGTTCTTCAATAGACGCAGGCCTTCCCACTCTATTTATTAACTCAGGCGAAGCCACGACATACATATTAATTTTGGTGAGCTGGCGGGCAATAAATCGACTATCTCTCATGAAGCCGATACGTATCCCAATATCTATTTTTTCGTCAACTACATCCACGCGCTCGTCACTGAGTGTCAGGTCTATATCCAGTTGAGGATGTATTGATGAAAGTTCCAGTAATACTGGCATTAAGCATTTATGACCAAAACCAACAGGCGCTGCGATACGAACCCGCCCTTGTAATTCATTACCCGAGTTAGGGGCGCTTGTTTGAAACAATTCATCTACAGCGCGCAGGCGTTCTTTTGCTATCAAAGCAAATTTTTCTCCAACTAGGGTCACTTGTATGTGTCGAGTATTTCGATGAAATAAAAGCTCTCCTTGCAATTGCTCTAATTCCTTCACTGCTCGTGTGACTGCCTGAGGAGAAATTCCCAGACGATTAGCCGCTTCTTTAAAGCTGCTAGACTCAGCAGCAGTACAAAATATCCGGAGCATTTCCAATCTGTTAAGCATAACAGTCACATTCAGGTTTGATATGAATACGCTAATATTATTCCAAATTATGGAATTGTGAAATTAAAACTTTTCCATTTATTGGTTTTTAAAAGTAAGGGATAATTTGCACATTATTTAGACAGAGTCATTCATTCAACTGATTTGAGGATATTAACTATGAGTAGTGTTTTAGCAAACAACATCAGTGGTAAGGTCGTTGTCATCACTGGTGGTAGCAGCGGTTTGGGCGAGACCACGGCAAGACATCTAGCCAGTCTTGGCGCATCTGTTGTTTTAGGTGCCCGACGCATCGACAAGCTTGAAGCTATTGCTGCTGACATACGCACAGCGGGCGGAAAAGTTGCGGTTCAAGCGACAGATGTGACTTGCCAGGACGAAGTGAAGGCCCTTGTAAATCTTGCACAAGAGCGCTTCGGTAAAGTTGATGTGGTTATCAATAATGCAGGGTTAATGGCGATTGCACCGTTAGCTGAGACTCGAGTTGACGAGTGGGATCGCATGATTGACATCAACGTTAAAGGTCTACTGTATGGAGTAGCTGCAGCGCTTCCGATTTTTCAGGCTCAGGGAACAGGCCACTTTATCAATATTTCATCCGTAGCGGGTGTTAAAGTATTCAGTCCCGGCGGCACGGTTTATAGCGGAACCAAATTCGCTGTTCGCGCTATTGCCGAAGGCTTACGCCATGAAGTTGGGGGTAAAATTCGTTCAACAATCATTTCACCAGGTGCAGTCGAATCTGAATTAAAACATGGAAGTTCAGATACTCAGGGTGCAGCCTTTGTAAAAGATTTTTATCAGCAAAATGAAATTCCATCTGAATCTGTTGCTCGTGCTATCGCATACGCAATTGAGCAGCCTGCGGATGTGGATATCAACGAGATTGTTCTGCGCCCAACTGTTCAAGAATTTTAATTCGTTTAATAAAAGATCTATCAACCAGCGGGTGATTTAACCACCCGCTGAATATTCAGTATGTGAGGTTATTGATGACAGCGTTAAACAGACAAATGCGTGCTTTGGTATTAGATAGCTATGAAGAGGGTACAGTATTCCGGGATGCCCTGATTAACTTACCCTCTCCATCAGCAGGTCAGGTGCAAGTAAAAATATTTGCAAGTGGAGTCAATCCTATTGATTACAAGATCCGCCAAGGTATCGCTCCTTATGCCATGCCGGAATTACCCGCAGTACTTGGCACCGATTTAGCTGGAGAAATTGTTGCTATCGGCGACGGCGTCACCGACTTTGCAGTAGGCGATGCAGTTTATGGTCTGACTGGCGGGGTGCGAGGATTGCAAGGATCATTGGCTGAATATGCCAACGTAGATGCTGAATTACTTGCTCTCAAACCGAAAAATTTGTCCATGCGTGAAGCTGATGTAATTTCTTAAAAAGTCATTGTTGAGGATGCATATGAGCCCAAGAAAACTAATTCGAACTGTTCGTTTCCATGAATTAGGTGGCCCCGAGGTATTAACTATTGACTCGCTCGCGAGTCCAAGTTTGCAGGCCACTGATGTACGTATTGCGGTCAAAGTTGTTGGGCTCAATCGTGCTGATGCCATGTTTAGGCGAGGCAGCTATATAGAAAAGGCTGACTTCCCTTCGCGAATCGGCTATGAAGCATCTGGGATAGTCATTGAAGTCGGGGAAGAGGTAAATCATTTACGCCTTGGGGACGAGGCTTGTATTGTCCCTCAGATGGGGCTTTCTCAGAACGGCTGCTACGCAGAAGAGATTGTCGTACCAAGTGAATATGTAGCACTCAAACCAGCAGGGCTAACCTTTGCTGAAGGCGCAGCAGCTTGGATGCAGTACCTGACAGCTTATGGCGCTTTGGTCGAAATTGCTAACGTGCAAAAAGGCGATGCAGTACTGATAACCGCCGCATCGAGCAGTGTTGGATTGGCTGCGATTCAAATTGTGAATGCTCTGGGGGGCATCCCTATCGCTACAACTTTAACAGGAGCTAAAAAGGCTGCTGTGCTCAAGGCTGGCGCGGCCCATGTGATTGCAACCCAAGAAGAACCGCTGCTGGATAGCTTGAGAAGTATCTTGGGAGAAAACAATTTAAAAATTGCATTTGATGCTGTCGGTGGGCCGCAGATAGCTGAAATTGCTGAAGCAATGAGCCCTGAAGGAACAATAATTGTTCACGAAGCATTAAGTCCCGAAACAACTCCTTTTCCCTTAAAAATAGCACTTCGTAAAAGTCTGACAGTTAGGGGTTATGTGTTTACTGAAGTTATAAAAAACATCGAGCGTTTTCGCAGAGCAAAGCAATTTATCCACTCGGGTTTATCCGAGGGAACACTCAAGCCTGTCATTGATCGAAGCTTTAAATTTGAAGAGATAGTAGCAGCGCATCACTATCTGGAGTCAAATCAGCAGATTGGTAAAATAGTGGTCGAACTTGATTAACAGTTCATAGCTTCCGCTGGTCTCTCAACTCAGTCAATGGCTGATTTTGGTCGGGAATTTGCGTGTTCAGTGGCGAGTAGCATGGCGGAATTTATTGGAAGACTGGATAATCCAAGCAATGAGATTTGGACGATCAAACGGGGCGATAAAATTCTAGCTTCTGTACGAAAGTCAGGGCTTTGCATTGGTGGAAGAGAAACTAGGCTTACAATGGGGTATAGAAGTCTTGGAGCAACGTTTCACCAGGTGCCTATAAACGTGAATAAATATTTAAGGAGTCTCAATGACAGCTACAAAAGAAGAAGTTATCGCTTTCATGAAATCGGAGTTTCCACAAAGCAAATGCGTTGTGGAAGCAGTGAGCAACGGTGGAGCGACTGTATCTCATCATGTAGGTCAGGATGAATTACGTCCTGGCGGAACGGTTTCGGGGCCTGTTTTAATGAGTGTGGCTGATGTGGCACTTTATGTGGCGATACTTGGTAAAATTGGCATCGTGCCATTGGCAGTAACAACTAGCCTTAACATCAACTTCTTACGTAAGCCATCGGCAACTGAGCGAATCATTGCGGAATGTTCTCTGATAAAAGTCGGCTGTACTCTCGTGGTTGGGGAGGTTTCTCTGTACTCTGAGGGGGTGAGTGATTTGGTAGCACATGCTGTGGGTACATACTCTATACCGCCCTATACATCGTAACGAAGTGAAAATATTAAAACAATTAACTCTTTGAAAGCTTGACTCCGTTTAAAAGAAAAAAGGCAGTTATTTGAGGGGAAGATTAAATGGTTATCAATTGTAATCTGATATAAACGCCTACTTCAGGCCTGCAGCGGAGGCATTGGAGCAATTCGAGGCCAACAAATAAAGTCAGTCGGACAGCTAACGCTGTCGCTGCTTTGGGCGTAGAACGTTCGCCCCTTGTCTACAATGGACAAGCGCGTTAGTAACCTTCAATATCCGCTTTACAGCACAAAACAGAAGTAGTCGAATAAAAGTAGGATTGTCAGTATCTTCTCTCAAACGAAACTTTAACACAAACGCTACTCTAAACAATCACCGCCGCCCTAAAAAGCAATCCTTGGTGAATACAAATTACCAATCAGCGCTGTATACTATATTGGCTGCGGACGCTTCTACTTCTAGTGGGGCTTTATCGAAACCGTATTCAGCCATGTCGAAAAAGTGTTGGGTGACAACTTCGTCTAAACTGGCTCGTTCAATCTGTAACACATGCACTAATTCGTGGGCTAACTTGGGTCTATTAAGCTCGAAATCTTTGCGAGCATAAATCGAATAGCCGAAAACTTGTGCGTTAATTATTATTCCTTCTCCAACAAGTCCAACGGCTTCGCCAAACACTTTGAGCGCGAAGTTTTCGTAGGGATAAGGCACTTCATCTACATAAACAATTCTTACTTTTTTAGGTTGTTTTATGCCTATCTCCGCTGCTAGCGCCAATTCTTGTTCATTTAACGGTTGACCTATTTTTAAGCCTTTCATATCTGTTTCATGTGCCCACTCTATGTATTGCGGCAACAATACGCGTGCTATTATTTTTTCATAGGAGAGTGCCACAACGACTATTACTATAAACAAGGCTAACGATACGAACTTTATAAATTTCATGTGGTTAAAATCCATTTTAAAAGAGGGGAGTGTGTGCCGCTTACACGCTTTGTTACAAACAGTTGAAACGTGTTGTCAGCGAAATCGCATTAATGCTATATGCGTAGTAGAGCATATGATGGCGAAGTGTTCCATCAAAGGGCTGTAGGAAATGTGATTAAAAACAAAGTAAAAGGTTACACACCGCTATTCAACAGTGAATTGTGACTAGCGGCGGTGATGGTTCAAACTACGATATAGAGTTTTATTCGTCGTCAGACAGAGTGTTTCTTGGCTTGCGCTTCACAGGAACCATACCAATATCTTCTCCAGACATGGTATCGACACGCTTTTTAGTACCAGGTTTTGCTGGTTTCGCTACGCGCTTTTTACCATTTTTCGCGTTTGATTGTTTTGCCACTTTTTTCTTCCGCGTAAAACCTTTAAAAGACGCCGAAAATTCGTCGTGTGGTGAACACTCTAACGCATATTGAAGGTGATTTTTAAGCCCCTCGAAACTGTTCCAGTCACGAGGGCCAATTAGCGAGAATGCTTCGCCTTTTTGCCCAGCACGGCCTGTACGGCCGATACGGTGAATGTATTCATCAGCGTTCTTAGGAAGGTCAAAGTTAACCACCAATCCTACTTTTGATAGATCTAGCCCACGAGAGGCGAGGTCGGTAGTAACCAGAATACTGTGCTGTCCACGAGCAAACGCACTCATTACTGCTGCGCGTTGGCTTTGTAGCATATCACCACGAAGCGCAATAGCTTCTAAGTTCTGTTCGTTAAGCAGTGCTGCAATTCTGTCTGTATCTTCACGGGTAGCTGTAAATACGATAGCTTGGTTGTAGGTACGATTGGCTAGCTCAAATTGTAAAATTTGATCTTTGTTACCAACATTGTCTGCAAAGAAGCACTTCTGTTCGATATCGCCATGCTCTGCGGTTGAGTCTCCTACAGCTACACGAACAGCGCCTTTGGTTAACTGCGTTGTCATATGCTTTAACTCAATATTATCGAGCGTGGCAGAAAACAACATAGTTTGACGCTTTCTGTGATCAGCATAGTCGTTGATCATTTTAAGCTGAGCAGAGAAGCCTAAGTCTAACATTCGGTCGGCTTCATCAAAGATAAGCAACTCTAAACCGTTTAAATACACACTTTTATCTAATAGATGGTCGGCTACACGACCAGCGGTACCAACGATAATGTGAGGGTTACGGCGAAGCGCTTTAACTTGGTCGTTATAATTTTCACCACCCACAATAAGTGAACAAGTAAGATTTAGCCCGGTACACATTGATTTAGCTTCAATGAAAACTTGTTTGGCTAGCTCACGAGTTGGCGCAAGGATAAGTGCGCGTGGGTCTTGACGACTAAGGGCTTTTTGCGACATTAGCCTGTTTATAGCTGGCACTAAAAAGGCGAAGGTTTTACCTGACCCCGTTTTTGATGACGCAATTATATCTTTGCCCTGAATAGCAGGCAGCATAGTGCGTTCTTGAATTTCGGTAAGCGTCGAAATATTTTTCGTTTCGAGCTTTGAAATAATTTTGTGGTGAACAGGTAAATCAGTAACTAGCAAGAAGGTATAGCCTTTTTAAAATGACATTCGGGCGCATTATCCCTTAATGCACGGTGCATTTAAAGGTTTATTGGAAAGGCTTATAAGTTTGCACACTGAAGGCAGGTACTTGTAACAATCGTTACTCAACGAAGAATATAAAGTTAAAGCAAAAATGTGAGTTAACTCAATGGTGCGCGCTTACCACAAGAGCATAAATGCTGAATGATAAGCGCGACATGCGAAGAACAATTAAATGAAAAGCACAATCAAACGCAGAGTTTAAAACTGCATTTCAGGTACATTTTCAGGAACAACAAGCTTTCCGCCCGTTTTCTCTTTAATTTCGTCAACGCTGACGCCCGGTGCACGTTCTTGAAGCACAAATGCGCCGTCTTCAACACTCAGCACTGCTAAGTCGGTAATAATGCGCGTAATACAGTTAACACCGGTTAACGGTAAAGTGCATTCGCCAAGTAGTTTTGGGTTACCGTGTTTGTCGGTATGGGTCATAGTAACAATTATGTTCTTCGCGCCAGCAACTAAGTCCATAGCGCCGCCCATGCCTTTAACGAGTTTGCCCGGTATCATCCAAGAGGCAATATTACCCGATACATCAACCTCAAATGCGCCAAGTACAGTAAAGTCAACGTGACCACCGCGGATCATGGCAAAGCTCTCGGCGCTACTAAAAATAGATGCGCCTGTGATAGCCGTTACCGTTTCTTTACCAGCGTTTATCATATCAGCGTCAATTTCACTTTCAGTCGGGTAACGTCCCATACCCAAAAGGCCGTTTTCTGACTGCAGCATCACGCTGATGTCATCTGGCACATAGTTAGCTGCGAGGGTAGGGATACCTATGCCTAAATTGACGTAATCGCCATCTTTAAACTCTTGAGCGACGCGCATTGCGATTTGTTCTCTACTAAGCATTACACTGACTCCTTGCTAACTACACGGCGTTCAATACGTTTTTCAAATGAACCTTGAATGACACGGTTTACATAAATCCCGGGAGTGTGGATCTCGCTAGGATTCAATTCACCAGGCTCTACAATTTCCTCTGCTTCTACCACAGTGACTTTACCTGCAGTAGCGGCCATAGGATTAAAGTTTTGTGCTGTATGGCGATAAATACAGTTTCCGTAAGTATCTGCTTTCCATGCTTTTACAATGGCAAAGTCGCCAGTAATAGCATGTTCAAGAATATAAGGGCGACCGTTGAATTCTTTGACTTCTTTTCCTTCACCAACAGGCGTACCATAACCTGTGGCAGTGTAGAAGGCAGGAATGCCAGCACCACCAGCGCGCATTTTTTCCGCCAGCGTTCCTTGAGGTGTAAGCTCAACTTCCAACTCACCGTTGAGCAGTTGTTTTTCAAACAGGGCATTTTCACCTACATACGAAGACACCATTTTGGCTATTTGCTTATCTTCCAATAAAAGGCCTAATCCAAATCCATCTACACCGCAGTTATTAGAAACTACAGTAAGTCCAGATACGCCCATTTTCTTAATTTGGCCTATCAGTCCCTCGGGTATACCGCACAACCCGAAACCGCCCGCAATAACTGTCATACCATTTTCAAGGCCAGCCATTGCTTCTTCGTATGAGGATACAACTTTGTTAAATCCCGCCATTCTCTATCTCCAATGCATTTGTTAAAAATAAGTATCGACATTGTTGCTTCATTTGTAAAATCGAATTAATCTTGCGATTAATAAGAACTATTTATTAATCGCTAAGACCAGTTGAAAAGTTTATGGATGTTTCATACCGTCAAATAAAAGCGTTTGTAGAAGTGGCCAAGTCATCAACCTTTGCTGAAGCCGCGGTAAATCTACATTTAACACAGCCAGCTTTGTCATCGGCAATTAAAAAAATGGAAGAGCAGTTAGGCGGTAAGTTATTCCAACGCAATACACGCAATGTAAGCCTAACACCAGAAGGAGAGGTGTTGTTTCCAAATGCTTTGAGGCTACTGCACGACTGGGACAATACTTTTTCTGATATTCAAAATTTGTTTGCTATGGCGAAAGGGCAGCTTACCATTTGCGCTATGCCGTCATTTGCCGAGTCTCATTTACCGAATATCTTGTCAGTATTTCATCAACGAATTCCAAACGTAAACTTACGAATTGTCGATGTAGTAATGGAACAGGTAATTCATGAAGTTACTACAGGCCGCAGCGAGATTGGGTTCTCGTTTGAGCCAGAGCGCAAAGATGGTTTAGTGTTTAAAAGCCTTTTTGCTGATGAGTTTGTTGTTGTGACCAACAAAGCACAATCAGCCCATTTAGGGGACAAGTTGCATTGGCAGGACTGTCTAAAACTTCCATTGGTAATGATGAATAGGGGATCTGCGGTACGTCATTGGACTCAATCTAAGCTAGCACAATATGGTGAGCTAAATATAATCGCGGAAACGGGGCAGCTATCTACACTAGGAAAGCTTATTCTAAATGGTTTAGGGATATCTATTATGCCGGCGATTTGTAAAGCGCAAATGGAGGGATTGGGGCTAGTAACAAAAGAAATTAGTGACATGCCTCTGGTGAAAAATATTGGAATAATTCGAAATGCGCGAAAAGGGTTATCGCTGCCGGCTCAATCTATGTGGGACATGGCCGTAGCGCATTATGAGTGAAATAATGCGCTTTATAGTTTCTAAGAAAAGGGTCGACCTACCACTTCTTCTTAGGTGCGAACAACTCGTCTAATTCGTCTCTTTCTTCTTCTTGCTTCTTGGCGCGATCTTTTTCGTTCACGCTCTTAAGGTTGCTTTGGATTTCGTGTAACCACTCGTTAAGTGTAGCAAGTTTAGACATTGAGTATTCGTCTTGGGGATTTTGATTTTCTAGTGCGTTTTTCGCCTTTTCAAAATACTGTCTGGCTGAACCAAGCATATTGGTTTGAAGTGCAGCGCGGCCGCGCTTAATCAATGTTTCTACATTTACTTTTACCTGCAAACGTTCAAGCTGCTTATCTTCATCCATGAATACTTTAGAATCAATTTGCCCTTTGCTATGTTCTGAACGAAGAATAATGCGCAGTTTCTTAACGGCCTGAATGTATTGAATGATCATTTTGTCGTTGTCGGGTAACGCGAAATCGTTAGTGATACCGCTATTGTCCGAAAGAGCAGCGGCGGTTGCTTGCTCACTGCTTGAGATACGCTGTTTTAGTTCAGATGTACTCGATAAATCGTTCATTGCTTTCAAGGCATTTAGAATACGATTGTGAAGTATGCCCATAATGCGCGAAGAAACAGGCATGTTTACACAGGCGGCAATAACGTTCTCAGTTTCGTCGACAATAGTACGCTGTTTGGCAAGTTCAGTTCTGCGCTCAGCCTCTTGCTTTTGACGATGTTGTTGCATTGCATTGATAAAAATAGCTGCGATTAGCAAAACAACAATTAATATAATAATAATCACGTACATGCGTGTGTTTCCGTCTGTTTTTTATTTTTTATAACGTTAACGTATTACTACGTACGAGCGTTACTTTTTGTATTACTTAATGTTATCGGTCAATCTTACGGTATTTTTACTTCAAATACACTTCCACCGAGACTCCCGCCGTTGGAAAGGGCAATTGAGCCCACTTTATCTCCTTGAGAATGTGCGTTTGCAATTAACTTCGCAAAAAATAACCCCAACCCCGTTCTTCCTTGGCTTAACTCAAAGTCACAGAGCTCTTCGTGGCTTTTAGTTAACATCGCTTCGGGATAGCCACGACCATCATCCTCTATTTTAATGGTCATGAAGTCGTTCTCGTCTGCCTTGGCACTTACTATTATTTTGGATGTTCCATAGCGCATTGCGTTAATGATTACATCGTTTAATAACAAATAAATTAACTCACTGTCTAAGTACCAGCTAAGGTCATCTTCTATAGCGATGCTTATATCAATATTTTTCTGAGATACATATAACGCATTAGAGCCAACAACATCTTCAACCAAATCTTTGATGAAACTTTCGTCAACGGTAATGGGTAAACTTTCTAATTCAGCCCTGTACAAAGAGAGTACTTGAACAAGATTGGTGTTGAGCCTGGATGCTTCATAATGAACACTCGCAACCTGCTCTCTAGCTTTCTCGTCGTGAGGAGAAAGGGCGTCGCTGAGTGTTTCAATAGATTGAATAAGGAGAAAAAGTGAATTTTTCATATCGTGCACAGCAGCTGCCAACACCGATGAAAAATCAATTGTGGATGTAACTTGTTTACTGCTACTCATTATCTATCTAACACCGTGCTTTTTAATCACCTACCCATAATGTAGAAGAAATCGGACAAAGGCGAATAAATCCCACTCGAAAATGCAAAAATTCAATTATTTTCAACTTTATAATGCCAATTTCGTAATAGCAACTAGTAAAAAAAGGTGGTTTTGGTTATAACGGGGGGAGTACAGTGTCAGTCTATCGCATTAAACGGTGTAAAATATGAAGCTACAGCAACTACGGTATATCGTAGAAGTCCTCAATAACAATTTGAACGTGTCAGCAACAGCAGAAAGTTTATATACCTCACAGCCGGGTATCAGCAAACAAGTTCGCATGTTGGAAGATGAACTAGGTGTTCAGATTTTTGGCCGTAGCGGTAAGCATTTAACACACGTAACAGACGCGGGTAATGATGTAATCAATATAGCTCGTGAAATACTAGCCAAAGTAGAGAGTATTAAAGCGGTAGCAAGGGAGCACACGCTTCCAGATCAAGGTAAACTCAATATTGCGACTACGCATACGCAAGCCCGTTATGCATTACCTGACGTTATTCAGGGCTTCATGAGCAAGTATCCAAAAGTGTCATTACACATGCATCAGGGCACGCCGTCTCAAATTAGCGACCTGGCTGCCAAAGGCGAAGCCGATTTTGCTATCGCTACCGAGGCTCTTCACTTGTACAACGATTTGGTCATGCTTCCTTGTTATCACTGGAATCGCAGTGTAATAGTAAACAAAGACCATCCCTTGTCGAAAAAGGGCACTATCGATATTTCAGACATTGCCAAATATCCGTTGGTTACTTATGTTTTCGGTTTTACTGGGCGCTCTGAATTAGACCAAGCGTTTGAAAGAGCAGGGCTAACACCTAAAATCGTGTTTACCGCAACAGATGCCGACGTTATTAAAACCTATGTTCGATTAGGTGTCGGTATTGGTGTTATTGCGTCGATGGCGGTAAGCGAAGAATTAGATGATGATCTTGTGAAGATAGATGCAAGTCACCTGTTCGATTACAGCACGACGAAAATTGGATTTAGGAAGGGGTCGTTCTTAAGAAGTTATATGTACGACTTCATTGAGCGTTTTGCGCCTCATCTGACCAAGGACAAGGTTGAGAAAGCTATGATGCTGAAAAATAACGAAGAAGTGGAAAAAATGTTTAAAGGCGTGACGCTTCCAGTAAAGTAAACGTAGCGCTTGTTGAAAACGTTCATTAAAAAGGGGCTAATTGCCCCTTTTTTCATTCCATACATTGTCTAGTTAAAACGAGGCGCTAACATTCGATAATATTTACCGCGAGTCCACCTCTCGCCGTTTCTTTATATTTAGTCTTCATATCATTACCGGTATCGCGCATGGTTTTAATAACCTTATCTAGCGATACTTTTTGCTCACCGGTTCCGCGCAGTGCAAGACGAGAAGCATTAATGGCTTTGATTGCACCCATGGCATTTCGCTCAATGCACGGAACCTGAACCAGACCACCAACAGGATCACAAGTAAGGCCGAGGTTGTGCTCCATACCGATTTCCGCAGCGTTCTCTACCGAGGCAGCTGTGCCCCCCATAATTTCAGCTAACGCGCCTGCAGCCATTGAACAAGCCACGCCTACTTCTCCTTGGCAACCTACTTCAGCACCTGAGATTGACGCATTCTCTTTATAGAGAATACCAATAGCGCCTGCGGTAAGCAGGAATCGACTTGCTACTTCTTCATCAACAGGTCGAATAAACTTATCTACGTACTGTAGAACAGCCGGAATGATACCCGCTGCACCATTTGTAGGTGCAGTTACAACACGGCCGCCAGCTGCATTTTCTTCGTTTACAGCTAAAGCAAACAAGTTAACCCAATCCATAGTCTGCATAGGGTCATTTGTGTGTTCAGTTTGAAGTCGACGGTATAGTCCAGGTGCGCGGCGAACTACTTTAAGCCCGCCAGGTAAAATACCTTCGCTTTCGATACCTCGTTGAATACAAGCTTTCATTACTAACCAAATGTTGTGTAGCTGTTGCTTCACTTCGTGCTTGGGCCTGAAAGTTGATTCGTTACGTAGCATCAGTGAACTAATGCTTAAGCCGTTAGTTTTACACAGAGCAAGAAGGTCACCGGCCGTTTTAAAAGGGAAGGGTACTGATGCTTGCAGGCTGGCCGCATGCGCTTTGGTCGCATCGAAGTCTTCGTCTTTTATGATGAAGCCACCGCCAATACTGTAATAAGTTTGCTGTTTTACAAGCTCATCTTTAGCGTACGCATAAAACGTTAAGGCATTAGCATGTTTGGGGAGCGTTTTACGGCGGTGAAAAACAATGGCGTTTTTGTTAGGAAAGCGCACTAATTTCTGGCCATTAAGGCAAAGCTTTTCCGTGTTGCGTATTTCTTCAAGTTTAGTCTCGATGCTGTCCACATCGATAACGTCTGGAAGTTCTCCTAGTAAACCAAGGATAACAGCTTTTCCTGTTCCGTGGCCGATACCGGTTTGGCCTAATGACCCAAACAGTTCAACTTTCACGCTATCCACTGAATCAAAAAGCGCAGCTTCCTGAGCGAGCTCGGTGACAAACTCGGCGCCTGCTTTCATTGGTCCTACGGTGTGCGAACTCGATGGGCCAATGCCCACGCTGAACATATCAAATACACTGATCATAAACTTTCAAAATTAAAACAAAGTAATAGTAAGATCATGCATCCACCACGGAAAAACCACAATACAGAAAAGCTAATAAAGGGATTAGTTTTGCTAATACGCTGTAAAGTTTAATTTATAGTGCACACAAGAGCGGATAAGCAAATACAAAGGCTAAGGATGAATATGATGAGATAGATTGCGTAACATTGCCGCCGTTGCGCCCCATATCATGCGGTTTTTCCATGGGATAAAGTAAATTGGAAATGCCTTTTTATCGCGATGCGTCGTGTGAACTAAATGATTTCTTCTGTCTAAAACATGTGCGAGCGGTACTTCAAAAGCGCTTTCTACCTCATTTTTGTCAATAATCGGTGTAAAGTCAGGATTTACAAAGCCAACAACTGGCGCAATTTCATATCCGCTGATTGTTCGGTATCTAGGCAACATTCCTACTACGTCTACGTGAGTAGCGGGTAAACCAACTTCTTCTTCAGCTTCTCTAAGTGCCGCGTCAAAAAAAGAGTTGTCAGCTTCGTCGACCGCTCCGCCTGGAAAACTGATTTGACCTGGATGATGCTTGAGGTGGTGCGCTCTTTCGGTAAGCAGTAGTTGAAGCGAATTGCCATAATCTATCAGAGGGATAAGTACAGCCGCAGGGCGCCCTGTTTTTCGCAACGGAAAATCTGGCTCGGTGTGAGGCTGCCTTAAGTGGTGAAACTGTGATAGAAATTCGTTCTTTGTCATAGATATTTGCTTACAACCTATATGCTTACCTTTGTGCTAGCACATCACATACAAATACTGTGCTATTGGTTAATTGATTCAAGTACTGGCAGTATTCTAGACACTTTATCTAGGGTTTCTTGATATTCTTCGCTAGAAACAGAATCAAGCACAATACCACCACCGGCCCAGCAATGTAATCGACGGTTCTCTGCCAATACGGTTCTAATACAAATACTTGAATCCATGTCTTCACGAAAACCCATATAGAACACGCTGCCACAGTAGATATTCCGGCGGTGAGGCTCTAGCTCATCGATAACTTCCATCGCGCGGATTTTCGGTGCCCCAGTTATTGACCCCCCAGGAAATGCTGATGCCAGAAGCGATAAAGGCGAAGAAGACTCATTCAATTCACCAGTTACCGTACTTACTAAATGGTGCACAGCCTGATAACTTTCAAGAGCAAAGAGTGCGGGTACGTTCACCGAGTGAGGTTTGCAGTGCTTTGAAATATCGTTGCGCAGCAGATCTACAATCATAAGATTTTCTGCACGGTCTTTTTCTGCTGAGAGCAAGCTCTGAGCACTGGCGGCATCTTCTGCTTTGTCTTCAAATCGCGGGCGTGTACCCTTTATCGGTTTTGTCTCTACAACCCCATCTTTAACGCGTAGAAAGCGTTCTGGTGAAATGGAAGCAATACAGCCTTGGGGCAGGTTATAAAAAGCTGAAAATGGCGCTTGATTTTGATTGCGTAGCTCACAATATGCTTGCCACATATTTCCTTCAAACGCTGCGCTAAAACGTTGCGCCATATTTACTTGGTAGCAGTCACCGGCACGCAAATAGGCGTGTATTTTATCCAAACAAGCTTCATATTCCGTTTTAGACAAATTTGATTCGAACCGCGACGTTAACTTGAATTTTGGCTCAGGTGTTTCGTCGTTGAACGAAGAAAAAAACTGAGTCAGTGGTTGACTGTCAACGGAGCAATAATAGATGTAACCTGTTTTTGTATCTTCAATAAGTGAACGAAGATAAAGGCCAACCGCGAAATCAGGGGTTTCGTAGTCATTTTTGGCGATGCTTGGCATCGTTTCGTAAAAGCGCCCAGTGTCATAGCCTGCCATACCAGCCACACCGATAATAAAAGGGAGGTGCGCTGTATTTACACTGGCATGTATGTTCACATTTGAAACGCGCGCATGTAAGTGTGCTTGCACCGCTTCAAAGGGGGTCAATGTCAATTGCTGACGCTTTGAAGTGTTTAGTTCGATGAGTTGAACCTTATCACCTTTTGCTTCGATAACTGCGGAAGGTGAAAATGCCATAATATTGAAGCGTCCTTCACTTTTCGACGAACCAGAAGTATCGAGTAAAAGAGAATATGGGCGTGTAGAGACTCGCTTAAAAAGTGCATTGAAAACGGCTGTGTTCTCGTCACAATTTAGCGCTAATTTATCGGCTAATTCCTCTGCAGTGAAACGGGAAACATGAACGTGAATAGTATCTGCGTGTGACATAGGTGTTTTCTGTACTTCTTTTTATCGTGGGCGTTTGGTGCTTGAATTAAGCACAAACTTCCTTCTATTTTTAACTGGCGTTAACAAATAAGGGCTAATAACCGATCACATTAGGCTGCTTTTTCAGATATCCCTTCAGCATAGTTTTTAAAAATGACTGGAATTAGCCACAAGCACATGGTTTTACATGGTGCGTTGTCTTTAGATGCGCTAGTATACGCTTTTTTAGCTAGCTAAGACCACGAAAGCCAAATAAAAAGAGGATGTCATGACCGTTATCCGTCAACAAGACTTCATTGACAGCATTGAAGATGCCCTGCAATTTATTTCTTATTATCACCCGCTCGATTACGTTAAAGCCGTAGAAGAAGCCTATAAAAAGGAAAAGAGCCAAGCCGCGAAAGACGCGATGGCGCAAATTCTTATCAACTCACGCATGTCTGCAGAGGGTAAACGCCCTTTGTGTCAAGACACGGGGATCGTAACCTGTTTTGTTAAAGTTGGTATGGGTGTGACATGGGATAAAACTGACATGACCGTTCAAGAAATGGTTGATGAAGGTACACGTCGTGCATACCTTAATCCAGACAATCCACTTCGCGCCTCTATCGTTGCTGACCCTGCCGGTGCGCGCAAAAACACCAAAGACAATACGCCATCTGTTGTGCATATCGACATGGTAGCGGGTGAAAAGATCGAAGTGATGATCGCGGCTAAAGGCGGCGGTTCTGAAAACAAGTCTAAAATGGTAATGCTTAACCCAAGCGATGATATTGCTGACTGGGTAGTAAAAACTTTGCCGACGATGGGGGCAGGCTGGTGCCCTCCAGGTATGCTGGGAATAGGCATTGGCGGTACGGCTGAAAAAGCAGCGGTACTTGCAAAAGAAAGCCTTATGGACCCAGTAGACATCCAAGAGCTTATAGAGCGCGGCCCGCAAACTACCGACGAAAAACTTCGCTTAGAAATTTTTGACCGCGTAAACAAGTTGGGTATCGGTGCGCAAGGCCTAGGTGGTTTAACGACCGTTGTTGACGTTAAGATTAAGTCGCTACCTACTCACGCTGCGTCAAAACCTGTAGCAATGATCCCTAACTGTGCGGCGACTCGTCACGCACACTTTTATCTAGATGGTTCGGGTCCAGCGGAGCTTACGCCACCTAAATTAGAAGATTGGCCAGAAGTAACTTGGGAAGTGAGCGAAAACACTCGCCGCGTTAACCTTGATGAAGTAACAAAAGAAGATATCCAAGAGTGGAAAGTAGGCGAAACGGTACTGCTGTCTGGTAAGATGCTTACCGGTCGTGATGCTGCTCACAAGCGCATTCAAACCATGATGGAAAATGGTGAAGGTTTACCAGAGGGCGTTGATCTAACAAACCGCTTTATCTATTACGTTGGTCCTGTTGACGCTGTAGGTGACGAAGTGGTTGGTCCGGCTGGCCCAACAACGGCTACGCGTATGGATAAGTTCACTGACATGATGCTAGAGAAAACAGGCCTTATTGGCATGATTGGAAAAGCAGAGCGTGGTCCAGCAACCGTTGATTCAATTGCTAAACACAAAGCGGTTTATCTAATGGCAGTTGGAGGTGCAGCGTACCTTGTATCTAAAGCCATTAAGAAATCTCGTGTCGTAGCATTCGAGGACTTAGGTATGGAAGCAATTTACGAGTTCGACGTAGAAGACATGCCAGTAACCGTTGCAGTAGACAGCACGGGTGCCAATGCTCACAAAAATGGTCCGGCCATTTGGAAAGCAAAAATTGAAGAGCTTGATGCCTCGCTATCTAAATAGTGAGGAAGGCAAAACTTAAGATGAGCCGTTCTGCTTAAGAAAACTAATTTGGTTTTTCATCACAGTATAAAAAACGGGTGCAATAGCACCCGTTTTCATTTGTGTAGTTTCATTTTTTCAAAGGTTTACGTGCTAGACGTTTTTGCCCCAATTTCATTTTAAATTTATACCAGTTGGTATATTTATCTGATTTTGTTTATAGTGCTGTACAAAATAACAGTATGAACGTGCACTATGTTAATTAACCTTATTTCTAGCGAACCCATTTCCTTTCTAATAGCCTTCGTAAGTGTGTGTGCTTTTTCACTTTATTCATTTATTCGAGGCCAGGCGAATGCCACCAAGATAGCGCAGCTTTCGCAAATCAATGAGCAGCTACAAAATGATTTGAATAGCGAGCGTATTGCTATTGCCAAGCTTCAAGCACAAAACGAAGCGCACCAAGCAAGAATTCAGGCGCTTCATGCTGCGCATGAAGATAAGCTTGCGTCTATGAATGCATCTGAACAACGTCTGCATACGCAATTCGAAAATCTAGCAAATCGGATATTTGAAGAAAAGCAACAGCGTTACACGCAACAAACAAAACACAATATAGAAGCTGTTTTGGCGCCATTCAAAAACGAGTTAGATGGTTTTAAACGTCAAATCTCAGAACAACATATACGTGAGGGGCAGGAGCGAGCCTCACTTAAAACAGAGATTCTAAGTTTAAAGGCTCTCAACCAGAAAATTACGGAAGAAGCTGCAGCGCTGACCAATGCACTAAAAGGTGACAATAAAAAGCAAGGAAACTGGGGCGAAGTAGTGCTTGAGCGGATACTCAAAGAATCTGGTTTACGCGAGGGTCATGAATTTGAAACACAAATGTCAGCAACATCAGAGCACGGCAAGCGATTTCAACCAGATGTCGTGGTGCATTTGCCAAATGATAAAGATGTGATCATAGATTCAAAAGTAAGTTTGGCGGCCTATGAAAGGTATTACAACTGTGATGATGAAGCTGAGAAAGCGCAATTTTTAAGTCAACATGTGGCGTCTATAAAAGGGCACATCAAAGGCTTAGGCGCGAAGGACTACCAAACGCTTAAAGGCATAAAGACACTGGATTATGTGTTACTTTTCATTCCCATTGAGCCTGCATTTCTGATTGCTGTCGAAGAAGAACCAGATTTAGTCACAATGGCACTTAATCACAATATCATGTTGGTTAGCCCAACTAATTTACTGGTTGCACTGCGTACTATTAATAACATTTGGCAGTATGAGTACCAAAATCAAAACGCACAGCTTATTGCGGAACAAGCAGCAAAGCTTTATGACAAGTTCGTTGGGTTTGTGACGGATATGGAAAAAGTAGGTAAGTCGATGGATATCGCTCACGCAAACTACGAACAAGCAATGAATAAGTTAACCAGTGGAAGAGGGAACTTGGTAAGGCAAATAGAAAAGTTTAGAGAACTTGGCGTACAACCCAGTAAGCGAATGTCTCAGCACTTACAGCAACTTTCTCAAGACGATTAAAAAAGGCCGCAATTGCGGCCTTTTTTCTCTTATCAAAAAACGTTATGAACGTTTCATGCGTCTACGTAGGTAAACTGCTGGAGCAAGAAGCAATGCAATCCAGCCCATTGAACCACCAGACTTATCGTTAACGCGAATAGTCACGCTTTCTGTAGTAGTTTCAATACCATCTGAAGCCGTTACTTGAACCGTTACACGGTTAGACTGTTCGTTACTAGGCGCTGTATCAGTGAACGAAGTGCGCTCTACACCGTTAATGGTGATAGTCACATCGTCTCCGTCTGCGTCAGTTGCAGAAGCAGTTACAGTGTAAGACTGACCTTCATCAACGCTAGTTGGAGCAGATATTGAAATAACTGGAGCATCTTGCACACCTGCAACCGCTACTGAAACAGTACCTTCACCGATAGCTTCACCAAGTACTTCTTCACCTTCTTCCGTGGTAGTACCCATTACACGCACAGTGTAAGTAAACGAATCTTCACCGAAGAAGTCTGCATTAGGTGTATAAGTTATCGTACCGTCATCATTAATTGCTACAGTACCGTTTTGCGCTTCAGCAACCACTTCTAGCGTTGATGGGTCTAGCTCTTCTCTATCAACTTCAATAGGCGTATAAGTTCTGAAGTCACCTGACAGTGATTCCATCTCAAACGTATTGAAAATGGTATCTTCCATCTCGTTAGCCAAGATGTTCGCTGTGATAGAGGCGTCTTCATCAACAGAAAGCACATCATCCATTAGTTCGCCTGATGGCTTAACTGAACCGCTGTAGCTAACGGTAACCTGATCGCCAGGGATGGTAACGATACCGAACTCATCACCCTCAACTGGAAGAGAACCTACAATACCAGTAGATAACTGTGCAGCGTGGGTATAACCAACTGTACCTGACGCATTTTCGAAGCCTACAACAGTAGGTGTGCCATTAGGGCTCATTGGGCCATAAGCAAATGAAAATGAGGCAGCGTTGCGGTCGTACCATATCTGGAAGTTTACACTAGAACCAGTGTCGCCCCACAGCATCGCGTTTTCCCACTCAACAACAAAGAACTGGTTAGTACTGGTGTTAAGCGTCGCCGCATACATTGTACCTGTGCCAGTATCGTCATCAGCAGTACCATCTAGATCGAGATCTGTCCAGTAAGGTGCTATAACATTGTTTGGCTCAGATGCACCTGGAAGTGATTGTGGACGATACTCAGTCACTTGACCAGATGATGTACCTAGCGAGATAAAACCGTTAGAAGATACTTGGACGTTTGTGTAGGTCTGTCCCATGTACTCTATGTCAATGAATGACTCTACCGTTATTGCTGCATCGTCACAGGTTTCACTACATACGATAGGGTCTACCACAAAAGGTAGATTTCTCATTGGCAAGTACCCAAATGGCGCAGCCGTTTCAACTAGCTCAAGCGTCGCTGTGTTAAGAGCACCTTCCCAGCGCACTTCACGTTTTTCTGCATCGTAGGTCACAGGCTCTTGGTTGCCATTCTTGACCGCTGAAATACTAGAAACGTCGATATCGTACTTTTCATCAACTGTCGAAGTTACACCAATTAGGCCTGTTACACCTGAGTTTGTAACCGATGCCGACGTAACTACTGTTTCATTTTCAGCTGCAAACGTGTTGCTTACTGAGCTGTTAAATAATTCAGGTTCATCGGTATTGATCGGGTAAACAGCAACAGGTATGAAATAATCAGTGGTTTCATCGTTAGTGTCCGCCCAGTTGATACCACCGAATAACCATTCGCCAGAACCTGCCAATGATACATCTACCGAAACCATGATTTGTGCAGATGCACCAGCAGCTAGGCTTGCCATTGCAGGCGTAACCGTAGCAACAATATTATCATCATCAAACATTGTGGTCGCGTCTACTGTCACATCAGCGTCGCTTGTATTAGTCACAGTGATAGACATTTCGCACGTGATATAACACTCAGATGAAACAAGGCTTAGGTCGCTGTATGTTAGTTCAACAGATGTTGCACGAGGAAGATCTAAACGACCTGCACCCATGTCAAAGTTGTCTGCTGCGGTAGACGCATCTTCTTTCAAAATATCGCGAATTGAAGAAGTAACAAGCGCACTCTTTATCTGCTGTGCAGTCCAATCAGGATGCATTTGCTTAAGAAGTGCAGCTGCACCAGCTACGTGTGGCGATGCCATTGAAGTACCGTTCTTGAACGAGAAGTTCTGGTCTTCGTGTCCTAGTGCATCCGGTGATTCGCCAGAGAAGATGCGAGTACCAGGAGCAGCAATATTAGGCTTAAGGAACGTCGGGTCGCCGTTAGGACCGCGAGAGCTGCTTTCATTCATGATGTCAGCAAGGCTGTCTGAAACAACGCGAACAATATCGCTACCGATAGTTACATTTAGCGACTCTTCAGTAGTTTCAGCTAGGTTAGCAAGCGCTAAACCTGGTGTAGCAGGAAGCATAAGTGATGGAATTGTTTGAGCTTCACTTAAGCCGCCCATTAATATTGGCGCTTCACCGCGTCCATCAACGTTATGAATAAGAACAGCTGTTGCTCCCGCAGCCTCTGCGTTTTCAATTTTAGTCACGAAACCACACGTACCACGGCTGATAAGCGCAATTGCACCATCGAACGCGCCCGCAGCAAATGCATCACAACCTTCTACGTTTGCCGCATCTACTTCGCCTGCATAAACAACAGGTGCAGTAATTGGGCTATCAAATACAATGGCAGGGTTGCCGACTGAGTAAAGGGCCGGAATAGAACCTAAAGTGGTATCGCCTTCAACGGTCACCTCGTTTGCGAACAAACGACCCGTTGTTGTATTTGCGACCGTTATTACGTCTTCTGAACAACCAGGACAGCCAATAGTGCCAGCACCCGGACCATCGTTACCCGCTGCAAAAACGGTAACAACGCCCGCATCGTGCATGGCTTCAAGTACGTCTTCATATACTGAGCCGTTAGGGTTTCCACCTGCACCGCCACCCCACGAGTTATTTACAATGTCAGCACCATCTGTAAGCGCAGCTTCAAGCATAGAAAGCAGCATTGAAGAAGCACCGCTAGAAGAAGCAGGGTTAGCTGGTGTGGCATACAAACCTTTGTAAACCATTAGATAAGCAGCTGGCGCAACACCAGAGATTTCAGCTTCTGCGCCATCGCGCTCTGCCATTACCCCGTAATTACCTACTGCTGTACCTGCTACGTGCGTACCGTGTCCATTGAATCCTAGCGGGCTCTCGTATTCTTCTTCAACAACAGAGAAGCCTTCTACGATGTCTGCTGCGCGAGCAACAATCAGTTTATTGTTACAAAAATCAGGAACTTCTGAACAGTAGTCGTCAGTAGGAAGTGTCGCAGCATCAGGTGCTGTAAAATTTTCACCACTGAATAAAGGGTTTTCTGGACGAATACCACTATCGATGATCGCTACTTTCACGCCTGCACCGGCGCTTTCCTTGCCGCCGAACTGTTCCCACGTTTGAACTGCACCGATCAGATCCAAACTAGCGTCCATTTGGGCATGGTGTACTAAGTCTGGGTATACCGCTTTTACCGTTGAAAGGCTGGAAAGCTTATCAAGTGCACTCTTTGAAACGATACCCGCAAAACCATTAAATGCTGCTGTGTAAGACATGTCAGCTTTGAATGACTTATCGAATGACTTGATAGACTGGATAACCGATTGCTGTTGAGCTTCAAGGAAAGATTGATATTCCTTCGCTGCATTTGACTTGAAATTTACCTTTTGACCTTTGTGGGCAGCCATGCTGCTTACACTCGGATTTACTGCGCTGAATTGCGCCATAGGCACGTCAGTAAGTTGTACGATAACACGTACGCTATCACTATCCGCTTGGATTGCATTTGCAAGAATATTCTTTTTGTCGAAGGATGCTTCGATGGCGTTGCGTTGTTCAACGCTGTGGCCAGATAATTGATTTGATATTGCTAGTGCACCAAAGGCTGAGCCTGCTAATGCGGTAGCAATAACCGTACTAAGGATTGTTTTTTTCATAATTATTCTCGTGTGAATAGTTCCCTGGAGCCCAACGATTTTTTTGTTTGCTTAAAAGGTCATTCGCCTTTTTTAAAACGCAACTTATCGCTGTGACTATCTATTACTAGCACACTTTTTTTCTTTTTGTAACGTGTGTTTCTGCAATACACAATTTACACATTTTGTTACATTTAACGACGATTAGTCGTTGCATAGATAACTTCCTTTTTTCATTGAAGTTCAAAGCAGTAGATTATTGGATATATAAGCGTTTGAAACGTTAGGAACTCTATTACTGGATGTGAATGAGAAATGATTGTCCTACTCGGTTTTCATATTTTTTACATGGGGTTTACGTTTTTAGGACGAATATCCTTTTCATTTAGACTAATTGAGTATGTCTATTTCACCCATTTGAAAAAATGCCAATGAATAAGTAGGACGCTCCTGCAATTTCTCAACTAGCATAGTGTTATCACTATAAGTCGCTATTAACCCTCATATTTAAGGGGAACAAACGTGAAAGACAGAAATCATTTGGCCGAAGTAAAAACAACAAATAAGGTCGAAATTATTACTAAAGGGGTTGTTGATATCCCAATGCTGCAAATCCTTTCTGCCGAAGGTGAACTCATTGAAAAAGCAGTTGAACCTGACCTCAGCAAAGAAGAAGCATTAAAAATATTTAATACCATGCATTACATTCGAGTATTGGATGAACGTATGGTGGGTGCACAGCGCCAAGGTCGTATTAGTTTTTACTTGGCAAGCACGGGTGAAGAAGCGGCGTCAGTTGCAAGTGCAGCAGCACTCTCAGACGACGACATGATCATGTCTCAGTACCGTGAGCAAGGCGCTTTAGCATATCGCGGGTACACCACAGAACAATTCATGAACCAAATGTTTAGCAATAAAGACGATCCTAACAAAGGACGTCAAATGCCTATCCATTATGGTGACAAGCCACTTAACTTCATGACGATATCTTCACCACTAGGCACACAGATCCCTCAAGCATCTGGTTACGCCTATGGTCAAAAAATGTCGGGTAAAGATGTGGTTACTATCTGTTACTTCGGTGAAGGTGCAGCGTCGGAAGGAGACTTCCACGCAGGGTTAAATATGGCCGCTGTTTTAAACTGCCCAGTTATCTTCTTTTGCCGAAATAATGGCTACGCCATTTCAACACCAGCAGAAGAGCAATTCGCGGGTGACGGCATTGCTTCTCGTGGCTTAGGTTACGGTATTAAAACTATCCGTGTTGATGGTAACGATGTGTTAGCCATTTATGCAGCTACTAAAGAAGCCCGTCGTATCGCCATTGAAGAAAAGTGTCCTGTACTTATTGAAGCCATGACTTATCGCTTAGCGGCGCACTCCACGTCAGACGACCCAACAGGCTATCGCTCTCGTGAAGAAGAAGATAAGTGGCGTGCAAAAGATCCTATCGCTCGTATGGCGAAATGGTTAGACAGCAAGGGCTGGTTTGACGAAGCGGAGAACCAAAAGCGCGTCGATAAAGCAAGACAAGACGTTTTAGCAGCAATGAAGAGTTGTGAAAAGACTGACGTATGTGCCATTGAAGACATTGTCGAAGATGTATACGACACAGCACCTTGGCACTTAAAAGAACAACTCAGTGAATTGAAAGCGCATATTAAGAAGTACCCGAAGATGTACCCTAAAACAGCAGGGAGAGTAAAATAATGGCTAAGATGAATCTACTTCAAGCAATTAATAATGCACTCATCACAGCCATGACCGAAGATGAAAAAGTAATGGTCTTTGGTGAAGACGTAGGCCATTTTGGTGGCGTGTTCCGTGCAACCAGTCACCTTCAAGAAAAATTTGGTAAGGCGCGTTGCTTTAACACGCCGCTTACTGAACAAGGCATTATTGGCTTCGCGAACGGCTTGGCCTCACAAGGCTCAGTACCTATTGCTGAAATTCAATTTGGTGATTACATTTTCCCTGCATTCGATCAAATTGTGAATGAGACGGCTAAATGGCGCTACCGTTCAGGCGGTCAGTTCGATGTTGGTACGCTAACAATTCGTACACCTTATGGTGGCGGTATCGCAGGCGGCCACTACCACAGTCAATCACCAGAGGCATTCTTCGCTCACTGCCCAGGGTTAAAGATTGTTATCCCTCGTGACCCATATCAGGCGAAAGGTTTGTTGCTTGCGTCAATTCGCGATAAAAACCCCGTATTGTTTATGGAGCCTAAACGTCTTTACCGCGCTTCTGTATCGGAAGTGCCTGAAGAAGATTACGAACTACCGTTAGGTAAGGCAGATATTGTTCAAGAAGGTAGCGATATCACGTTACTAGGGTGGGGCGCACAAATAGAAATTCTGCAAAAAGCCGCAGAAATGGCTCTTGAAGATGGTGTGTCATGTGAAATCATCGATTTGCGCAGCATATTACCGTGGGACGTTGAAACGGTTATGCAATCTGTAATGAAAACAGGTCGCTTATTGATAAACCACGAAGCACCGCTAACGGGTGGCTTTGCGAGTGAAATCGCAGCGAGCATTCAGGAACGTTGTTTCTTATATCTTGAAGCGCCTATTGCAAGAGTGTGTGGTTTAGACACGCCGTATCCTTTGGCGCACGAAAAAGAATATATGCCAGATGAAACGAAGACGTACGAAGCCATAAAACGTACGCTTCACTACTAAGCCGGGGGACGATGAAATGACAATTGAATTTATCTTACCGGACATTGGTGAAGGTATAGTTGAATGCGAACTTCTGGAATGGTTAGTTTCTGAAGGTGAGCATATAGAAGAAGATCAACCTGTCGCGGAAGTAATGACCGACAAGGCTACCGTGCAAATTCCTGCAATGCATGCGGGTGTGGTTAATAAACTGCATTACGCGGTAGGCGATATTGCTAAAGTGCACGCACCATTATTCTCTATGACGCCAGATGATGCCGACGCTAACTCAGATACACATGAAGACGCGCAAGCGGAAGTAAAAGACAATGCGTCTGAAACAGCGACAGCGAATGATAGTGCTTCTTCAGGCGCTTCAAACGGCAAGCACATCGAAGACTTTATTTTGCCAGATATTGGTGAAGGTATTGTCGAGTGCGAAATTGTGAAATGGAACGTGGCTGAAGGCGATGAAATTGAAGAAGATCAAGCCGTTGTAGAAGTGATGACCGACAAGGCAGTGGTAGAGATCCCCGCTAAAAACGCAGGTACCGTGCATCGTCTTTATTACGCGCAAGGCGATATAGCGAAAGTGCATAGTGCATTGTTTGCGTTAGAAGTTGCCGGTGAAGTCACAACTACTAGCGGTACTGATGACGAATCACCATCGGCAAACAACAGCGCTTCAAGCGTTGCATCTCAAAGTTCAGTGAACACGCAAACAAACGGCTCAAGTCAGCAATCAGCGCAAATTGCTCCTTCAAAATTCAGCGACGGCGAATACGAGCCACCTATCGCTATAGAAGGTAAAGTGTTGGCTAGCCCCGCGGTAAGACGTGTTGCAAGAGAAAAGAATATCGACCTTTCTACTGTGGAAGGCTCGGGTAAAAAGGGGCGGATCCTTAAGTCTGACGTGTTGAATCTACAACATTCGAATGTTGACACGTCGTCTCAAAATACGTCATCTTCTGCGCCAAGTTCATCTACCGCAGAAAAAGGTGATTTGAATAGCACAAGCACTGTGCTTAAAGGCAGCGTTAGAACAGAAAAAGTACGCGGTATTCAGGCAGCGATGGCGAAGCAAATGTCGGCTTCGGTCTATACTATCCCGCACTTCACAGTTAGTGATGAGTTGGTAATGGACAACCTGATGTCGCTACGCAAGCTGCTTAAACCTGAATTTGAAGCGAAGAACGTAAAACTCAGCTTTATGCCGTTTTTCGTTAAAGCAATGTCATTGGCACTTAATGAGTTCCCTGTCATTAACAGTCAGCTTAACGAAGACGCCACTGAGATAAGCTACTTCGCAGATCACAATATTGGTTTTGCAGTAGACTCTAAAATTGGTTTGCTTGTACCCAATATTAAGCGTGTTCAAGACCTATCTCTGTTAGAGATTGCTGTTCAAATGCAGGATATTATCGAACAAGCAAGAGCGGGCCGCGTGGCTGGCGAGCACCTTAAAGGCGGTACGATTAGTATCTCTAATATCGGTGCAATAGGCGGTATTACCGCGACGCCAGTAATTAATAAGCCAGAAGCTGCTATAGTTGCTCTCGGTAAAACGCAGAAACTTCCGCGTTTTGATGATGAAGGGAATGTTAGCGCGCAAAATATCATGGCGGTTAATTGGTCTGGCGACCACCGTATTATTGATGGTGCGACTATGGTGCGATTCAATAATCTATGGATGAGTTACCTAACTCAGCCGGAAAAAATGTTGATGCACCTTAAGTGATATCATTCAAAGCAATTTGATTTGCAGTAGCAATATTTTTAAAGGGCCAATAGTAAAACTATTGGCCCTTTTTTGTTTTGTATACCTCAAAGCGCGTTGACGTTATTATAGAGCACTATAAACAAACGAAAATTTTACTGAGGTTTTGTGCTTAGTTATCAACATGCCTTTCATGCGGGCAACCACGCTGATGTCATCAAACATCTTTGTTGGATTGGCGTTATCAACGCATTAAAGAAAAAAGATAAACCTTTTACGCTTTTCGACACCCACGCAGGCGCGGGCGCGTACGATCTAACCGATGCCATGTCATCAAAAAATAAAGAGTATGAGACGGGTATATCTCGTTTGCTTATAGATGATAAAGGCGTTCAGGGCTTGCCAAATTTGTTGGTCGACTATTTATCGTTGTGTGAACCGTTCTTAGCACAACAACAATATCCGGGCTCACCGGCAATAAGCGCAAAAGCGAAAAGGGATGGTGACAATTTACACCTAATGGAACTTCATCCTGCGGAATTCGATAAACTAGACAAAAACGTATCCCGTTTACGTACCCTTAATAGCCACGTACATAAACGAGACGGATATGAAGGGCTGCGCGCACTCACGCCCCCCAAACCCAATCGCGGTGCTATTTTAATCGACCCTCCTTATGAGCGCGTGAATGAATATAGCGACCTTGTTAAGGGTGTGGAACAGGTATTTAAACGCTGGCAGCAGGCACAAATCGTAGTGTGGTACCCACTACTTTCAGAGAGAGCGGGCGCCAAAAGTGGTGCAAGTGAAGCTATGTGTGAAAAGCTTGCAGCAATGGGTAAACCCTGTTTTAAAGCAGAAATATGCGTGGAAGAAAATACCGCTGATGCCGGAATGTATGGTTCGGGCGTATTCGTTTTGAACCCGCCTTGGCAGCTAGATACTAATTTAAAAAGCGCGTTAGAAAGCGTTGTTGGTATGCTAGGTGAAAATGAAGCAGGTTATCACGCTACAGCGCATGTTACCTGGATAAACGAAGATAATTGATTGCTGTGCAGTTTAACAATGGTAAGCGTATTGTTGCTGATTAATCTGTTTCAAAAAGTCACTAAAAGCGTGAAGTAAAAAACATGTCGCAACTCAAAGGCCTAAAACATTTCTATATACCCGATGAGCAGTCGATATATCTGCTATCTCATGCGGATGCGAAAAAACTAAAAGACTGGGTAAACCTTTGTATCTCGCAGTTAGAAGGGTTGGGGTACAGTGACATCGAACTTTTAGGGAAAGGAGCCTTTGGGTTTGCGTTTGCAGGGAACGCGCCAAGCGGTGAATCACGGGTATTTAAGTTTTCGCGAATAACGTTGCCGCAGCATGTGCAAGATAGACTAGAAGAGGAAGCTTTTATGCTTTCTCACGTTAATCATGAGTTTGTGCCGCGGTTTATTGAATATCAACAAATACGCAAACAATCCATCTTGGTTATGGGGCGCGCACCTGGCGAAGACCTAGAAAAAGTCAGCTTGAAAACAGGCCCACTTTCGCCCCGTATTATCGTCAAAATTGCAGTGCAGGTCGGCGAACTTTTATCCAGTTTTCGCCAATACAGTGAAAATGGAGAAATTAAACCCATTGTGCACGGAGACATAAAGCCCTCGAATCTGGTTTGGGATGCCGAAAATGAATCGGTTGGATTGATTGATTGGGGCTCTTCAGTGTTCGCACAGACTGACATCACTGGGCAATATGTAGGTAACAATGTAATGGATTTAATGTCGGGTGAACTGCATCAAACTAATGCTCGACTTGGCGATGTTTATTTTATTGGCGAGGAGCAGCTTAATGGCGCACTCTCCAGCCCCCGCTTCGATGAACAAGGCTTGGCCAGTACATTATATGCATTGGCATCAGGGCAATCGTGTCGTTACGGAAGCAAGGTTATTACACCTTCATCCCTTGGTCTTCCTAAAATGCTTGCTAATATCCTTGAGCACATGCTCAGTGAAGATCCAGAAAAGAGAAGGCAGGGCGGAGATTACCTGTTTAATCATCTCCACGTTTTGAAGAATATGGTTTTCACTCAAGACAAGCCAACGCAATATACACCGTTAATCCCTACATGGCTGGCCCACACTCAGAACCGTGCTGATATTGAAACCGTTGTTTACAGCTCTCGAAAATCTTACCTACGCCAACAGGCAAGACTCTCTGACTCGTTAGATGAAAAAGACGTAGAGGAACTTCGTTATATAGACGATGCGCAATTTGACCGCTACTACAAAAACTATCTACAAGGCATGGGGGATACCGAAAAAGCATTTGTTTCTGCAATAAGTAGACTAGGCCGTTACCCTGTAGTTGGCGGTATGGCTGTGCGCTGGGAGCCAGAAGGTATATATGTCGATTCAAGCTTGAACTTATATGATGAATCAATGAAAGCAGCGTTTGATTTAGCAGTGAATAACGTCATTAATTTAGCAAGGGCTATTCACAAGCCCGCTGTGTTCAAATGTTGTATGTTCAACGCCAAAAACACACTGCACATTGAACGCGAAAGTGAAGATGAAGACTTTAAACCAGCAGGCGGTATGTTTATTCCCTACGAGCTATCACGGGTTTCTGCACAAAAGGATGAAAGCCGGACTCACTCATATTTCGAAGATGGCGATGATCCGGACGAACTATTAAAGCTGCCTCAGGAGACTATCGATACCATCGTTCAACTTAATACAATACATCACACTGGTTGTATTATATTTGAAGCATTACCGCGGCATTTGAAAATTCACAACTATTACACGTTGCTTGATCACAGCCAAGAAGAGCGCTTCCACTCATTATTAGCGCAACTCGTTCAGCAAATTCCCAAAATAAAAGGGCTAGGCATTTCAGGGTTTATGAAGTTACCCTATAAAGATACGCGCTTTTTCGAGCATAAAGCAAAATTGCCTGAAAAGTACTACCCGCGAAACCCAAAAGCAGTAATTGAAGAGAAAGTACAACATGTCTGAGATTAAACTATCGTCACTTTTTGAACTCGAAACAGTGGAAGCTGGCATCTATCGAGGTCAAAGCTGGGATTTAGGCTTCCGCGCCTTGTTTGGTGGACAAGTTTTGGGGCAAGCGTTAGCAGCTGCATACGAAACAGTGGAGGCTGGTAGAGTCGCACACTCATTCCACACTTATTTTTTATTACCAGGCGACGCTAAAAAGCCTGTAGTTTACGATGTTGAAGTAGTGCGAGACGGCAGAAGTTTCTCTGCTAGACGGGTTAAAGCCATTCAGGATGGTAGAAATATCTTCTACATGACAGCGTCTTTTCAGGTTCCTCAAGATGGCATGGAGCATCAAAACCCAACAATGCCAGATGTGCCTGCGCCGGAAGATGTGCAGTCTGACATTGAATTCTATGAAGCTAACTTCAATAAAATTGCACGGCCTATGCAAGAAGCGTTGAGCTATCATAAACCTGTAGATATTCGCACGGTAGATGCAGCTAACTCTTACCAGTCAGCGAAACGCGAACCGACGCGTTATATTTGGTTAAAAGCAAGAGACACAATGAATGCATCATTGACTGTTCATCAAGCTGCGCTTGCTTACGCATCAGATTATCATTTTCTCAGTACGTCGCTTCAACCACACGGTGTTGCGGTAACCGATAAATCACTTCGAATCGCAACGATAGACCATGCTATGTGGTTCCACCGCCCAATCAATATGAACGAATGGTTATTGTATGCAATGGAGAGTCCTTTTAGCGGAGGCTCTAGAGGTTTGGTACGCGGACAAATATTTAACCAAAATGGTGAACTTGTTGCGTCAACCATGCAAGAAGGATTAATGAGAAAAGTAGACGAATAGGGAGAGGGTAATGCGCTACAAATTAGGTTCTACATCACCGCTGGTTGATGAAAGTACGTTTATAGCGCCAGGCGCACATGTTATTGGTAATGTTGAACTCAAAGTGGGTTCAAGCGTTTGGTTCAATGCGGTTATACGCGGCGATATGGACAAGATAACCGTTGGTAAAAATACGAATATCCAAGATGGCAGCGTATTACACACCGATGCAGGTATTCCTTTAGTGCTAGGTGAAGGGGTAACAGTAGGACATAAAGTCATGCTTCACGGCTGCGAGATTGGTGACTATTCCTTGATAGGAATTAACGCTGTGGTATTAAACGGTGCAAAAATTGGAAAGTACTGCATCATTGGCGCTAACGCTTTGATAACGGAAAACATGGAAATTCCAGATTACAGTTTAGTAGTTGGAGCGCCTGGTAAAGTCATTAGAACATTTGATGAGAAGATCGAACCCAAACTAAAAGCGTCCGCTGAACATTACGTAGATAACGCCAAAACATATAAGTCATCATTACAGCCAGTTGATAGCTGAAATTTAAGACTAGGCTGTTCGCGATATTTTGAATCCCCATAAAAAATGCCCAGAACAAACGTTCCGGGCCTAGGGGAATGGCTCATTGCTGAGCCGTGCGCTAACTTTTACACAGGAGAGTTTAAATAAAATCTTTTAAACGGACAATGAGTATAGAATACATTTGTTTAAATTATAAACAATTTTTGTGTGAATTTTATCTTACACTCTCAAAGTCAATTTAATTGTAGAACTTATACGTTAGTAATCAATGGACTAAAAACTGGTCGGATGTGATGTTTTTTGAGCAAAAAGGTGTACAGTTTATATCCACATGTTGCACACATTTTATCCACGTGATGGAGCGTTGTTAATGTATACCCTTGTTAAATATATAGACATACTTTCATTCATGTAAGTTATGTTGAAAACAGACGGTTGTACCATGCCATTATCCTTGTAGTATGACGTCAACGTTCATGCTAAATATGCGTGATACTGACTCTAAAAACAGGCTCTTACATTAATACGAGGATGGATTATGCAATCATTTTCTACTTTTATTCCCCCTGAACGGACTTTGATGGGTCCAGGACCATCCGATGTTAACCCCAGAATTTTAAACGCCATGGCGAGACCCACCCTGGGCCATCTCGATCCATTATTCATTGAGTTAATGGACCAAACCAAGCAGCTTTTACAGTATGCGTTTAAAACTGAGAATGCACTTACTATGCCTATTTCTGCTCCAGGCTCAGCAGGAATGGAGGCATGTTTTGTTAATCTTGTAGAACCAGGCGACAAGGTACTCGTTTGTATTAACGGCGTATTTGGCAATCGAATGGTCGAAAACGTAGAGCGTTGTGGTGGAGAGGCTATTACCATCAACAATACATGGGGCGAGCAAACTGACCTTAATGTGGTAGAAGACACCCTTAAAGCCAATCCGGATATTAAGATCCTTGCCTTTGTTCACGCAGAAACATCTACGGGCGTACGCAATGAAGCCAAAGCGCTTTGTGAGCTGGCTAAAAAGTATGATTGTCTTAGCATTGTTGATGCAGTTACCTCTCTTGGAGGTATCGAGTTAGATGTTGACGGTTGGAGCATTGACGCTATTTATTCAGGTTCACAGAAGTGTTTGAGTTGCGTGCCGGGTATCTCTCCTGTTTCATTTAGTGAAAGAGCGGTTAACGTTATTCAAAACCGAAAAACGAAAGTGCAAAGCTGGTTTCTAGACATGAACTTGATTGTTGGTTATTGGGGGCAGGGCGCCAAGCGTGCCTACCACCATACCGCACCTGTCAACAGTATGTACGCTATGTACGAAGCACTTCTGATTTTAAAAGAAGAAGGCTTAGAAAATGCGTGGCAGCGTCATGCATTGGGTCATGAAAAACTTGCGCAGGGTCTAAGTGAACTTGGGTTAGAACTAACGGTAGACAGTGCTTATCGTTTGCCTCAATTAAATGTAGTTAAAATTCCAGACGGCGTAGACGATGCTGCCGTTCGCAAGCAATTGCTTGAAGATTTTAATTTAGAAATCGGCGCCGGTTTAGGCGATCATGCCGGTAAAGTATGGCGAATTGGTCTTATGGGATACGCATGTAAACCCCGTAATATCGATCACTGCCTTGCTGCGTTGCGCACTGTGCTTAAGTAAAACGCCTAGCGCCTTTTACTCTTTTCGGTCAACACGTTCAGCGAGATGCTTTGCTGAACGGTTGGCTTTTAACCATTTAGCATATAAAACCCATTTAACATTGCGCTTTGATATCAGTCCGCATAGATCATTACCCACTCAGTGAGATTTAAAATCTTCGTAATCACGCCGTGTTACCGCAGTTATAGTGGTTCTACATCAAGTTGACTGGTATTACTTATCCATTTTTGGGTCTTGCCTCATAAAAAGCACATCTCGGCGAAGTTATATCTCTTCTCGTCTTAGTTCAGTGCTAAGATTTCGTTTATTGCGTATATTCATAAACTATTCAGTTTTAAACATTTATCCTTTAGGTAACGTAATTAAAAGGCACCATAAAAAAGGAATCTCTATGAAAATGATCACGCGTACCAATACTTATTCGACAGCTAAAAGTGTAGTTAAAAAAGCATTGTTAGCATCATCATTTATTGCCTTATCTGCACCTATGGTTGCTGCACAGGCCGCACAAGAAGCGGTTATAAATGTGCAAGGCGTAGGAGCGGTAGAAGTGACACCAAACGCTTATTCAGTCACACTCGTTGTTGAAGAAGAAGGTAATACAGTAGGTAAACTGAACACTCAGCTTGATTCGGACCTCCGCTCTATTGTTAAGTTCTTGCTTAATCAAGGTATAGATGAAAAGCACATTCAGAGTATGCAAGTACGCTTACAACCTCGCTATATCAATACGCCTCAAGGCCGTCAGCAAGAAGGTTTCACGTTGTCACGAGATATCACCGTCACATCTACTGACCTTGAAACTTATGACAAAGTACTAGATGGCGTGCTTAAACGAGGTGTTGATCGCATACAACAATTTAATTTTATTTCAGTTGGTGAAGGCGATGCCTATCAAAAAGCACTTATCTCTGCGGTAAAAGACGCAAAGCAACGTGCACAGTTATTAGCAAAAGAATTAGAGATTGAAGTAGGTGAAGTTGTTGCAATCTCAGAATCTGGTGGCAATATGCCGATTCCAGTAATGCGCGCAGAAGCTTTTGCCAAAGACATGTCTATGTCTTTACCTGGCCAAGAGCGCATAGAAGCGCGTGTTAATGTGTCTTTTAACATTGTTCAATAGCAGGAAATTCGTTTGAAAGAACAACAGTACGGTCAGTTAATAAACCAAGCAAAGAGCTTGGTTTCTGGCGAGCACGATCTTATCGCTAACATGGCAAATATAAGTGCGCTGCTTTTCAATAGCCTCGAAGAGGTGAATTGGGCAGGTTTTTACCTTTATAAAGAAGAGCAGTTGGTACTCGGTCCATTTCAGGGGCAACCAGCATGTATTCGCATTCCACTTGGAAAAGGCGTTTGCGGAACGAGTGCAAGTACCAGAACTGTTCAGCGTATAGCAGACGTTCATCAGTTCGAAGGACACATTGCCTGTGATGCAGCGTCAAACTCTGAGATTGTTGTTCCACTAGTGCTAAACGATGTGCTGGTTGGCGTACTTGATATCGACAGCCCTGTTTTTGAACGCTTTACCGAAGAAGACGAAAAAGGGCTCGTTGAAATTGCTCAAATTCTTATGGATTCGCAGAAATAATTATGAAATCCAGTGTTGATATTCACGTTGTTTTATCCACGTATGAGGATATGGAAGACTTTCATGATGACCCAGATGAGGCATCTGAACGTTTAAATTTTATCTTACATGCGGTGTACGACAATGCAGAAGAAGATATTGAAACACAGCGTTTAGAGCAAATTTTGCACTACGCATGGGAATCTTGGCAACAAGATAAGCATTTATTAGAAATAGATGACGACGAATTGCTTGATTGGGTTGACCACACGCTGGCAACTTGGGATGATGCAAGTAACGATGAAATCTCCTGAATAATTTAGAAAGTTAATGGAATCACCAGAGAAGTTTACCAACAGTAAGGAAGTGATAGCTTTCCTTGCAGAGACCTTTCCGAAATGTTTTAGCATTGAAGGCGAGGCCCGCCCACTTAAGATCGGTATTTTTCAAGATCTTGCCACACGTTTAGAAGAAGAGGAACGCGTTAGCAAAACCTTACTTCGTTCTACACTACGACATTACACCAACAGCTGGCGCTATCTTCATAGCATCAAAGAAGGTGCAAACCGTGTAGATTTAGACGGCGTTGAAGGCGATGCAATTGAAAAAGAACACGCTGATCATGCGCAGCAGCAGTTAGAAGAAAGCAAAGCAAAAGCAGCTGAAAAGCGCAAAGCTAAGCTAGCTCAGCAGCCTAAGCGAAAAGATAAACGTCAATTTAATCGTCCAAAAGGTGAAAAATCTGCAAATTCGGACCATGCTGATACTAAGCGCGGAACTAAACCGAAAAATAACAGACCAAACAATACACCACCTGCGAAATTGACAGATAGCGATTTACAGCAAGGTACGCAAGTTACCGTTAAATTAGGTAAAGCACCTATGCCTGCAGTAATTACCGAAGTAGCTAAAGATGGCATTCACGTTCAATTAGACTCAGGCATGGTAGTTAAAGTAAACGCAGACGCTTTACGTTTGGCACGCTCCAAGAGGTCGTAAAATATGAGAGACATCCTTCGAATTTCCATCGCCAGTGCTTTTCTTACCGTTGGGGTAGGAGCGGGCGCAGTTACGTCAACACCAGAGGTAGACGAGCTTCCCATTTTACAACAGGAATCTCAACACAGTGTTGCAGCTAAGCGAGTAAGCGCACTCTTTACCAGGGCGCACTACAAGGAAATTTCGTTGGATGATGCACTCTCAGCTAGAGTTTACCAGCGCTTCATCGATTCATTAGATCACAATAAACAAGTGCTATTGCTGTCTGATGTTGTGGGTTTTGAGAAATACCGCACATTGTTTGATGATGCGCTGAGTAAAGGCAACCTCTCTGTCGCCTATGATATGTATAACGTAAGCGCAAAACGACGCATTGAGCGTTATGAATTTGCACTTGCACTGTTAGAGAAAGGCCCGTTCGACTTTGAAAAAGAAGGCGATAAGTTCTTTTACGACAGAGAAGACGCTGAATGGCCAGCCAATAAAGCTGAGCTGGATGAAATTTGGCGTCAACGCGTTAAATACGACGCGTTAAATCTAATACTTGCAGACAAAACATGGGAAGAGGCGAAAGAACTTCTTACCAAACGCTATACGAGAGCGATCAAGCGCACTAAGCAAGCAAAGAGCGAAGACGTTTTTCAAACTGCAATGAATGCATTCGCACGTACAATTGAAGCTCACACCAGTTACTTATCTCCGCGTAACGCTGAACGTTTTCAAATGGACATGAACTTGTCGTTTGAAGGTATTGGTGCAGTATTGCAAAGCGAAGATGATTACACGGTAATCAAAAGCGTTGTACCTGGCGGTCCTGCAGACGAGTCTGGCGCAATAAAACCAGAAGATAAAATTGTTGGCGTAGCACAAGACGACGAAGAGTTTGTTGATGTGATTGGTTGGCGATTGGACGAAGTGGTTGAGTTAATTAAAGGCCCGAAAGGAAGTACTGTTCGTCTACAGGTTGAAAAAGGAGCCACGGACGCAAAAACCACGTCGGTAGTTAGCCTTACTCGCGATAAAATTAAGTTAGAAGATCGCGCAGCCAAATCGGAAGTGTATGTGCCAGAGACTGGCCCTCACGCGGGTGAACCTCTAGGTGTAATCACCATTCCAAGTTTTTACAACAACCTTAGTATGGATGTTGCTAAAGAAATAGAAAGCTTGAAAGCGCAAAACGTTAAAGGCGTTATCGTAGACTTGCGCGGTAATGGCGGTGGTTCTTTAACCGAAGCAACGTTACTTACTGGCCTATTTATTGAAAAAGGCCCGGTGGTTCAAATTCGATACGGTCAAAGCAAAGTTAGCGTTAACCGTGATACAGATGGCGAAGTGGCTTATGATGGCCCGTTAACCGTATTAGTTGACAGATATAGCGCGTCTGCTTCAGAGATTTTTGCGGCAGCGATGCAAGACTACAACCGTGCTCTCATCGTAGGTGAACAAACCTTCGGGAAAGGGACAGTGCAGCAGCATCGCGGTTTAGGTAAAATTTATGACCTTTACGACAACCCATTAGGTAGTGTTCAGTTTACTATCGCCAAGTTCTATCGCATTGACGGCGGCAGCACCCAGCATAAAGGCGTTATTCCTGACATTCTTTATCCATCGGCGGTTGAACCAGCTGAATGGGGAGAAAGCCAAGCGGAAAATGCGTTGCCATGGGACAGTATCAATCGCGCTAACTATACGACGTTTGCAGACGGTACTGCTGCGCTTGACGTTTTAACAGCGAAACACAACAAACGTATTTTACAAGATCCTGAGTTTTCTTATATCCAAGACGACATAAAGGAATATAAGGAAAATAAAGACAAGAACTTCATCTCATTAGTTAAATCTGTACGTGAAGGCGAGAAGAAAGAGGCGGAAGAGAAGTCGCTTGCTCGTGCTAACGAACGTTTACAGCGATTGGGAATGGAAACTGTCACAACATTGGACGACCTACCTGAAGATATGGAAGAATTAGATCCATTCTTGGACGAGGCAGCCAATATTACATTCGATATGATCGAAACAGGCCGTTACGCTATCACAAGAAATTAAGTGATAAGAAAAAAGGGCTGGTCTAGGGCCAGCCCTTTTTTTGTGTCTATAAATTATTAAAACAATAATAAAGGGAAATAACATGGCTATCAGAGGCGAATTTTCCTCTCGAATAGGGTTCGTGCTAGCAGCGGCAGGCTCGGCAGTAGGACTAGGTAATATTTGGGGCTTTCCTACAAAGGTAGCAAGTAACGGCGGCGCAGCATTTGTTCTCGTATACTTACTGCTGGCTTTTGTACTCGCTTATCCCGTACTTATGGCAGAACTTATAATCGGACGTAGTTCACGTTCAAATATGGTTGACGCTTTAGGTAAAATATCAGGCAATTTCGCCGGAAGGCTAACGGGCATTTGGGGCTGTGTTACTGTGTCACTTATCCTTGCATTCTACGCTATTGTAGGCGGATGGATGCTGGTTTATTTCGCTGATGCAGCCGTTAGCATGGTCGGATTTACGAGTGCTAGCGACTGGCTACTCACTTCATCAGTTACGCGTAACATTATTTTCTGCTTCTTATTCATGGGCTTAACTGCATTTATCGTTGTCGGTGGTGTAAAGTCCGGCATTGAGAAGTGGTCAGTGCGCTTGATGCCTACATTGGTTATTCTCATTCTTGCATTGATTGTTTATGTGAGCCTACAGCCTGGTGCCGTAGAAGGTTGGTCAGCATATTTAGTACCTGACTTCTCTCGCGTTCTAGACCCAGACTTATTAATTAACGCCATGGGGCAAGCCTTTTTCTCAATGTCGCTAGGTGTAGGTACCATGCTGGTTTATGGTTCATACCTAAGTAAAAATGAAAATCTACCTAGCATTGGCGCGTCGGTAGCGCTTGTCGATATCGGTGTTGCGGTTATCGCGGGTATGCTTATTATCCCGGCCATGTACGTTGCATTAAACAATGGCGTTGAAATCTTCACTCCGGAAGGCGCGTTAATCCAAGGTGACACGCTGATTTTCAAAGTACTACCAGCACTGTTTGATACCATTGGTAGCGTAGGTCTTTTCATTGCCTTTACCTTTTTCGCGCTTATGGCGATTGCTGCCGTCACGTCTTCAATTTCAATGTTGGAAGTTCCCGTTGCGTTTATGGTTGAAAGTAAAGGTCTTCAACGTAAAAAGGCCGTGTTATTGATGGCATCGGTCATCTTTGTATTAAGCTGCATCATCATTTTAAATTTTGAAACCTTGTTCGGCTTTGTTATCGCATTAACTACCGAGTATAGCCAACCGTTACTAGGACTCGCCTTGTGTATTTTCGCAGGTTGGGTGTGGCGCAGAGATGCAATACTCGATGAACTTAAACAAGGTGATCAGTTTGCTGAACACAGCATTTTCTGGAAAATTTGGCCTTGGTACGTACGCTTCGTGTGTCCCGTTATCATTGCGCTTATGTTCTACCGCTCAGTTTTCTAAAGCATTCTGGTAAAAAGCGGACAGCACGCTTAACGCGTTACAAATACAATAATAAGGTTTTAAAAAACGACAATGACGAATAAAGAAATAAAAACGCCGTCACTTCTCGATGCAATGCTTCCTATTCTTGCGTTAGTCATAATGATGGGAAGCGCAGTTTATTTGTTTGCCGATAGCTCTTCTTACGGTCCAAACCAGATTGCACTTCTTTTAGCGATGGGCTTAGCTGCTATCATTGGAATGAAAAATGGCTACAGCTGGAAAACTATCGAAAAGGGCATTGTAGACGGTATCTCAATGTCTTTAGGTGCCTGCTTAATTCTGTTAGCGGTAGGTTCTCTTATTGGCACATGGATGCTAGCTGGAACCGTGCCTACGCTTATCTATTTCGGTTTAGAGTTGCTTAACCCCTCGTTTTTCTATGCTGCCGCTTGTCTGATTTGTGCGGTTGTTGCAATGAGTATAGGTAGTTCTTGGACTACAGCGGCGACTGTGGGTGTTGCACTCATGGGGGTTTCTGCAGGCATGGAAATGTCGGCAGCGATAACAGCCGGCGCAGTCGTTTCAGGTGCGTACTTTGGCGATAAAATTTCGCCCTTATCTGAAACAACAAACTTAGCGCCTGCCGTTGCAGGCACGGATTTATTTGAGCACATTCGTTACATGCTTTGGACGACGATTCCGAGCTTTGTTATTGCGCTTATTCTATTTACGGTACTGGGCTTTAGTGAAGTGGGTGAGGCCAAAGCAGAACGCATTGAGCAGATGCAACTTTTGTTAAATGAGTCTTTTGACTTAGGTTGGCATTTGTTAATTCCCCTTGTCGTTTTGCTCACCTTAGCGATTAAAAAGATGCCTGCGTTTCCAGCTGTTTTTATCGGCGCTTTGTTAGGTGGCGTCTGGGCAGTTGTATTTCAGTGGGATGTGGTTACTTCTATGGCAAGTGGTGACGACTCGGTGAATGTAGGCGCGTTGAAGGTAGTTTGGACTGCGCTTTTCGATGGCGTAAGCTTCTCAACACCTGACGAGAACTTAAACAGCTTGCTTTCTCGTGGAGGCATGTCTTCTATGTTAAATACCATTTGGTTGATCATCTGTGCAATGTCGTTTGGTGCCGTATTAGAGCGTGTTGGCCTATTAAAGCGTGCAGTTTCTGCCATATTAATTGGTGCAAAGTCTGCAGGGGATATGGTGAGCAGAACCATTCTTACTTGTTTTGGTACCAACCTTGTTACTGCAGATCAGTATATTTCAATCGTGATGCCAGGCCGTATGTACAAAGAAGAATTCAAAAAGCGCGGTTTAGACCAATTGAATCTTTCTCGCAGCCTTGAAGACGGTGGCACACTTACGTCTCCACTTATTCCTTGGAACACCTGTGGTGCTTACATGCACAGTGTTTTATTAGTCAATCCATTTGATTACGTGTTCTATGCATTCTTCAACGTAATCAACCCGATCCTTGCTGTTATTTATGCGTATTTAGGTATTAAGATTTTACGTATTACGCCACCACATGTTGAAGTAAACAGCAAAGATACGGTTTAACACAGAGTTCCAATTAAACCCACGTAGGCTTTCTTCCAGGAGGATCTATGTCAGTTCAAGCTAAACGCCGGGCGGATTACCAGCCGCCCGCTTTTTCAATAGCGACAGTTGACCTACATATAACGCTGCACCCAACGCAAACTAAAGTTATCAGCACGTTGTCCGTCACTCGTAATGGCGCGCACGATAGTCCATTAGTACTTGATGGCGATAATTTATCGCTAGATTCTATTTCTATTAACGGTACGCACCTATCTGATAATGAATACACGGTAACAGATAGCGCTTTAAGCGTGGTTACTGAACTTGATGAGTTCGTCTTAGAAATTACCAATACCATTGCCCCTGAGCACAACAAAGCGCTGGAAGGCTTGTATTTATCAGGTGGTGCCTATTGTACGCAATGTGAAGCGGAAGGGTTTCGTCGCATTACGTACTTCATGGACCGCCCGGATGTTTTGTCGGTCTACACAGTGACGGTAGTTGCCGACAAATCAGTACCGATGCTTTTGGCCAATGGCAACCCAGTGGACAAGGGCGAAGTTGACGAAAATACGCATTTTGTTAAATGGCACGATCCACATCCAAAACCTTGCTACCTTTTTGCTCTAGTTGCCGGTGACTTCGATTTACTCACCGATAGCTACACCACCACTAGCGGTAAAGAGGTTGCGCTAGAACTTTATGTTGATAAAGGCAAAAAGTCTCAAGGTATTTTCGCATTAGAATCTCTCAAACGGGCGATGAAGTGGGACGAAGATGTGTTCGGGTTAGAGTACGACTTAGATATCTACATGATTGTTGCCGTCGATTTCTTCAATATGGGAGCGATGGAAAACAAGGGCTTAAATGTATTTAACAGTAAGTTTGTATTAGCCGATCAAAAAAGTGCCACCGACGATGACTTTTTCAATGTTGAGTCGGTTATCGCGCACGAGTACTTCCACAACTGGACTGGCAACCGGGTTACTTGTCGCGATTGGTTCCAGCTAAGCCTTAAAGAGGGGCTTACTGTATTTAGAGACCAACAATTCAGCGCAGATATGACTTCGGCGTTAAGTAATCGTATAAAGCACGTTCGTGTTATGCGAGAACACCAGTTTGCAGAAGATGCGAGTGCAATGAGTCATCCAATTCGTCCGGAAGAAGTCATTGAAATGAACAACTTCTACACGGTGACGGTTTATGACAAAGGCGCTGAAGTTATTCGCATGTTCCACACATTATTGGGGCCTGACGGCTTCAGACGTGGTATGGACGAGTACTTTAGAAGACACGACGGTCAGGCTGTCACCTGTGATGACTTCATTTCAGCAATGCAGTCTGCTACTGATTTAGATTTAACCCAGTTTACCCGCTGGTATAGTCAATCCGGTACGCCAGTGATTTCTGTCGCACACAGCACTGAGGTCGATGATGAAGGCATTGTTAAGCATAGCTTTACATTGTCACAGCACACACCTGCAACCTCCGATCAGAAAGAAAAGCTTCCTCTATATATTCCTGTAAATATCGAGATTATTGATGATGAGGGGAAAAGCTATACAGACAACGAGTCGTTAATTCAAAACGGCATGGTCATTTTAAAAGATGATTCTATGCGTTTTACTGTAGAAGCCAAAACTACTAATTTAACACCTGTAGTATTGGGTAACTTCTCAGCGCCAGCGAAAGTAGAAAACCCATTGGGGACAGAGTCTTTACTTACTATATTTAAGCATGCGAAGGATCCATTTAATCGTTGGGATGCAATGCAAACGTTGTATGACCGCTGTGTGAAGCAATTAGAGGAATCGCCGGGGTGTGGTATCAGCAATGAAATCTGGAACGGTATCAAGCAAGCGATTGCCCAAGAGCAGAACAACCTTGAATTGCTGAGTGAATGTTTAGTCATACCTTCGTTTGAGACACTGTGCCAAAGCCGAAGTAACATAAACGTTTCCGCACTTTCGAAAGCGAGAAAAGCGTTCTGCGACCAGTTTGCTCGCGCACTCGAAAAAGAGCTAAAACACGTCTTCGAAAATATCGAGAAAAGCGCGTATTGCTACACGCAAGAAGCGGTGAATCAACGTCGCTGCAAAAATGTCGTGCTTGCACACTTAGCGCGGTTACCCCAACACGAGCATATTGTGGTTTCTCAGTTTGAAACCGCTGATAATATGACAGATACGCTAGGCGCGTTGAGAAGCGCACAACACTGTAGCGCCACCACTTTCGACAGTTTGATGGCTCAGTTTGAGCAATCGTGGAATCATGACCCGCTTGTTTTGGACAAATGGTTCGCACTCCACGCTACGCAAAATCGAGACGATATCTTTGCGACTATCACAATGTTATGTGAGCACCCTCAGTTCGCAATGAGTAACCCGAACCGTGTTCGTTCTGTTATTGGTAGCTTCGCTTTCTATAACAGTGAAAGGTTTCATGCACTCGATGGCAGTGGATATAAATTTGTAACCGACTACTTACTCAAGCTCGATGCGGTCAACCCACAGGTTGCCGCCCGTATTGTAACGCCACTGACGCAATGGCAGGGCTTTGCAAGCGAGCATCAGGTTCATATGAAGCAACAGCTTGGCCGTTTGCTTAATCACAAAGGTTTAAGTAAAGATTTGTTTGAGAAAGTAAGTAAAAGCCTTGCTTATGACAAGCATTAACCAAACTGACTCGGTTTTTTACTTTTCAATAAATGCACCTTACAAGCAATGTGAGGTGCTTTATGTTCCATCTATGCCAGATGTGGTCATGGTCAGTGAATCAGGCCTAAGCGTCCAGGTACCGACCAACCGGCTCAGGCAATTTGTTACGTCTAATGGTATTAAAGGTCGTTTTAGGATGATTATTGATGCCAACAAAAAAATAAAATCTTTTGAAAGGCTCGCATAGAGCCTTTTTTGTACGCGACGAATTACTCTTTGGTATACGAGCTTTCACCACTCCCATACGTGACACTTATGCGTTTTCTTTTGTCATTGAGCGTTCCAAAATACTTAACGCAACCGTTCTGCAATATTTCTGTACATTTTTCCTGCAAGTTTATAAATGCCTTTTATATTCACAATAAAGCAATAACTATTTGATACGACTAATGTTGTAAATTTTGTTAACTGGTAGGATTAGTTCTTGCGGTTGTAGCAAAATGATGTAATGATTTTGTTAATCGTTATGGTTGGTCATGATGTCACGTATTAAGTCACATCGACTTGGGAGTATAAAAATATGAAAAACGGGCCTAGCGCTTTTAAGATATCACCGGTAGCAGCGGGAGTTCTCTCACTGCTAGGTGCTGCTGCAGTACCAGCACACGCTGCGAATTGGCAAGTGGGTGATGTAAATATTTCTTTAGATTCAACATTTACATTAGCTACAAGTATTCGAACAGAGGCAAGAGATTACGACCTTATAGGTAACAGTAACCATCCTCAATTCGACTGGAGCGGTTATCACGCAGCTTTCAATCCTTTATACCCAAGTGGCGACGTGTGGGGTTTAGCAGATGGCGGTTATTCCACCAATGGTGACCTTGGTAACCTTGCACACGATCCAGGTGACGCGTTTGCAACGCAAATTTCAGGTACTCATGAATTAGATATCAATTTTGGCGACTATGGTTTCTTCGCCCGTGGTTTCTGGTTCTACGACTTTGAGCAAATGGACGGCGACCGTCCATACTCTAACCCAATAACGGGTAACCAATACGACTTATGTCAAGACCCTGAAGCAGAAGACCTACTGTGTACCGATGTACGTCTTTACGACGCATTCTTCTATGGCGATTGGTGGATTGGCGACAAACCATTTACGCTTCGTGTAGGCCGTCAGGTAATCAGTTGGGGTGAAAGTACATTCATCCAGCACGGTATTAATACAACGAACCCTGTTGATGTAACACGAGCTCGTGCTCCAGGTGCAGAACTTAAAGAAGTATTCCTTCCAGTAGGGATGGTGTACGCGTCTTTAGGTTTGACAGACACAGTAAGTATTTCTGGTTATTACCAGTACGAATGGCAGCGCAGCTGGCTTCCTGTTTCTGGCAGTTACTTCGCGGGCAACGATTTTGCAGGTGAGGGCGGTCAACGCCAAAACGTCCAGCTTGGTTTCAGTGGTAACCCAGACATCGACTTAGATCACCTTCTCACTGCGTTAAACGGATACGGTGATTTACTTCGCTCTGGCGCTAATCCAGAGGACATTTCGCAAGCCTACCTTGCTTATCCAACCAAAGTGGCTATTCGCGGTTTTTCTGACGCAGCGCACAACGACGCCGACGATCAGGGTCAATACGGTTTACGCTTGACGTGGTTTGCCGAGAATTTGAATGAAACAGAGTTTAGTTTCTATCACATCAATTACCACAGCCAACGCCCGCTTATTTCAGGTAAGACATCAGACTTTACTGCTGAAGGTATTGGCGCAGATCTCGCGTTCCTAGCATCTAATACCGTTACTCGCGACAACATCACTGAACTGGGTGCATTTACGAAGTCTGAGTTCTTCTACCCAGAAGATATCAAACTTTACGGTATGAGCTTTAACACCAACATTGGTACTACGGCTCTTGCTGGTGAATTTGCCTATCGCGTAGATGAACCACTTCAAATAGATGATGTAGAGTTACTTTACATGGGTATGCCTGAACAGTTAGCTAACGCAGGTCTACGTCCAGATCTTGAGGGAATCTCTCAGCTAAATAACATTGGTAGAGCGGTTGGCCCAGGTGAAACTGCAGAGGGTTTCCTTTTCTCTGATACATGGCAAATGCAGTTCACCGCGTCACATGTATTTGGTCCTAAATTTGGCTCTGACAATTTCGTGCTTCTAGGTGAAGTAGGTTATGTAAACGTTGTTGATATGCCAGACCCAGACGTAATTCGTTTGAACGCACCGGGTACTGCTCGCACACCGTCACTTGAACCAATTAACGGAAACTCACGTGAAGGCTTACATCAAGGTCTTTCAGACGGCCCTGAAACTAACCCATTTGCGACAGACGACGCGTGGGGCTATCGCTTATTGGCGGTTGCTGATTACAACTCAATATTTGCTGGTATGAACCTTCGCGTTCGCGGTACTTTCTCTCATGACGTTGAGGGTACTACGCCAGATCCATTATTCCTTTTCACAGAAGATGTTAAGTCTGCTGCACTTTCTTTCACGTTCGACTATTTAAGTAAATGGTCTGCAACGGCGTCTTACAGTGCGTTCTGGGGCGGCATTGGTACAACTAATGCGCTATCTGACAGAGACTTCATTTCATTTAACATCAAATACGCAATCTAAGAGTGGTTTTTATGATTAGAAAAGTAGGAATTATTGCAGCTGCCTTGTCACTGGCTTTATCTGGTGCAAGCGCTATGGCTAAAGTGTCTGAAGCAGACGCAAACAAATTAGGTAACGAACTTACGCCGCTTGGCGCAGAAAAAGCGGGTAATGCTGACGGCAGTATCCCAGCGTGGACTGGCGGTATTACTTCAGCACCAGCGGGCTACACAGTGGGTGATCACCATCCAGACCCGTACCCTGAAGATAAAGTGCTATTTGAAATCACGGCACAAAACTACAAAGAATACGCGGACTTTCTATCTGAAGGTCAGAAAAAGCTTTTCGAAGCTTACCCTGAAACCTTTCGAATGCCGGTTTACCCAACGCGTCGTTCTGCGTCTAATCCACAGTTTATCTACGATGCAACTAAGGTAAATGCAACTAGCGCTGAGCTATTAGACGGCGGTAACGGAATTAAAGGGGCTGTTCTCGGTATTCCGTTCCCAATTCCACAAAATGGTCTTGAAGCAATTTGGAACCATATACTTCGCTATCGTGGTGAAGCGGTTCAGCGTAATGGAGGTCAAGCTGCAGTAACAACTGGCGGTGATTACAACGTAATCGGTTTTGACGAGCAGTTATTAATTAAGTACGCAGAAGAAGGTGCTACACCAGAAAAGCTTACTGACGAAAACGTCCTTTTCATGTTTAAACAAAAAGTAACAAAGCCAGCTCGTTTGGCGGGTACAGCACTGCTTGTACATGAAACAGTTGACCAAGTAAAAGAGCCGCGTAAAGCATGGACCTACAACACGGGTCAACGCCGTGTACGTCTAGCGCCAAACATTGCTTATGATACACCTGGAACTGCAGCTGATGGCCTTCGTACTACCGATGACTTTGATATGTTTAACGGCTCACCAAACCGTTACAACTGGAAGTTAGTGGGTAAGAAAGAAATGTTCGTTGCATACAACAACTATGCACTTCATTCAGATAATGCGAAGTACGATGACATCTTAAAGCCAAACCACGTTAATCCAGACCTAACACGTTGGGAAAAACACCGCGTTTGGGAAGTAGAAGCCACATTGAAAGACGGTTTCCGTCATATTTATCAAAAGCGCGTATTCTTCATTGATGAAGATAGCTGGCAAGTTCAAGTTGCTGATATGTATGATAATCGTGGCGAACTTTATCGTGTTGGTGTAGCGTATGGGGTGAACTATTATGAAGTACCTACCCAGTGGTCTACGCTGGATGTGTACCATGACTTGAACTCACGTCGTTACCTGGCCATTGGCCTCGATAACGAAGAAGAGATGTACGACTTCACCGTACGCCCACGAGATGTGGAATTTACGCCTCAGGCGTTACGACGAGAAGGTATGCGCTAATCGCCTTACACAACAAACGGTTGGCAATTGCCAGCCGTTTTTGTATGCAGACAATTATAAATAGGGGGAATGGTTAATTATGAAAAAAACCATTGCAGCGTGCATTGCCGCCACTTTCGCAGTTAATTACTCTACAACTGCAATCGCCGAAGAAGCATTCATGGCACCATTGGTTGAGCAATCGGTTCTTTTGGACATAGACGCTGATACATTTGTCGTTATTGTCGGTGAACGCGGTCACGTGTTAGTTTCAGAGGATGGTGAGGCATTTACTCAAAAAGCCGTACCAACACAATCAACGCTTACAGCGACAACTGTTGTAGGCGACAATATTTGGGCAGTGGGCCACGACGCTGTCATTCTTCATTCTTCAGATAAAGGCGAGACGTGGGAAATACAAAATTTCCAACCTGACCTTCAGCGCCCATTTCTAGACGTTTTATTCTTCAACGAAAAGCAGGGGATTGCTACAGGTGCCTATGGCTTGTTCTATCGAACCTTAGACGGTGGAAAAACGTGGACGGCAGAACGTCATGCCAGTCTGCTTGACCCAATGGATCAAGAATACCTTGAAGATATTCGAAAAGAAGATGAAGACTTCTATCAGCAAGAACTTGAATCTATTTTACCCCACTTAAACAGAATTACCCTTGATGGTGATACGCTTTACCTAGCAGGCGAAGCCGGTCTGCTAGCCAAAAGTACCAATATGGGAGAATCGTGGGAACGGTATTACGTCGACTATACAGGATCGTTTTTCGATATTAAGCCGCTTGATGAAAATACCGTTCTAGCGGTTGGCCTTCGCGGAAATATATTTGTTAACAGAAACGAAGGTGGGTGGGAATACGTACAAACTTGCTCAACCAGCACACTAAATTCAATTCTAATTGGTTCTGAATCGAAGGTTTATGCTTTGGGTAACAACGGGATGATGGTAAGCGCACAGCGACCTTTACCCACCAGTATGCGAGACCCCTATGCAAACCTTTCAGATTGCGAAGCTGATGAAGGCATTGTCGTTTCACAAATTAAAGACAAAGCCGCGCTTCTTAATGCAACACAGTTCAATGGTAAGAATATTGCCGTTACTGCGAATGGCATTAAAACGTTGAATTTAAAATAGGGCAGTATAAAAACAATGACCCATTTTCTTGAAAAATTAGTATTCGGAAACCGTAAAATTGTCGTAGCCTTGTTTGCTATAGCCACAGTTTTCCTTGGTTACCAAGCTTCACAAATGCGCTTAGACGCAGGTTTTGAAAAGAACATACCGCTAAATCACGAATACATGAAAACGTACATTGAGCACCGCCAAGATTTTGGTGGCGCTAACAATATATTAGTTTCTGTGTGTGATAAAAACGATAACATCTACAATCAAAACTTCTTCGATACCTTAAAGAATGTTCACGACCAACTCTTCTTTATTAATGGGGTGAACCGTTCGTTAGTTATTTCGCTTTTCTCTCCTTCAACCCGCTTTACTGAAATTGTGGAAGGCGGCTTTGCAGGCGGGCCAGTCATTCCTGCCGACTTTAATTCTGCGAGCCCAGAAGCATTAGAGTTGGTGGCAGCTAACGTAGAAAAGGCAAACATCGTCGGAAGACAAGTATCCAGTGATTACAGCTGCGCAATGGTAACAGCACAATTGCTCGATATTGACCCGCAAACTGGCGAGCCTCTCAATACATTGGCGCTAGCAGCAGAGCTTGAAGAGCAGCTTCGCGGTCAATATGAAAACGAAAATACGTCTATTCATATAATTGGCTTTGCGAAAATGATTGGCGATGTGGCCGACGGTGCAAAAGACGTGTTGATCTTTTTCGCCATTGCTATCGCGATTACGGCCGTAATGGTGTATTTCTTCTCGCGCAGCATCATGCTTACGTTATTGCCATTAGTATGCTCAATCATTGCCGTTATCTGGCAGCTAGGCCTGCTTACTTCTATTGGCTTTGGTATGGACCCTATGTCAATACTGGTACCATTTTTAGTATTTGCCATTGGTGTGAGCCACGGCGTACAAATGATAAACGCGGTAGAAAAACAAGCAGTAACCGGTATTGGTGCTAAACGGGCATCTATGGCGGCATTCAGAAACTTGTTGGTTCCAGGCGGAATTGCACTGTTATCTGATACGGTTGGCTTTATGACGTTATTGGTAATCGATATCGGCATTATTCGCGAGTTGGCGATTACGGCAAGTATGGGTGTAGCGGTAATCATTCTTACCAACTTGTTGCTGCTGCCTGTGCTGATGAGCTTCTTAAAACTTGACCAGAAATATGTCGAAAAATTCGCGGGTAAAGAAAACGCTAATTCGAAATTCTGGGAAGTCATCGCAGCTTGTTCACGTAAAAAGCCTGCGGCAATAATTCTTATCGTTACGGCTATCCTATTCGTGTTTGGTCATTTCCAAGCTCAGAATATGAAGATAGGGGACTTGCACGCGGGTGCACCTGCACTTCATGAGACGTCGCGATACAACCAAGACACTTTCCTTATTACCGACAAGTACGAAGTTACGGTCGATTACATTTCCATTTTGGTAGAAACTACGCCAGAGGCATGTACATCGCATAGCGTGATGAAGGCCATGGATGACTTCCAGTGGAAAATGGAAAACGTACAAGGTGTTCAATCGGCAGTATCGTTGGCCTCGGTAGCGAAAATTGTAAATGCAGGTTACAACGAAGGTAACGTCAAGTGGCAAGTCATTCCGCGCAACCAGCAAACCTTAGTTCAAGCTATTTCTCGTGTTCCAACATCATCAGGTTTACTCAATGGCGACTGCTCGGTCATGCCGATTATTCTGTTTATGGAAGACCACAAAGCAGAAACGATCTCTCGTGTCGTTGAAGCGGTAAAAGCGTATCGCGATGAATATCAAACCGATGATATGAAGTTCAGTCTTGCTTCTGGACCTGTTGGCGTGATGGCCGCAACTAATGAAGCGGTTAGTGCAGCGCAAGACCCTATGATGCTTTATGTATTTGGTGCCGTTATAGCGCTTTGTCTAATTAGCTTCCGCTCGCTGCGTGCTACGTTAGTTGTTGTTATTCCGCTGTATGTGGTGTCTGTACTGGCGCAAGCCCTAATGACATACCTTCAAATTGGCCTCACCGTTTCTACTTTACCAGTTATCGCACTTGGCGTGGGTATAGGTGTGGACTATGGTATTTATATACTCTCTACCAAGAGCTTAATGCTGAAGAAAGGCGCTACCGTTCAAGAAGCATATTTCGCTGCCTTGAAAGAACGTGGAAGTGCTGTGCTATTTACCGGTATTACGCTGGCAATAGGCGTGAGCACATGGGTGTTCTCTTCGCTTAAGTTCCAAATGGATATGGGCATTTTGCTTACATTTATGTTCGTCGTAAATATGCTTGGAGCAATAATTGTACTGCCTGCACTAGCGAGATTCCTATGGTGGAACAAGAATGACCCTAATGCATAAAATATTTTTGCATAGCTAAGCATTAAAAAGGGCCTTTAGGCCCTTTTTTTTGGGTGTTCTCTGCATATTTATCTATGCTGTTAATATAAGGTTAAAAATGGGCTTTCATTAGCGTCATTTATTAGAGAAAATAGTTAGGTACTCGGCACTTATACCAAGTTGGATTGGTATTACGACATTCAAAAAAGGTTAACAAATGACAGTCACCTCACAGCGACACTCAGTACTGCTAGACAATGTATTTGCACTTATCGACAAAAAAGTAGATACCAAGCAGAAGTCTCTTGTGCAGCAATTCGGACGTCTGTTGTATAAAAATATTTCAAGCGATGACCTAGAAAATCGCAACGACAGCGACCTTTATGGTGCAACACTTAGTTTATGGAATGGATTGGCGAAGTTTGAGCATACGTCGCCATACATACGCGTATTTAACCCGGAAATTGCCAAACACGGCTGGCACTCAAGCCACACAATTGTTGAGATTATTGTGTCGGATATGCCATTCTTGGTTGACTCGGTGCGCATGTTGCTAAATCGTTTGAACATCACCGCACATTTATTCCTTCACAGCCCAATTGGCATTAAGCGCGACAAAGCGAACAAAGTTGAAGCGTTTGCTGAGCCAGGTCAATCGCTTGAAGGTGCGAAAAAAGAAACGGTCATCTTTATCGAAATCGATAGACAAACATCGAAAAAAGACATCGATGCTCTAACACAAGAACTGCACTCTGTCGTTGATGAAGTTTCTTTGGCAGTTCAAGACTGGCAAGGCATGACAAATACCTTGCAAGACGTAATTAAAAACAATGCCAAATTTAACTGGCCTGTATCTGCAGAAGCCAAAAAGCAAACTAAAGCTTACTTAGAATGGTTAGGCGATCACAACTTCACAATGATGGGTTACCGTTATTATGACGTTAAAGCCATTGAAGGGGACCATAGATGGATCCCTCAAAACGACACCAGTTTGGGTTTGCTTAAGAACTCAGTAAACGACCGGGAGCGTTTGTTGTCTCGCTTGCCTGCATCAGCCCGTGCGGAAGCGCTTAGCAAAAACCCATTGATTCTGACTAAAACAAATTCACGCGCGCGGGTACACCGTCCTGCATATATGGACTATGTAGGCGTGAAGGTGTTTAACAAAGAAGGTCAGGTTGTTGGTGAGCACCGCTTCTTAGGTCTGTACTCTGCCTCTTTCTATAACAACAGCGTAACTCAGCTTCCGATTTTACGTGAAAAAATCAAACGTATTTGTGAGCTATCTGGTTTCGAGCCTGGAACTCACGCATACAAAGCGTTTGCAAATATTATAGAAACCTACCCACGAGATGAGTTGCTACAAACGCCAGCAGAAGAACTAGCGCAAATCGTAATGGGTATTTTTCAAATGCAAGAGCGTGGAATTTCACGTTTATTCATTCGAAAAGACATTTTTGGCCGATTTTTCTCGTGCATGGTGTTTGTGCCAAGAGAGCGCTATAACACCCAGTTACGCAAAGAAACCCAAGCGCTACTTAAAGCGTCATTGGGCGCAACCGAAGAAGTGGAATTTACTACGTTCTTCTCAGAGTCTGTATATGCTCGTACGCATTACATTGCTAGAGTCAACGACAACAACGCGGAATTCGATGTGAAGGAAATAGAGCAAAACATTATTGAGTTGACCAAAACCTGGAATGACAGACTCGCGTCAGCAATTTCAGCGGCACACGGTGAGGCTTCGGGTAAAGCGTTGGAACGCAAATACAACAATGCTTTCTCTCGCAGCTATATGGAGCATAACCTACCGTCAGCAGCGCTTGTAGATATTGGCAAACTAGAGATGTTAGACGACAGCCACACACTGGATATGTTGTTCTATCGTCCACAAGAAGAAGACGCTGACAGCCAGATAGTTAAGCTTAAGCTTTTCCACCGTGCCGAGCCTATCCATTTGTCTGACGTGTTACCAATGCTTGAGAATTTTGGGTTACGCGTAATCGATGAAAGCCCTTATAAAGTCACGTGTTCAGAAGGTGAACGTAACTGGGTCATGGACTTCACCATGTTACATAAAAGTGGTCAGCACTTTGACATGGAAAACGCCCAGGTTCTCTTTCAAGATGCCTTCGCCAAAGTGTGGTACAAGACACTAGAAGACGACGCGTTTAACCGTCTTATCCTTGGCGCGAATATGACTGGCCGTAAAGTTACGGTACTCCGTGCTTATGCTAAATACATGCGCCAGACCGGCAGTTCTTTCAGCCGTGACTACATCGCAAACACGCTAGCTAACTATCCAGACATTGCTCGTTTACTCGTAGACTTTTTCGACCAGCGTTTTAATCCTAAGAAAAAGCGCAATGAGAAAAAAGAGGAAGGTATTCTTGAGACTATTAAGGAACAGTTAGATAACGTTAGCAACTTGGATGATGACCGAATTATTCGTCGTTATCTGGATATGATGTCTGCAACGTTACGTACAAACTTCTATCAGGCAGACGATGCCGGCAATGAAAAATCATATGTATCATTTAAGATGATGCCTGAACTCATTCCTGACATGCCATTACCACTTCCTAAGTTTGAAATTTTTGTTTACAGTCCTCGCGTTGAAGGTGTGCACCTGCGTGGCGGCAAAGTTGCCCGCGGCGGTCTTCGTTGGTCTGATAGACAAGAAGACTTCAGAACAGAAGTACTCGGCTTAGTAAAAGCGCAACAAGTTAAAAACACGGTGATCGTGCCGGTTGGTGCAAAAGGTGGTTTCGTTTGTAAGAACCTACCTGTAGGCGAAGGTCGCGCAGCTATTCAGGCTGAAGGCCAAGCATGCTATCGCACTTTCATCACCAGCTTGTTAGATATTACTGACAACATTGTAAATGGTGAAATTGTTCCTCCTAAGGATGTTGTTCGCCTTGATGATGACGACCCTTATTTGGTTGTTGCTGCAGATAAAGGCACCGCCACATTCTCTGATATCGCAAACGGTATTGCGGAAGAGTTTGGGTTTTGGCTGGGCGATGCATTTGCATCTGGCGGTAGTATTGGATATGACCATAAGAAAATGGGTATTACTGCGCGCGGCGGATGGGAGTCGGTTAAACGTCATTTCAGAGAAATTGGTATCGACTGTCAGACCACTGACTTTACCGCTGTTGGTGTGGGTGACATGGCAGGTGACGTATTCGGTAACGGTATGTTGCTATCAGAGCATACGCGACTAATCGCTGCGTTTAACCATTTACATATTTTCTTCGATCCAAGCCCAGATGCAGCAGCAAGTTATAAAGAGCGTCAACGCCTGTTTGAGAATCCAAGCCTAAGCTGGGAAGACTATGACAGTAAGCTGATTTCAAAAGGCGGTGGCGTATTTAGCCGCGCGTCTAAATCTATCAAGCTTACACCTGAAATGAAAAAGTGGTTAGGTACGCGTCAGCTAACGATGACGCCTAATGAGCTAATTCACAATATATTGAAAATGCCAGTCGACCTACTGTGGAACGGTGGAATCGGTACGTATATTAAGAGCAAGAAAGAATCTCACTCAGACGTAGGTGACCGTGCTAATGATGACTTACGCGTCAATGGTCGTGACGTACAAGCTAAAATTGTGGGCGAGGGCGGTAACTTAGGTCTAACGCAGTTAGGTCGTATTGAATATGCGTCTAACGGTGGCCGAGTTAACACTGACTTCATCGATAACGTAGGTGGGGTTGATTGCTCGGATAACGAAGTAAACATCAAAATCTTGCTTAACAGCCTAGTTAACGACGGCGAACTTACGCTTAAACAGCGTAATAAGTTGCTCTACGATATGACCGACGATGTAAGTCGAATTGTACTGAAAGACTGCTACCGTCAAACTCAATCTATCTCTATTACTGAGTTAGCTGGCGTTAAGCAACTTAAAGAACAGCTTCGCTTTATCCACGGTCTTGAGCGTGAAGGTCAGCTAAACCGTGAATTGGAATTTATTCCAAGTGACGATGAGATTTCTGATCGCGTAGCCACGGATCAAGGTTTAACTCGCCCAGAGTTAAGCGTTTTGATTGCGTATGGCAAAATGGTACTTAAAGATGCGCTTAATATTCCGGAAATTACTGACAACCCTTACCACGGTAAGTTGTTAGTAGAAGCCTTCCCTAAAGTGCTCCGCGAAAAATTCGCAACACACATGCAACAGCATCCGCTTAGAAGCGAAATTATTGCGACTAAGTTAACCAACAACATGGTCAACGACATGGGCCTTAACTTCGTGTTTAGAATGCAGGAAGAAACTGGCGCAAGTGTGAGCGAAATTGCTGACGCATACGCAATTGTTCACGGTATCTTTAACATGAAGACGCTGTGGGAGCGCATCGAACAACTGGATAACGTTATTCCAGCTCAGCTACAGCTTAAAATGTTAGATGAAGCACGTAGAATTATGCGTCGCGCTTCGCGCTGGTATATTCGCCACGGTAATAAGACGCAATCCATTGAAGAAGCCATCGCGAGCTACCGTGGTACCTTCGATATCTTATCGAAGAACCTGCAAAACTATCTTGTTAAAAGTGAATATGCTCAGCTTGAAGCTGTAACGCAGAAATATATCGACAAGGGCGTTCCTGAAGATATCGCTTACCAGGTAGCAAGCTTCTCTAATATGTTCTCAAGCTTCGACCTTGCGCAAATTGTAGAGTCTGATAAACATGATACTGATGTTGTTGCTAAGCTTTACTATCAGCTAGGTTCTCGTTTAGAGCTTCACTGGTTCTTAGATCAGATAAACAACCAGGCGGTAAGCAACCACTGGCAAGCGTTAGCTCGCGCCTCGTATCGTGAAGAGTTAGATTGGCAGCAGCGTTCAATTGCGGCAAATCTTTTAGCTTCTCGTGAAGACATTAATAATGCAGATCAAATTCTGGATGAGTGGATTGAAAGCAATCAAGTACTGCTTAAGCGTTGGTATCACATGATGTCAGAGTTTAAGACCAGCACAACACACGAATTTGCGAAATTTTCTGTCGCTTTACGTGAATTGATGCTTTTAAGCGTGAAGTCTAACCATTAGAATACACGCACCTTAATGATTTAAGCCCTGTTTATCAGGGCTTTTTATTGGCTGGGTGATTAATGCTGATGATTATTTCAGCAACGTTTGTGCAAGACTGCGACGGCAACAATCACCCAAGCCCTTAATTAGCGAGTGGTAAAAATAACCATGCAATCTCTAGTGCAAAAATTCTTGCTTCAGTGTGAACCTGAAAAAAGTCACGATTTCACCATTAACTGGTTAAACAAGACCCAACATACACCGCTGAAATGGATGTACAGCACACCGACGATAAAAAAGCCCGTTACCGTTGCAGGCATGACCTTCGATAATCCGGTAGGACTTGCCGCCGGGCTTGATAAGAACGGCGATTGTATTGATGCGTTTGCCAGCATGGGATTTGGTTTTGTTGAGATAGGCACGGTAACGCCTCGTCCGCAGCCAGGAAACCCAAAACCTCGTTTATTCAGAATTCCGGAAAAGCACGCCATTATTAATCGCATGGGATTTAATAATAAAGGTGTTGATCATCTTGTCGAACAAGTGAAAAAGGCTCAGTTTAAAGGGCCTATTGGTATTAATATTGGTAAAAATAAAGATACCGAAGAAGCGAATGCGCTCGACGATTACCTGATTTGTTTAAACAAAGTTTATCCTTACGCAAGCTACGTCACTATTAACATTTCGTCACCGAACACACCTGGCCTAAGAAACCTTCAATACGGTGAAGCGCTCGATAAGCTGTTAGTTGGCCTAAAAGCAGCACAGGAAACGCTAACGCAAACCCACGGTAAATATGTGCCGCTGTTCATTAAAATAGCGCCAGATTTGAGCGATGTGGAAATTGACAGTATTGCTGCTTCGCTAATTAATAGCAAAATGGATGGTGTAATTGCTACTAACACGACACTTTCACGTGATGCCGTTGCCGGATTACAGCACGCTGAGGAAATGGGCGGTTTAAGTGGCTCAGTTATGAAAGATATGAGCTTAGAAGTAACACGCAAGCTAAACAAAGCACTTGACCGCGCTATTCCTATTATTGGCGTTGGTGGTATTGACTCACCCGAAGCGGCACAAGCACGCTTGGACGCTGGCGCATCACTGGTGCAGGTCTACTCGGCTTTTATTTATCAAGGCCCATCGCTCGTTAAACGCATCGTAAACGCGTTATAATATACCCAAACCAATCTCTCGTGTACGTGCTTTTTCTTAAGCACGTACATCAAAAACAGGTACATGAATGAATACTATTCTGGTTACGACCAGTCGCGGTCTTGACGAACTATTAAAACAAGAAGTGCTACGCCTTTGCCCTGATGCGCAAGTTAAGCAAGGGCCTGGCACTATTCAGTTTGAAGGCTCAAAGGAAGATGCGTATAAACTTTGCTTATGGTCACGCTTAGCCAACCGCGTAATTTGGGTGTTGGCATCAGGCAAAGCAGGCGATGCAGATGCACTGTATAACACGGCTATGGGTATTGACTGGCAAATGCAGATGGATTCACGTCATACCTTATCTGTACAGTTTATCGGCACAAACTTTGCCATAAAAAACACTCAATTTGGTGCGGTTCGTGTTAAAGATGCCATAGTAGATTCATTTGTAGAGCAAGGCTTACCGCGCCCATCAGTAGAACGGAAAAGCCCTGATATTTCTGTGTATGCAAGACTACATCGCGATAATGTAATTTTAGGCATAGATTTAGCGGGGGCAAGTCTGCACCAACGCGCATACCGACAAGAAACCGGTGACGCGCCGCTTAAAGAGCATATCGCAAGCGCAATGCTAATGCGTAGTGGATGGACAGAGAATACCGATGCGCCATTGGTCGATTTGATGTGTGGCTCGGGCACCATCGCGATTGAGGCAGCCTACATCGCTCGCAATATTGCGCCAGGTATAAAGCGTATGTATTGGGGCTTTACTAAGTGGCTCGGCCACGAAGCGAAAGTGTGGGATGAGCTAGTCGAACATGCTATTTCCGCGCAAAAGCCAAGCTGCAGCGGTATTTACGCGGGTGATTTCAGCCGTAAAATGGTAGCAATTGCAAAAGCAAACGCTGATTTTGCTGGCGTGTTTAACGATATTTCGTTCTCACAGCAAGACGCAACAAAATCTTCTCCTCCCGTTGCGACACCAGGCTACGTCGTTTCAAACCCTCCTTACGGAGAACGTTTGGGCGAGCTAACATCGTTAATACCGCTATTTAGTGATTGGGGTAAGCGTTTTAAAGAAGCCTGGAAGGGATGGCATGTGTCACTGCTTAGCAGTAATCGTGATTTGCTGCGCGTGCTCAAGCTACGTGCCACTAAAGACTATGCCATGAATAACGGTAAGCTGGAATGTCGTTTAGCGAATTATGTGTTGGATGAAGAAAACACGGTGCAGTTTAGTGAAGACGCCAGCAACCATGAGTTTGCGAATCGCCTCAAGAAAAACCTTAAACGCATGAAAGGTTGGATAAAGAGCGCTAACACTAACTGTTACCGCATATACGATGCTGACCTGCCAGATTATAACGTTGCCGTAGATAGATATGGTGACTGGCTGGTCGTTCAAGAATACGCGCCGCCAAAAACGGTTTCTGAAGACAAGGCACGAAAACGTTTGCAAGAAGTCTTGCTTCATTTGCCAGCAGTAACAGGTGTTTCACCAAAACAGATAGCGCTTAAAGTGCGTAGCCAACAAAAAGGTACAAAACAGTACGAGAAAATTAATCAGACTGGCGACATGATGGAAGTGTTTGAAAATGGCGCTCGTTTCCTGGTTAACCTTACTGACTACTTGGACACAGGCCTTTTCTTAGATCACCGTAATACCCGCCAAAAAGTGCAGGCGTTGTCCCAAGGTAAAGACGTTCTTAACTTGTTTTCATATACGGGTAGTGTGTCGGTATTCGCCGCTAAAGGTGGCGCAAAGTCTGTAACGACAGTGGATATGTCTAATACTTATTTAGAGTGGGCAAAGAAGAACGTAGCGCTGAACAAACTCACTGCGCCTCATGCTTTTATTCAAGCTGACTGCACCACTTGGTTAGGCACGCATAAAGGCAAATACGACTTAATTTTTATCGACCCACCGTCATTTTCGAATTCAAAGCGTATGCAAAATACGTGGGATGTGCAGCGCGACCACGTAAAAATGCTTACCGATGCTAAAGCGTGCTTAAAAGAGCAGGGGATCATCATCTTCTCTAACAACAAGCGTGGCTTTAAGCTAGATGAGACAGCCATGAGTGAACTGGGCTTGTCAGTAGACAATATTACCAAAGACACAATTCCAGAAGATTTTGCACGTAAAGGCAATATCCATCAGTGCTGGGTACTAGCTTCATGAAAATTTATTTTTACACCGGGCCGCAATGTAGCCTGTGCGACTTAGCCGATGTTGAGCTTCAACAAACGTCTATGTTTTCATCGCTTAATATAGAGAAGGTTAACATTCGCACTAGCACTGAGCTTTATCATTTGTACGGTGCAAGGATCCCCGTTTTGAAACGGGCAGATAACGAAAAAGAAATTGGCTGGCCTTTTAATACCGCCGATTTAGAGGAGTTTCTTCAGTGAGCATTTTGCAGTTAAAAAACATCACTGTTATTTATGGAAATCCGCCGCTGTTAGACGGTGTCGAACTGGTTGTACAGCCTAAAGAGCGCGTTTGCCTAGTAGGTCGCAACGGTAGTGGTAAATCAACGCTAATGAAAGTTATTGCTGGCGATATTATTGCCGACGATGGGCAGCGTATAATTGAAAATAATACGGTCATTGCGCGCCTAGAGCAGGACCCGCCCCAAACTACCGATGTGACGCTTTTTGACTATGTTGCCGAAGGCTTATCTGACGTAGGTGAAACACTGAAAGCCTACTTTCATCAAACCCGTATCGTTGGTGAAGATCCAAGCGAATCGAATTTAAATAAATTACAGCGACTACAAGAACAGTTAGAAGCCAGAGACGCGTGGCAGTTTGAACAGCAAATTGAACAGACGCTAACCATGCTAAAGCTAGACCCTGAGATATCGCTATCTACTCTTTCTGGGGGATGGCGCAGAAAAGCAGCGCTAGCTCGTGCGCTTGTTCGACAGCCGGATTTGCTCCTGTTAGACGAACCAACTAACCACCTTGATATTGAAATGATCCGCTGGCTTGAATCCAGCTTGAGTAATTACCAAGGCGCAATTGTGTTTGTAAGCCACGACCGTGCATTTATACGTGCCATGGCTACGCGAATCATTGACCTTGACCGCGGCTCGGTTACGAGCTATCCGGGTAACTACGAAACTTATTTAGAAAAGAAGCAGCACGATTTAGAGGTTGAAGCTTCACAAAACGCTGAGTTTGATAAAAAACTAGCGCAAGAAGAGGTATGGATTCGTCAGGGCATCAAAGCCCGCCGTACCCGCAACGAAGGCCGAGTAAGAGCGCTGAAAAAACTACGCGAGGAGCGTAAAGCGAGAAGAGCGGTTCAGGGCAATGCGGTAGTCAATCAACACCAGGGCGCGCGCTCTGGAAAGATGGTGTTTGAAGTAAAAGACTTAAGCTATAGCATTGAAGGCAAGCCTATTGTTGAAGGGTTAAACCTGAATGTTTTGCGTGGTGACAAGCTTGCTCTCATTGGTCCTAATGGTAGCGGTAAAAGTACGCTTATCAAGCTTCTACTCGGCGAACTCCAGCCCGATAGCGGCAACTGCAAACAAGGCACTAACCTTGAAGTTGCTTACTTTGACCAGCACCGCCACGGGCTGGATTTAGAAAAGTCTGTGATAGACGCGGTAGGCGACGGTAAACGCGATCTGATGGTAAATGGCCACCCACGCCATGTGATCAGCTATTTACAAGATTACTTGTTTACGCCTGAACGCGTTAATGCACCGGTTAAGTCGCTATCAGGTGGAGAAAAAAACCGCCTGATGCTAGCAAAACTGATGCTTAAACCGAGCAACGTTTTGGTGCTGGATGAGCCTACCAATGACTTAGACGTTGAAACCTTGGAAATGCTCGAAACCTTACTCAACGAATATACCGGCACCGTGCTTTTAGTCAGTCACGATAGGGAATTTGTTGATAACGTAGCAAATAGTAGCGTGGTATTCGAGGGTAATGGAATGCTTCGCGAATTTATTGGGGGTTTCACTGACGTAGAAAACTGGTATAAAGAGCAACAGGAAAAACGTCAGCAAATCGAAAAGGAAGAAAAAGCCAAGGTAAAGAATGAAACTAATTCAGCTTCAGACAGTCCTAGTGCTAAGTCTTCTCCCCGTAAGACGAAAAAGCTATCATACAAAGACCAGCGTGAACTTGAGTCCTTACCGAAAGAACTAGAAACACTTGAGGAAGAGCTTGAGGCTATGCAAGAAAAAGTGAACGACCCGGACTTTTTCAAACAAGACAGTGACATTACTGCCAAGGCGTTAGCCGAGTTGGCAGATAAAGAAGAATTACTTTCCCAGAAATATGCGCGCTGGGATGAACTAGAAAGTATGCTGGAAGATAATCAGCAGTAAATAGGATTTTAAATGAAACGAACTCAGCTTGCCGCCGCCGTTCTGTTGGCAACAGGAAGTGTTTCGGCATTCGCCGCGACCTATTCAGTGACGCCTCTTCCTTTACAGGATACCGCTAGAAACAATTTTGCTCGTTCGATTGATAACTCAGGCAAAATGTTGTCTGTCGTTCAACTGGAGTTCAATCCACCAATCGACGCAGAGCAGCTTGAAGAAGACACGACTTTTTTTGACCAGTTCGGTGAGAGTCTAGAAAACGAAGATGACGCACGCCAGGGTGTTTTTACAGACATAGACTACACCACGGTAGTAAACTATCTTCTATCGAACCCAAATCTTACAACGGGACAGAAGCTAGCGTCGTATAGAACCTATGCAACCGACACTCAAGATATATCATTAGTACCAGGTCTTGATGAAGTTACAGACAAATTTGATGACTATACGCGATCTGTTGAATCGACTGGTCGTGACAGCTTGAACGGTAACTTTATTGTCGGTGATTCTTCGGGACTGGTTGTTCTAGACCCATATGAGAACGAAGATGGCGATACATTAAACTACACGTATCCAGAGTCAGCACAACAAGCCTTTGTTCAAGCATCTGGAGAGACTAAAGTACTTCCAGCTGTTGATGACACTGTAGGAGGGTTCTCTTCAGCTCGAGCAATAAACGCAAACTTACAGGTTGCAGGTTTCAGTACTGTTAGTTTCCGCGATGATGTTGCCGATGCTGTTGAAACGTGTACAGACGATGAGTCTCGTGGTGACACATCTGAAGGTCGCTGCCTGTTTACTATTTATAATGGCGATTTTGCTGTTCCACGTATTTCTAGCTACTTCATTAATTCATCTACAAATTACTTACCGAGCTTCGTATTGCTGTCTGAGGTTAACGCTACCATTTGGCAGATCGATGTCAACGGCGATGTAATCAGCACCGATACCTACCCGTTATTATTTGAACCTGATGAAGACGATACACGCCACTATTTCACGTATGCCTATGACATAAATAACCAAGGTATCGCAGTCGGTGAAGGCCTTACTGGAGATCGCATTACGATAACGCGCCCAAATACATCAGGCAGGACTGAAAGTGAACGAGTTGCAACGGTTTTCAGAGACGGTGAAACCATTGAACTTCTTCCACGCGAAGAAAATATCATTAGCCAGGCTATCGCAATTAATGATGAAAATTGGGTGACGGGTGCAGTGCTTCGTTCACAAAGCGATATCGCACGCTCTCGTTTGTTTGTATACAACCTTGATACCCAAGAACAGCATTACCCTGATGGCTTCTTCGTGAGTGCTGGTGTGACTGCGAATGCCATCAACAATAATAATATCGTGGTGGGTAAGGCAGACGTGGATGCAACGAGTGATACTCTTCGCGATACAGCGGCATTTATGTACAACATTGATACTGAAGAGTTTACTAACTTAAATGATTTAGTTTCTTGTGATAACCCTTATGAGCTAATTGAAGCAGTAGATATCAACGATGATAATGAGATCATTGCGAATGCGAGAATTAAAGCTACGAACAAGTATGTAACGGGTAACGATATAATTAATTCAGACGGTGAAACAGAAGAAATCGACTCCGTAGTGGCGGTTAAACTGTCTCCGTTATCGAATGGTTCCATAGATGAATGTGAAATTCCTGAGGACGAACAGCCCTATGAGCGAAAAGGAGCTGCAACAGGTTTACTCGCATTTTTTGGTCTATTTGCTGCAGTATTTATGCGTAGACGTTTAGAGAAATAGCTGACCATTTGGACAATATGTAATCAATATTAAAAGAGCCACCTATGCGTTAATGCCAGTCAGTTAAGCTGACTGGCTTTTTTCTTTGTGGGGTATTTAGTCGGCCTTTTCCTCACAACTCGTGGATAATACCTGTCAGGTCGTTTGTCAGGTAACTTCATCATCCTCAACGATTCCATCAGGTATTCATAGTGGACGGGCAGTTTGGTCACTGTGTCTGGGATGGTGGTCAGGAAGAAAACGATGATATGCCTCATGCATAGACCGAAGCTAAGCCGTGAGGGAGATAGCTCCGGCATATCTTTTACGGCATCAAGCATCATCATTCTAATCAGATTGTAGGCGAGTAATAGTCCCCACAGTTCCTGACGCACCATCTCAGATTTCTTGCTGCGAAGCGTCAGCTTTGCCTGATGTAACGTCTGTTTCATTTCCCTGAAGCCCAGTTCTATTTCCCAGCGTTGAACGTACACATCGACAATCTCTTCGTAGGGGAACTGCATAGCATCGACCATTGAACTAAGCACGCGGTAGGTCTTTCCGTTTACTTCGTAGCTGGTCAGTCTAGCTTCGATGGTTTCAGGTAAACCATCAAACTTCTTCCGCGCCTGAGGCGAGGTCTTGAGGGTGACTACAGCATCATGTTCTCTTAGTTGATGTTTCACTATGTACTGTAAATCTTTACGGGCGGGCAGCATCCAGTGCGTATTAACACCTTTGGTCATCCACAGGTGCAGTAATCCCAGCGAGTAATATCCTCTGTCGAAGAGGGTTAGAGAGTTATCAGGGACTGAAGGAATAAGCCGCTCTGCAAGAGACATCTCTCCGACATCACGGCCGTCAAATTCACTGGCCAAAAGAAGGTGGCTAGACGTTTCCATCAGACTACACATGCGTACCTGCGGGTACGGGTTATCGCCCATCACATTCCGGTCACATCCGAATGCGGCAAGGTTCTCAGTGGTATCCTGGGCACGGAACATCACACCATCAACCGCCAGTACATTTAAACCACACCACTGTTCAAAGGCATACTCACCAAATGCCCGCTGTGCCATCAGCTTAAAGACATGACCGACAGCTTCTTCGCCCAGTCGCTGCCGGGCCTGCACCACTGCGCTGGGAGCAACAAACCTGTTTTTACCAGGTAACGAGATATCCAGTTTATTCGCGATATCCCAGACCGGATCACTACGAAACAGACTCATACCAACAATAGTAAATACGACCGAATCCAAAGGTAAGCGGCGACGTCTGACGGTCGCTACCCCCGATAAAGCATAAGCTTGCTGAAGAAGCTCAGGGTCAATTAAAGACATCAGTTTATTAATAGCATTCAAATCTTCTGCATGAGCAAATGTATCATCGAGGTTTGTAAGCAAAGACATAAAAAAATCCGATACCAGAGACTGATATCGGATTTTGAAGCCTTAAAACGATCGGTCAACCGATCAGGAAAATATTCTTAACTGATCGGCATTACACCTATGCGTGGCTTTTTTTATGCCTAAAAAACGTAAAAAAAGACATATTTATGCATAAAAAATGTAACATAAATTTCATAGAAACTTCATTTATTTAAATTTTGTCAAGCCCTTTTATTTTTTATTTTTCTTGAACCATTTAGTTAATTGCACTATCACAGTATTGTACGCAATCACTTTTCCGGCACTATCAACCGAAATGATGTAGAGCGCTCGAGAAAATGATTTGTTGTACTTTCAACAAACAAAAGAGGCTAATCAATGAAAAGACAAAAAAGAGATAAACTGACACGCGCCCATTCGAAAGGCTATCAAGCTGGCATTAGCGGTCGTTCAAAGGAAAATTGTCCATTTCAGCAAAACGATGCACGTTCACAGTGGTTAGGTGGATGGCGCGAGGCAGTAGAAGACAGACACTTAGGTTTAAGTGTTAAATAACACTTCTCTTTTATGAACTGATTATGCAAAAAGGAAAGCCCCTGAAAAGGGGCTTTTTTGTTGGTCAACGTTAATTGACCTTATAGCTCTATAAAGGCAGTTTAGAAGTTTGAGGTATCTTGGAACAAGCCAACTTTCAAATCTTTCGCTACGTAAATCTCACGGCCATCAACTTCTACTGAACCATCTGCCATACCCATGAAAAGTTTACGCTTTATCACGCGCTTCATCGTGATCTTATACGTTACCTTCTTAGCGGTTGGAAGGATTTGACCGGTAAATTTAACTTCACCTACACCTAAAGCTCGGCCTTTACCAGGGCCGCCGCTCCAACCTAAGAAGAAACCAACTAACTGCCACATCGCGTCTAGGCCTAGGCATCCCGGCATTACCGGATCACCTGGGAAGTGACAATCAAAAAACCATAAATCGGGGGTAATATCTAATTCAGCGATAATTTCGCCTTTCCCATGCTCACCGCCATCTTCTGTAATTGAAACTACGCGGTCCATCATTAACATGTTAGGTGCGGGAAGTTGACTGTTACCTGGGCCAAACATTTCACCACGGCTACACGCCAATAAATCTTCTTTGTTAAAACTATTTTTCTTCTCTGACATTCCCAACTCGTTGCTGTTATTAAAGTGACGCTGCTAATTTAGCGAACAGTTGTACGCCAAACAACTCTGAACAGTCATTTTTCTGAAGAAAAACGCATGCTAATATAGGTTTAGCAACTTTGGCTTGTACAAACATCGTTCTACACGTGTGATTTTTGTACGACTTCTAAATACAAGCTCTACAGTAACGTAATATTGTGTGAAAACTATGACAGAACAAACAACGAAAAAAAGCATTAAAAAGAGTGCCGCAGATAGAGCTAAAGCCAACGCTGATAAACAACGAAGGTTCAGAGAAAGGCAAAAAGACGCAGGTAAGAAACTTGTAAGAGGCTATGTTAGCCCCGAAGCAAAGGCATGTTATGACGAAATACGCGACAAGACTGGCTGGACTGACAGTGAAGCCATGTCAAATGCCATGCGGCTTATGTACGCAGCTTACAAATGTGGACAAATTAAACTACTGAATGAATGGCTTCGAAAAAATAACCGTTAGCCGGTTTATTTAATTTTTGTTTTCAGCCATGCACGACTTGGACTATTTTGCATGGTGTGGCGTTTAACAATACGATGCGCCTCTTTAACCACATCATCTCGCTCGCGATAGTCCCATAAGCGCTTTGCCGTGATGCGATTATTCTCTGTTATATCAACGAGCGGTTCAACGTAGTCGCGTTCAACGTCAAAATCTAACATTTGCGCTTCTAGGGGCGGCAATAAGTGAGGGGCGTGAACAGCTTCACTGGGTAATTTAGCAAGTTCTGGCACCCACTTCTTAATGAATACACCTTCAGGATCTAATTTTGAAGATTGTGTTGCAGGGTTGTATAACCGCACGGTGTGAATGCCGGTTACGCTAGCCTGCATCTGTATTTGGGGGTAATGAATACCTGGCTCAAAATCTAAGAACTGTGTTGCCAAATAATGCGCTGCCTTTAGCCAATGTACATTTAGGTGATGACACAGAAAACTGGTTATCATGGCACGCATTCGAAAGTTTAAGTACCCGGTATACTTAAGTGCTCGCATGCAGGCATCTACCAACGGATAGCCGGTCAATCCCATTGTCCAAAGGTAAAAGCGACGCTCGGCTTCTGGGCCATCTATAAACGGAAAGTTTTCGTATCCACTATTCATTGGTCGCCATTCAATACTGTGTTCGCTCTCAAATTTTTGAATAAAATGGCAGTGCCAATGTAACCGAGACGTTAAAGCGGCTAGGGCGCGACTCCATTGTTTTCTATCAGAATTCGGCAGTAACTTTTTCGTCTGCTTTTGATGTTGAACGCTTTGGTAAACTTGCTTAATTGATAGATTGCCCCATGCCAAGTAGGGACTTAAACGAGAACATGCCAGTCTTGCATATTCCGGCTTAGAAATATGTTGATGGTAGTATTGTCCTCTAGCATCGAAAAAATCTTTTAATACTTGCCAAGCACGCCTTTCACCGCCTGGCTGCATCTTGTTTAATTTTTTTAACTTGTCTAAAACATCCTGCCGATAATAATTCGATTTCTCGCTAAAATGAGTGCCGGTTTGACTAGTAATATGACAATCAAACAGACCAAGCTCATCTAAATTTTTGCAAGCAGTGTTGATGTTGTTGTGCTGGGTCCAGTCGACCCAATTAACGCTGTTTATATCAATATCATAGGTTTTCGATGTAAAGTGACGATCCCAGTTTTGCTGCCATTGCTCACGGTGAGGCAAACCACGCATCACTGCGCCATACTGGGACTCAATATGGTTTATTTTCTTTTTCTTCAAATAGTTAGTTACTGAAATATCTCGATTATGCGTAACGCTCAATCCTATTTCTTGGTAACTCCTAACCGCTGAAATAGCGTAATGCTGGGCAATAAGTTCGAGCGCATCAATAACTTCACAGTGTAAGGTCAGTAAACGGGCGTCTGAAGGCAACTGGGCGTTAATGTCGTCGATACTTTGCTGGATAAATTGCCAATGACGCATGTCCATATGCGGGTCGGCTATAAGGGAAGGTTCCCAACAAAAAAGCGGAAGAATGTTTTCGTTTTTTTCAACTGCACGGTAGAGAGGCTCGTGGTCTCGAAGACGAAGGTCACGTTTAAACCATATGACAGTCACAGATTGTTTAGAATGTACTGGAACCATATGACGAACTAACTACAACCACTTTTTACGAAATTGGCCGTCCGAATCATAAATCTCAGTCTGCTTTTGAAGGTTGAACTGTCTGTGGCCGCGAGGGTCGCTTCCAACACCAGCTAAGTAAAGCCAGTTGCCCCAATTACTCCCCACATCGTAATCGATTAATTGATGCTCAAACCACGCTGCACCGTATCGCCAGTCCTGCCTTAGTTCGTGAACCAAACAGCTCGCAACCAGTTGCCTGCCTCGGTTTGACATATAGCCAGTTTCAGCGAGTTGTCGCATGCAAGCATCGACTATCGGATAACCGGTTTTTCCTTCGCACCATAACGCAAAGGTTTCCGGACAATGCTGTGTCGACGGCTTTTTACCCTGGATACCGCCAAAACGAAACCAATTGGCCCCGTATTTACACTGTAACCAATGAAAAAATTCGCGCCAAAGTAATTCAAAATATATCCAATAAGTGGAATCGTTTTTTTCAACGGTTGCTTCAAACTGTTGAACTTGCCGAATGACTTCCCGTGCAGACAGCGACCCGTTCGCTAACCAAGCCGAAAGCTTGGTACTGTCTTGCCAAGTATCTAAAGCGTTCCTTGTGTCTTTATACGTTGCTGCAGCTTTCCAATCGAAGAGATAAGCATTTAAATGCATCAGCGCTGCTGTTTCACCTCCAACAAACGATGATTCAGACGGGCTCGGTAAATCAGTATCAATAGCGAATAAAAAAGACTCATCTAATTGCGGTGTAAAAGGGCTTGGTAAGCTTTCAATGGGGGGATGGACAGATAATGGCTTACAGTGCTTTTCCACTTTTCTGCGAAACGGACTAAAAACTTCGGGCATCTCTTCGATGTTGAAAGGAAGGGTTTGTGCATCAAATAAGCCAAACGTCGGGGTTTCTATTACTGTTACCGAATCGAAAAAGCGCTTTACTGTATTTAATTGTGCTCTCTCATCAAAACCACAGTGCTCGCTTACCCCAAGGTGAGAATATTGTCCGGACTTCATCAATTGAACTAAACGCTCAGCAGGGTCGCCTTTGACAATGAGCAAATCATGTCCGAGCTTAGCTAATTGCCGTTTTAAATCCACAAGTGTTTGAAGCAGGAATGTGTGCCTATGTTTCCCCATAGGCGCAAAACCATATGTCGTAGGTGTAAACGCTTTATCATCAAGAATATAAAGAAAAGTAACCTGCTGAACTGCTTCACACAGCGCAGAAATAGCAGCATTATCGTGAAGTCTAAGGTCATGTCGAAACCAATATAAACCTCGTTGATTGTTGTTCGTACGTTTTGTTTGTTGGTGGTGATTTATCATACTAATTTTGAGTACTTTTTTACTATTTCTACGGATCCTGAATCCGAGTTTTATCGTAGTACATGCAATACGAATAATATTAAGATTTGGCGCAACGCCTGAGGAAAAAAGTGACCGTTCCCGTTAGTATAATGTGGTTTAGACAAGACCTTCGTGTAAAAGACAATCCGGCCTTAAACGCTGCCTGTGATATGGGAAAAATAGTACCCATCTACATATATGATGACACTGCACCTAATGGCAGAGAGCCTGGGGGGGCAAGTAAATGGTGGCTGCATCATTCACTCTCGTCGCTCAATAAACGCTTGAACGGACATTTACAAATATTTAAGGGTGACCCACAGACACTTATTCCAAATTTAATGAAGTCATTTAACGCTAAAGGTATCTTTTGGAATCGGTGCTATGAGCCATGGCAAATAAACCGCGATAAAACGATCAAGAAAACCTTAATCGAGCATGATTATGAAGCCCATAGCTGTAACGGCAGCTTACTATGGGAGCCAATGAAAGTATTGAAGAAAGACGGTACACCGTATCGCGTATTTACACCCTACTACAAGAAGGGCTGCCTGCAGGTTAAAGAGCCTCGTTATCCCAAAGCACCACCCGCACGTATTACTTATGCGGATGTCGACAACGACAGCGATGGATTAACATCGCTAGACTTACTCCCTTCCATCAACTGGGATGCAACCATTGAAAAAGAGTGGTCACCAGGCGAAGACGGCGCCGCTGATAACTTAGCTGACTTTATTGAAAATTCAGCACGTAAATACAAAGACGGCAGAGACATACCGTCAGCCAATGGGACATCGCGTTTGTCGCCGCATTTACACTTTGGTGAAGTGTCTCCAAATCAAGTTTGGTACGCGATAAAAGACAAGTTTGGAAATAGTGAAGACAAAAGCATTGAAACCTACTTGAGTGAGCTAGGTTGGCGCGAGTTCAGCTATTATTTGCTGTTCCATTTTCCTACTTTGCCTAATAAGAACTTCAACGAAAAGTTCGATAAGTTTCCTTGGCGCACAGATGCGAAAGCGCTCAAAGCGTGGCAAAAGGGAAATACAGGCATTCCTATCGTAGACGCTGGCATGCGCGAACTGTGGCAAACGGGGTACATGCATAATCGAGTTCGCATGATTGTGGGCTCGTTTTTAGTGAAAAATCTATTACTCAGTTGGCATGAAGGCGAGCGATGGTTTTGGGATACATTGTTGGATGCCGACCTTGCGAGTAACAGTGCTAGTTGGCAATGGGTTGCGGGTTCTGGCGCTGATGCTGCGCCTTACTTCAGAATATTTAATCCAATACTACAAGGCGAAAAATTTGATAAAAAGGGCAACTATGTGCGTAAGTATTGCCCTGAATTGAAAAAGCTGTCAGACAAGTATATCCATAAGCCATGGGAAGCCCCTTCGGCGATATTGAAAGATGCAGGTATAGAACTTGGTAAGGAATACCCAAAACCTATTGTTGATTTAAAAGCATCGCGTCAACGCGCGCTAGACGCATTCCAAACATTAAAAGAGTAGGGTATGGCAGCACTCATTTTAGTTTTAGGCGATCAGCTTACCGAGACGTTGCCAGCGATTGCTAACGCAGTAAAAAGCAAAGACACAATTTTGATGGCGGAAGTACGTGAAGAAGCCACCTACGTTAAGCACCATAAGAAGAAGATAGCGTTTTTGTTTAGCGCAATGCGTCATTTTGCCAAAGCGTTGCGAGAAGACAATTTTAACGTTAACTATGTTCATTATAGCGACAAAAACAATCAGGGCGATTTGCTCGCTCAGGTTAAGCATGAACTTAACGGAAATGATTTTGACGAAGTAAAGGTGACTATGCCCGGAGAGTACCGCTTACTCAAAAGCATGGAGCAATGGAAAAACGTGCTTGGCATACCCGTTAGTATATGTGATGACAATCGCTTTTTATCGTCCCCACAAGAATTTACGGACTGGGCTGAAGGCAAGAAACAACTTCGAATGGAGTTTTTTTACCGTGAGATGCGTCGCAAACACAACGTGCTCATGGAAGGAAAAAACCCCATTGGCGGTAAGTGGAATTACGATGCCCAGAATCGCGAAGCAATGCCTGAAACCCAGAGAGTACCGAAGCATTCTACATTTGAGATTGATGACATTACTTCGAAAGTTATCGAGCTCGTAAAAAGCGAGTTTAGCGATCATTTTGGCGATATCAATCACTTCCACTTTGCGGTAACTCGAAAAGACGCACTCAGCGTATTGAATACTTTTATAGAAGAAAGATTACCTAACTTTGGTCAGTATCAAGACGCCATGGTGGAAGGCAAGCCTTGGCTTTACCATTCACATATCGCGTTTTATTTGAACTGCGGTTTATTGACGCCAAAAGAAGCCATTCATGCAGCCGAGCAAGCTTACCATGCAGGGCAAGTTCCACTGAATTCTGCTGAAGGGTTCATTCGCCAGATTCTGGGCTGGCGGGAGTATGTTAGAGGGTTCTACTGGCACTTTATGCCAAATCTAAAAACTGATAACTACTTCAATAACAGCCGCGCATTGCCCTCGTTCTTTTGGGACGCCCAGACAAATATGAACTGCATGCGCCAGTGTATTAAAGAAACGCAACAGAACGCTTATGCCCACCATATAGGGGTTCTAGGGATTTTCCCCTCTAAAAAGACTTAATCCTCTGTAGACCACACCAATAAATGGCTGCGGAGGTGGGTTACTACTTATAAGTGTGGCAAA
>NZ_JAKRFB010000019.1:0-72762 GCF_022348315.1 Alteromonas sp. MmMcT2-5 | reverse complement strand
GCGAGAACGCAGCTTCCCCCGAACAGTTAAGAAGAGACCACAGCGATACAGCAGAAAGAAAAATGCCGCTCACCTTAAGTGAACGGCATTAGCACTTAGGTGCGCTTTTTTTATGCCTGCGATTTAGTTCGTTATTGTTGTGCCCTCTGAAACACGCCGTAAACCCATCCATGGGGGCTCCGACACCGCGTCCCTACGGTGTAGGGTTTCAGAGGGCACAACAATCACTCCCTTCTCGAAGCATATCAAAACATTTGAGGGGAAGAAGAAGTAACACGCCGTGGACCCATCCGTGCTTTTGTATTAGCGGCTTCGCAGCTTCATCCATGCAGCTGAGAGTTCTAGATTGAATAAGCGCCACCCCTTTGGCATCTATAAAGCTTGGTGAGAGGGGAACACGCTGTAAAGCCATCCTTGCTTTTATGTAAGAGCTCCGATACCGCATCACTGCGTTGTCAGGTTTAGAGAGCGATTTCCCTCTGTAATAGACATAAAAAAGCTAGGACTATGCCTAGCTTTGATATTTAGGTCGGTAGCAACAAGGGGGTTACATTTGCTCGACTTTGTAGCCTTTCGCTTTTAATAAGGCGATAACACTGTCATCGCCAACTAGGTGGCCAGCACCGACTAAGACAAATTCTTGGTCATCATCGCCAAACATGGCTTCGATTTGAGGTAGCCAGTTTTGGTTGCGCTTAGTAAAAACATCGTCGTACGAAGCGGGAGACTCACGTTTGAATGTGTCTACCACCAGTTCATCGATTTTCTGAGTATTCCCTTCTCTCCATGCTTTAATGGTGCTCTTAAGCATGCCTTTTAGCTCTGGTAGCGTTTCCAAAGTTTCAGAAATGAGGCGGTCTTCTTCACCGGCTCCCATATTGGCAAGCATACTGATTTGAAAATCTAACGATTCCAGATATTCACTGGCTTTTCCGTCGCGAGCAGCTAACTGCATGAAGTAGGCATCTACACCTTGTCCAGCTAACTGAGAGCGTTGTGCTTCCATAGCTACCAGCATTGATGCAACCATGCCAGGCTTAAATTGCGCTAACTGATCGGCTGTTGCGCCAAAGTTGGCTAAATAAACATTGAGAGCCTGATAGGTCTCTTCTGATACATCATCTTTAAGCGACTTACCGTCTTTGTAAGCAAGCCCAGCCATCATTTTTTGCTGACCTTCAATATCCGTTGGGGCAGGCATTTTTACTTCAAAAACTAATGTGTCACTTTTTTCATAGGTTTCAGTGAACGTAGCGGGCAATGGAAATTCAGAGATTGGTAGAATATGTATTGTACCACCTACATAAACCGCATCATCGCCTTTCGACACTTTCCAAACTGAGGTCTGGTCGTGCTCTACATTTCCTGCAAAGGCTGTTGCCGAAATAGCGAAACTTGCCGCCATTGCCCATTTACGAAGGGGTATTCTTTTCATTGTATATATCCTTATTAATTATTCTACCAAGATGTCTTAGAGTGTATTGGCTACATGCAGCTTAATTCTTCCTGTCTGCCCCCAAAACACGCTGCGCTCGACTAGTATTTCCAATCATATCAGATGCACAACCAAGTAAGGACTGATCTTCAATACAGATTTTATTACTCTTTGTTGTTTCACCTTGATGTAGAACCAATATACCTGTGGTAACACGCCGCGGTCGCGAACATTTTAACTCTCGCTGAAAGGGTAATTATCTGTGCAGACTGGTATAAACTATATGTTGAAGCTTCGGGCGAGTTAATACGTTACGCTATGCACTCCATATTCGGTGTAGGCTGGTAGGATTCATACATTCTTGGCACCAACTCGCTGCTATTAACTTTAACACTGCAAATAATGTCAAAACCTAACGAACCAAAAACACAGACCGTTAGTGATGCTCTTAAGCATGCTACCGAAAAATTTCCGACGACACCTATCGCAGAGGTTAAGGCAACGGTACCTCAAGATGCTGCTAGTTGGCGGGACCTCGTGCAGCAACGAAATGCGCAGCAAAAGAAAAAAATAAAGAACATGCGTAAACAATTAGGTGTCAGTGTGGAATTACTGGAAATAGCCGGCGTAACAGTTCGTAAGCTCACACCGAAAGAGGTGTCACCGCATTTTGAAAACCATGTTTATATAGACGTGCATGGGGGCGCCTATGTATTTTTTGGTGGCTTACCGAGTATTGAAGAAGGGTTATTGATTGCATCACGGTTAGGAATAACCGTATTGAGTGTAGATTACGCTATGCCGCCACATGCCCCAGCACCTGCCGCGCTTTGTGATTTAAAAGCTGTATACCTAGCGCTTTTAGATAGCGTTGACAGTCGTCGCATACTCGTTGGAGGGACATCCGCAGGCGCCGGGCTGGTTCTTGCACTTGTACAGTCACTGGCCGCCGAGAGTATAAGCCTTCCTTGCGCTATCTATACAGGCACACCATGGGTAGACTTAACGCAGGCAGGGGATAGTCGACAAGTTAATGAAGGTGCTGATCGTGTGCTGGTTACCTACGAAGGGCTACTACAATCTGCGGCAGCGCTTTACGCTGGAACTATCGACTTATCACACCCTAGTGTTTCGCCTATTTATGGTGACTTTACTTCGTTTCCGCCTGTTTTCATCGTGGCAGGAACACGCGATCTATTTTTAAGCGATGCAGTCCGTCTGCATAGAAAAATTCGCGATTTCAACGGTTCGAGTCAACTTGAGATTGTGGAAGGACTGTCCCATGCGGAATACCTCATCGCCCATGAAACTCCAGAGTCTTATATGACTTATGATGAACTAAGGGCATTTTTCTTACAGCATCTCTAGCTCAATTCTACAAAACCATACTGTTACAAAACACCTTCAGCCAATGAAAAAGAAAGCCATATGAGCGTGTGCTTATTCTTAATCAACCCGTGTTTTATCAGTTCTGACTGTCAGTTTAGTGTAAATTTGTAAAAGCATATGCAAATAATAATAATTTGCATTAAGTTTAATCTCTCTGTATTTTACTCGGTGCCAAAATTCAACTCGGTACATTTAGGCATTTAATCACACACTTAAAAGCACTAAAGGGACTTCTTTTTCATGAAGAAAATGAATACAAAAAAAAGCGCACTAGCGCTGACAGTCACCGCAGCAATACCATTTGGAACTGCACTCGCTCAACAAGAGAATACCGCAGTTCAAGAGTTAGAAACCACTAAGGTTCAAGCTACCGAAGAAGCGGGTTATAAAGTTAACGAAACCTCTTCAGTAAAGCTAACGCAACCCATCGCGAATACCCCTCGTTCGATCAACGTGATTTCAGAACGCCTTCTTGAAGATCAGGGGATTACCAACTTAAACGATGCGCTTCGAAACGTTGCAGGCGTATCAACGTTTGGTGGTGGTGAAGGTGGTGGCGGTGTCGTGTCTGCCAGCGACAAGGTCACCATTCGTGGTTTTGATGCACGCTCAAATATCTATGTAGACGGTATTCGCGATATAGCCGGTTACAGCCGCGATACCTTCAACTACGAAGCTGTAGAAGTTATCAAGGGCGGAAGCGGCTCGTTAGACGGACGCTCTACCGGTGGTGGTAGCGTTAACCTGGCAACTAAACGTGCGCGACTTGAGGATTTTGGTGCAGTGTCAGGTCGCTATGACTCCTTCGAAAACGCACGTGTAACACTGGATTACAATAAGAAGCTTTCTGAGAATGTTGCCGGCCGTTTAAACCTGTTATACAGCGATGGCGGTGACTTCTTTGACAATGGCGTTGAGGAATACCAAACCACTGGTGCGGCGGGCTCATTACTTTATAAAGTGAATGAAGCAACAGACATAAACCTTGATGTATTTGTGATGGAGCAGGATAACGTTCCGGTGCTTGGTCTTCCCTTCCTAACTTCAGCGGCTGCAGAAGCTACAGGTCAGCCCGAAGGACCGATAGATTCGAGTTTATGGGACGAATATTACAGTGTTCCGGGCCGTGACTTCGAAGAAGTGTCGACACAAATGTACACCTTAGTTATCAATCACAAAGTAAACGACGTGGTAACGCTTCGTAGCCAAACCCGTTTTGGTAGCAACGAAAAAGAGTCAGTAATTGGTCGTCCGTGGTGGAATTCAGGTGAAGAGGCTAACCTATTGAATGCTGAGCGCTTGCAAGCATTGGACGAAGAGACTGATTTATTTGTATCACAACTAGACGCAATTCTTTCACTTGAATCAGGGGCTTTGAAGCATCGAGTTGTGCTGGGTGCAGAAGTAGCAGAAGAAGAGCGTACCAGTTTTGGTGTGACAGCAAATTACACCTATGTCGATGGGCAAGGCAATGTGTTGGAAGCTCCCACCATTAACCCGTTCGACTTGCAAAACAACGTGTTTGTAACAGGTGGCACAACGCGTAGCGGCAATGACACTTCGGGCGATGCGAGCACGGTAGCCTTATATCTTCTAGATACCATCAAAGTCGGTGAGCACCTTCAAGTAGACATTAACGCGCGTTATGACGATTTTGATATCTCCGGTTCTGCGTGTGGTCGACGTAGCGGTTGTTTCGATGGGCTCGACGCTCAAGACAGCTACTTTAGCTACGGTGCAGCGGTGAGCTATATGCCTACAGAGAACGGTAATATTTACCTAAGTCACAGTAATTCTAAGCAGCCGCCCGGCGTAGCGTTAGCGCTATCAACCAACGCCGCACAAAATGCGGTAAGGCCTGAAAATGCAGTAACCACTGAACTTGGTGTGAAATGGCAGTTCTTTAACGACCAGCTACTTGTTAGCGGTGCTGTGTTTGAAACTACGAAAGACGTGGTCGATTCACAAAATATTGAAGACGGTGTCACAGTGTATTCGCTAGCGGGTGAGCAAGAGTCTAAAGGCTATGAAGTCAGTGTTACAGGTATGCTAACGGACTCACTATCAATCTCTGCAAACTATGCGAGTTTAGATACTGAAGTTACCCAGGACACGACAGCGGATTCTATCGGTAACGGTCTACAAGCGTCGCCAGATGATACGGCTAACATTTGGGTTAACTATGCTGCAATGGATAACAAACTGAATGTGGGCGGTGGTATCTATTACAACTCTGGTGAAACCTACTGGCGCAGAAATACGGCTTATTTCACGGTCGATTCTTACACTACGCTTTTCCTAATGGCCTCTTATCAAGTGACAGAGGATCTAAAGCTTCAGTTAAACGTTGATAACTTAACAGATGAAGAGTACGTGGTAGATTACAGCGCTAAAGGGCACTTCCGTCCAGGGAACCCTCGAAGTGTAGCTGTCTTTGCTAACTATACTTTCTAATTGAGTATTCGTTATTATAAAACCAGTCTTAGGTAAAAAGACCTCTGGCTGGTTTTTTATATTTTACTCGCTTTGCCACAATGGGAACATCATGCTGGTTAGAATTGAGAACTTCCTTACCAAACAAGAAGTCACCGATGCGGTGTCGCTTCTTGAGAAAGCCGATTGGGTTGATGGCGCTGTAACAGCGGGGCATTTAGCGTTACATGCTAAGAAAAACCTGCAGTTGCCTGAAGATTCTCCCACGGCACGTCAGCTCGGAGATTTCATTTTGAGCTTGATGGGTCAGTCGCAGCATATTCTTGCAGCAGGATTACCAAACAAAATATACCCTCCCATGTTCAACTGCTATCAGAGTGAAGGAGAGTTTGGCGATCATATCGACAATACCATTAGGCGAGTGGCAGGAACTGCTGTAAAGGTTCGTACAGATATCTCAATGACGGTTTTTCTTAGTGAGCCCGAAGAATATGAAGGGGGAGAACTCGTAATCCAAGATACCTATGGAGAACAACGTGTAAAGTTCGCTGCGGGCGATATGGTGATGTATCCCTCGACCAGCTTACATAGAGTGACGCCAGTTACAAAAGGCCGTCGGCTCGCGTCCTTTTTTTGGATGCAAAGTTTAGTAAGAAGTGCTGAACAACGCCGTATTCTGTACGACTTAGATATGAGTATTCAGGCACTTAGCGCCGAGACGCCTAATAACGCTGAAATTGTCAGGCTTTCGGGTGTGTATCACAATCTGTTAAGACAGTGGAGTGAAACCTAAGCTTAAAGACCTGCAAGTAATGCGTGTTTGCGCGGTGAAATTTTCTAAGAAATTATCTAATCTGTGGGCCATAAACAGTGCTTATTTATTTCTTCTATGGAGCCTACGCCGCAAAGCGCCATTGTCATTTCAAGCTCGTCTCTCAACAATCGAATAGTGTGAGCAACACCTAATGCCCCCGCCGTGGCCAATCCGTACATCAGAGGCCGACCAATAAGCACGGCGTTAGCACCCAGTGCCATGAGCTTTACCACATCAGCGCCTCTGCGCACACCGCTGTCGGCCAGTACCATCATTTCATCACCAACCGTTTGGCGAATAATAGGAAGCATTTCTACCGGTGAAGGCACGCTGTCCAAAGCACGGCCGCCGTGATTCGACACTACAATACCCGCTACGCCAAGTTCCGCTGCTTTTTGAGCGTCCAGTGGATTAAGAATACCTTTCAACACAATGGGCAATGACGTGTGTTGCTGGATAAAAGCAATATCGTCCCATGTAGGAGCCTGTGCCATAAGCCCTTGAAATACCACGCTCTTGCCTTCTCCAGGGTGTACTAAGGGAGGAGGCGTATCTATATTGACCGCGCGCACATTTGGAGGGAGCGAAAATTCAGCTCTCTGCTCACGGTTTCGCAAGCCGTTAATTGGCGCATCGATGGTGATTACCAATGCTGAAAACTGAAAGTGCTCTGCTTTTTGTATGAGTTCTAGAGTTTGTGAACGGGTAGGTTGAACATAGAGTTGAAACCAGCGGGGGCTTTCCACCTGATTAGATATATCTTCAAAGGAGCAACTGGCTAACGTGCTCATTACCCACAAGCCGCCTTGAGCTTGTGTTGCCATCGCCGTCGCAATCTCACCATCGGGATGCGCTAGCACTTGATAAGCAACAGGCCCTGAAATTATAGGGTGATCAAACTGCTGCCCTAACAAGGTGGTTTTAGTTCCCCCCAGTTTGACATCTTTCAAAGCGCGGGGAAGTAGACACAGGTCGTCTAGTTTTTCTCGATTTCTTCGCATCGACAATTCATCTGCAGAGCCACCGGCAATATACGCCCACGATTGTGGAGTTAGTCGCTCCCGAGCCAGGTTCTCGTAATCAGACAGTGCTGCAAGGGTTTTAGGAATTGTATTTAGCTGTGTTTTAAGCATATTCGTCAGTTTTATGTAAAGAAAGTAAAAAGCCTTTCAATATTAATTAAATTGCAAATGATAATAATTGTCATTAAGATGCAGTGCGATTTGAGCACGATTAGCCACTTCTTGCAAATAAGAAGAGAAATAAAGCGATGAAAATTCCCTATGACAGACAGGGGATGCAAGTTTCTACGGATAGTCTCACTTTTGGGCATTCTTTCTTGGAATAACAATAATCACACCAATTGCCCTAACTCAAATAGTTAGTGCTTTGCTCATGTTTGGCGTTAGAGCCATTTATGAAGTTAAGCCGCGCGTAACAAGACACAACATTTTGAAATGGCGAGCCACTGGCTGGCCAACACTCAACACATTAAGGATTATCAAATGCCTGTAAATGGTAAGCGCATTATTTTGTTAGGAACCCTGTTTCCCATGTTGTCAGCGGGTGTGCTGGCGCAAAGCGAAGAGATAGAAACGCTCGACACCACCGTTGTGCAATCTGCGTCTGAAGAGCTGAAGCAAGCCCAAGGCGTGTCTATCATTACGGAAGAAGATTTCAAACGTCGTCCTGTCACTAACGATATCGCTGAAATTGTAAGAACCATGCCGGGTATCAACCTTACAGGTAACTCAAGCTCAGGACAGTATGGCAACAAACGTCAAATCGACATTCGCGGAATGGGTCCAGAAAATACGCTTATTTTAATTGACGGCAAGCCAGTGTTGTCGCGTAACTCTGTAAAAATGGGCCGTTCAGGCGAGCGAAACACACAGGGCGACAGCAACTGGGTTCCAGCTGAAGCGATTGAGAGCATTGAAGTTATTCGTGGTCCAGCAGCGGCTCGCTATGGCTCTGGCGCATCAGGTGGTGTTATCAATATTATCACTAAGTCTCCTGATGAAGCTTCTACCTCTATCACCGCTCAGACCGAGCTTTCTTCAAATAAATACGAAGGCGACAACCGTCGTTTTAACCTAGTAACAAGTGCGCCTTTATCTGAGCGTTTCTCTCACCGCACTATTGTTAACTACAACGAACAGGACGCTGACGACCCACGCGTAAATTTAGACGCAACAGACGTAACAACGGGCCGCGGCGGTACAGCAAAAGCGGTAGGTGCAGGACGTGAAGGTGTTGAAAACATCGACGTGCGTACTCTTGTTCGCTTCGACCAAGATGAAATTAATCGCTGGGACTTTGAAGCAGCCTATAGCCGCCAAGGCAACCGCTATGCCGGTGACAATGCATTTCAAGGCGTAAGCTACCCCGTTGACGAAAACGGCAACGTCATCATACCTGAGCCTGAAGACCTGGCAGAAACTGATGCTCAGAGCTTAATTGGTGAAGAAACACTAGTAATGCATCGTCGCACGTTCGGCGTAACACACAATGGTGAGTATGACTTCGGCGATTCATTTAGCTATATCCAATACGAAAGCACGTCTAACAGCCGTTTAGGTGAAGGCTCTGCAGGTGGTGGTGAAGGTCGCATTAATAGCCTTGAGATGACCACCATCAAATTAGAGAACATTACGGCAAAGACCGAGTGGAATGTGCCTTTAACGTTAGGCGGCTTCAATCAAACCGCTACGTTTGGTGCGGAATACCGCAAAGAGACCCTAGACGATTCAGTTAGCAATCAGCTTTCTCTGAATGTGGTTGATGACGGCACTATTCCTGGTGTAGAGACTGACCCAGAAAATCGTCCATCTGAAACCGACGCCACGCTTGTAGGTGTGTATGTTGAAGACAACATCATGCTAACTGATTCAATCACGCTTACGCCTGGACTACGTTTTGATGATCACAGCAAAGCGGGTACAAACCTTAGCCCGAGCTTGAATGCATCATGGCAGGCGTCGCCTAATATTGTGGTTCAAGGTGGTATTAGCCGTGCTTTTAAAGCGCCAAACCTTTATCAATTAAACCCTAACTACGTGTACTACACCCGAGGTAATGGTTGCCCAGTTGACTTCTCTAACCTAGGTGGCGGGTGTCACATTCTAGGAAACCCTGACCTAGAGCACGAAACCTCAGTAAACAAAGAAATTGGTGTTAACTACACCAACGAAGAGGGCTTGAACGCGGGTATTACTTACTTCCACAACGACTATAAAGACAAAATTGGCACCGGTAATGTACCGCCAGAGTATGTGTTACCTGGCGAAGAAGGTGGCGAGGCCAACGTTCAGGTATTCCAGTGGTTTAACGTTCCTGAAGCGGTTATTTCTGGCCTTGAAGGTAACTTGTTGTTCCCTGTAACCAGCACTATTGAGTGGTCGACCAACTTTACCGTGATGCTTGAGTCAGAAGATAAATCTACTGGCCAGCCATTATCTATCGTTCCTGACTACACAGTGAACTCGCTAATAAGCTGGCAAGCCACCGATGCACTTGAGCTTGTGCTTAGCGCTCAACACTATGGTGAGACAGAAAGCCCTACGGCCAGCGTTAATTCGGGCGCCGTTATCGAAGCTGATGATCGCGAAGCCTATACCATCACCAACATTAACGCCATTTACGCGTTCGACGAAAACTTAAGCTTCAACGTGTCGGTTAAGAACTTGTTTAACGAAAGCGTTAAGCGTGAAGGTACACAAGCATCTAACGCAGGGGCGAATACTTTCAATGAACCAGAAAGAAGCTTCTTGTTGTTTGCTACTTACCAGTTCTAATACTTAGCAAGCAGTAACAAGACATCAAAATGCCGGCCTCGATAGCGATATCGACGTGCCGGCAATCTCATTAATTCAGCTAAGAGATGTAAGGGATTTGAATGAAAGTTAAAAGAAGTGCAGCGCTTTCTTTTGTACTGGTATCACTTGCCGTGGCTTCATCAGGTATTGTGATGGCAGCAACAAAAGCCAGCGATATCGACGGGCTCACTGAAAAGTGGATTAGCATTGAGCGCCAGACGCAAAAGCTAGAAAACGAGTGGCGTGAATCAGAGCCTGCATTGCGTCAGCGTATTCAACTGCTTAAAGCTGAACGTACTCAGCTGCAGAGTATGATTGACGAAAGTAAGGCTGCAACCACCGACGTAGAAGCCCAGCGAGAAGCACTGCTTTCTGAGCAAAGTGAGCTTGAAGCACAACAGGGTGGGGTAGAGCGTGCATTGACTGGAGTAATAGGGCAAGTAGACAGCCTTTACTCGTCGCTGCCTGAAATTATTCGCCAGACGTGGGATAAAGAGCAAGCCGAATTAGCGGCTGACGCCGACACGTCAAATAAGCTTCAGGTCACCCTTGCAAAACTTTCATCCCTTGCGCAATTCAATAGCAAACTTCTGGTCAACGAAACCGCAATGCGTGCTCCCGATGACAAAGATGTATTAGTTAAGCAGTTCTTTGTTGGCAGCAGCTATGCGTGGTTTACCAACGCTGATGGTCAATATCAGGGGGCCGGTCATGTTAAAAATGGCGAGTGGCAGTGGCAATTTAGTGACAATGTCGATAGCGAATCGGTAGCGCTTGCCGTCGCTATTTTTGAGAAAAAGCATGAACCTGACTTTGTTTCTTTACCACTTACGCTGGCCAAAGGAGAAGGCGAATGAAATGCTTATCTCACGTCCTCACAGCATTTAATCCAATGTTGAGATCCTCTCTCATCGCAGCATGTGTTGCTTTGTGCGCAGCTGTGGTTTGTGTACCGGCAGTGGCAGCGCCTGAAGATAGCATGCTGGCCAATATTAAAGACGCGAAAGCGCGTCTGGAGCGCACCGAAAGCAAAATTAGTAAAGAGCGGGTAGCGCTGGCTAATGAATTGCGTGCGCTTGAACAGCAGGTAATGAAACTGCGTAATGAAACCACGGTCGCCCGCCGTAAAATGGACGAAAGAACCCTTAGTCTTTCACAGTTAGAAAATCGCCTATCGAGCTGGAGCGAGCAACAAGAGTTCCAACAAAATTTGTTGAGCCGTTTCCTGCTTCAAACTGGTGTAGACAGTCTGTCATTAAGCGAAATGAGCTTGTCTGACAAAGTCCAGAAAGTGGGTGAAAAAGCGAAAGAGTTTGCCAATCAACAAACCCCTAATTTCAGTGCAGGAAAGGTTGTACTAGCGAATGGCGAAGTGACCCAAGCAAAAGTGCTTACTCTTGGCCCGGTGACGTGGTATCTGGCGCAAGCACAAAACGTTGCGGGTACGGCAGAGCGTAAGCAAGACCTGTTTACCTCTACGTCCACTTTTTCAGATACGGATACCGAAAGCCTTGCAAGCTTGGCAAGCAGCGGCAATGGCAGCATTAAAATAGATCCTACCCTTGGCCGCGCAGCAACGCGCGAGCAAGCGTCAGAAGGGGTAATTGAACATGTTGTGAAAGGCGGAGTGTGGGTGATCCCTATCGTTTTGTTTGCCCTTCTCGCTACGCTTATCGCACTGTTTAAAGTTATTCAGCTATGGCGCTTGCCGAAGGTTAAGCAAGTAGCATCAGGCAAAGCTCTGGTGAACATGGTGGGCAGTTCAGGTGTGGGCTTCTTTGATGGCATGCAGCGCGAGCTGTATGACATAACTAAGCGTGCAAGCACGCCAACTGAACGCGACGATGAACTGTTTTCTGCACTCCAGCAAGACAAAATCAAGCTTGAAAAATACAACGGCACCATTGCTGTAACTGCTGCCGTTGCACCCTTGCTAGGTCTTCTAGGTACGGTAAGCGGCATGATTGAAACCTTTAGAATGATGACGGCATTCGGTTCAAGCGACCCCGAAGTTATTTCTGGCGGGATCGCTAAAGCCTTGGTTACGACAGAGTTAGGCTTAGTTGTGGCCATACCGGCATTAATTCTAAATGCCGTACTCTCTCGCAAAGCGCGACATTACTACGAAGAGCTCGAAAGTTTCGCGCTTGTACTTAGCAATGACGAGCCTGACGTTGCTGAGAAAAGCGACCAAAAGAGTGATGGTCAAAAGCAAGCGAGCGCAAGCTAATGATTGAACAGCTAGCGGGGAATGCATTGTGTTGGTTAATGCTGCTGGTGGCATGGTTTGCTTACCAGCAAATCTTTGTGTTGTTTACTACACGCAAAGAGATAGCCCAAGTACGTGATGGAGAGAAAGAGCTTACAAAGCGAGAAATGGTACCTGGCGTACTGGTTAGTGCTCTTCCCTTGATGGGCCTGCTAGGAACAATTGCAGGCCTACAAGTGAGTTTCACCGGAATGATGTCGTTAGGTGTCGATAGTCAAGTCGTCACTGGTGGCATTGCCGATGCACTTTTTACCACTCAGCTTGGCTTAACCTTGGCTATTCCTGGCTGGCTTTTGTTGATGTTTGTTAATGGTGCGGTAAAGCGCGCCGTAGCAAGGGAGGCGTAAACATGGCAAGTCGATTACAGCGACGCCTTGAAAACCAGCAAGCGCAAGGCATTGATATGTCTCCGCTACTAGACGTGGTTTTTATACTTTTAATTTTCTTTATCGTTTCAACAGTGTTTGTAAAAGAGACTGGGGTAGAGGTAGATAAACCCCAGGCAATATCAGCACAAAAGCTCGATCAAATGGCCATTATGCTGGCAATTACCCGAACCGGTGAAGTGGTGTATGACAGTGCCAATATCGGTGTGAGCGGCGTGCGCTCTACTGTTGAGCAATTGTTGATGAAAGAACAACGCCCAGTAGTCGTTCAGGTAGATAAAGCCGTTCGCTCTGAATTACTGGTAGAAGTCATAGATGAAGCCAAACTGGCGGGTGCCGACACGGTCAATATCGCCACTTTGAAGCCATAGCGAACGAGGCAAAATTCAATGAAATACAATCTTCAACCTTCTCTACTTAGCGGTGCGGTGCTCGTTAGTGCGCTTGGCGTTATGTGGCTAGGGCACTTTTTGTCTAATCTGCAGCCCGACACTATGGTTGTGCGCAAGTTAGACATTGCGGTAACGCCTCCACCACCGCCGCCCCCTAAAACGCAAAATGTAGTGGAAGAGACTGAACTTGTTATGCAGGTAGAGGGCAGTGGCGCAGCCATGACCATGGCGGATTTAAGTGTTGAGCCAGATATTCAAGTGCCAAAGCCCGACATGCCAAATGTCAAAGTGACCCAAACCCAATGGGATATGCCTGATATTGAATTGGACGCCTTTGGGCTAAGCGAACTGGATTCAAAGCCTACCTTGCTGACTCCGGTCAAAATACGTTTCCCCAAGCGACTCAAAAAGCAAGGTATCAAGCGGGTGATTGTAAAGCTCGACGTCATTATTGACGAACACGGCAACGTAAAGCTGATGGACATTGTCGAGAACCCGCATCACGAGCTCAATAAAGAAATAATGCGTTTTGTTAAAGCCAGCAAATTTACATCGCCCTACAAAGAAGATGAAGCGGTGAAGGCGCGTTTTATTTGGCCTGTAGTTATAGAGGCCTAATAGAAGCTTAATAGAGGCTTTATAAAGGCCTGGTTTTATCGCAATAAAGCGAAATAGAAGCTAAAGAATTTAGAGGTTGATTGAGACAATGTTAAACAAGATTACAGCCGTAACTGTCCTCAGCTGTGTAGTGAGCGCGCTGGCTTTTGTTAAGCCAGTAAGTGCGAAAATAACGGTGGAATTGGAAGAACCCGATTGGCAGTTTGTCATGCGTCAGCATCATAGAGATGATCATCGTGAACGTATATCCCGTGAAGAAGGTGAGTTTATCGGGCGCATTCAGGCCGACTTGCAAGCAGGCAATTATTCAAACGTTGCCAGCGCATTTGCAACCCAGGATATTTCTCAATTTAGTCCACGCTTGCGTGAGCTTTACGGACAAGTGCTATTGAATGAGAAAAACTACTCACTTGCCGAAAAAGTGCTGTTGGACGTTATCGATGCTATGCCAAACCTTCCATCGGCGCACAGAAGTTTGAGCATGGCGTATTTAATGACAGATAAATTGGCCAAAGCACGCACTCATTTAACTAAAAGCGTAGAGCTAGGTATTCAAGATGCCCAACTTTTCGGGCAACTAGCCTATACCAATGTTCAGCTTGGCAAACCTGTCACCGCTATTGGTGCTTATCAAAATGCGTTAATGCTCGAACCTGAAAACAAGCAATGGTATCAAGGTTTATTGTTCGCGCTTATTGAAAGTAATGCACTTGCACAGGCGGAAAGCTTGCTAAGCGAAATGTTGGTAGATGATGAAAGTAATCAGCAGCTTTGGCTCCAACGGGGACAAATAGCGTTAAAGCAGGGTGACATGGTAAAGGCGCTGAGCAGCTTAGAGACTGCCCTTTCTTTAGGTGACCGCTCGCTGTCGAACTTGATTTCCGTGGCCAAATTGCACGTTTCTGACGGCAGTCCGCGGCGCGCAGCAGACATACTGGCTACCCATGCGAAGACTTTCATTACCGACAAAGATGGGGAAGGCTTTGACGCTTACTCCAAAATAGCGGCTTACTTAGCGGCTAATGAGCAGTGGTCTGATTTAGGTAAATTAACGCAAGCTGCCGACAACAATGTGAAAAAGCTCACGACCTCTCAAGCAGCTACGCTTAATGTACTTAAAGCTCAGTTGGCTATGGGCAAAGGGCAGAGCAAAACGGCAATTTCCCTTTTAACCAAAGCCATTGCTGACGCCCCTGACAATGGTGAGGCGCTGTTGTCTCTTGCTTCACTTTATCGTCAACAGAACAACGTCGAACGTGCCAAAATGACCTATCTACGAGCTGAGTCACTCGCCGACGTTAAACAGCGCGCCATGCTCGGGCGTGCGCAAATTGCCATAGATCAGCGTCAGTACCAAGATGCACTTACGCTTTTACGACAAGTCTATAAATCGTACCCATCCCGTTCTGATTTACTTGGCAACATCCAGTCACTAGAAAACCTAGTGAAGAACACAATATGAAGAGCCAAACGGTAAACCGCGTCGCCATAAATCGTGAACGATTGGATGTCGCACTTAGAACGCTGATTGCTGTGGCACTGGGCTACGCTTTTTCAGCGTGGCTAAGCAGCGCCATTGCCAATTTTATAGGGGCTGACGGACGAGAGCACGAAGTGCTGGTAAGAATGCTGTTCTTTTGTGTTTACTGCACCTTCATCCTTTTTACGTTCATCTTTGATACGACGAAAAAGGCGTCCATCGTAATGACAGCGCTCTCTGCGTTAGCCTTATGTCTTTATTCAATCAGTACAGGGCTTTAACATGAAAGGGAATGTCAGAAAGTCTATGACGTGGCTTCATACTTGGAGCTCGGTACTTGTTGGTTGGTTACTCTTTGCTATTTTTTTCACCGGGACGCTGTCGTTTTTTAGAACCGAAATAACCTATTGGATGCAGCCAGAACAACACGCCGCAGTACCCAGCGAAAAGTCGCTAGAGCACGGTTTACGTTATCTTGCGATCAATGCGCCCAATGCAAGTGAATGGCAACTCTCACTACCAGATGCGCGCTCGAATACACTCGACTTGTCGTGGCGCGACGCTAATGCAGGTAACGAGCGTCGTCGAGGACCACGGGTCATGTTGAACCCGTCCACGGGTGAAGAGATAAAAGTAAGGGAAACGGCCGGTGGCAACTTCCTTTATCGTTTTCATTTCGAGTTATACGGTATCGACAGAACCATTGGACGCTGGATAGTAGGCGTAGTCAGTATGATGATGTTTGTTGCTATTATCAGCGGCGTCATCATGCACAGAAAAATCTTTGCCGATTTCTTTATGTTCAGGCCAAAGAAGAAGCTGCTGAGCTGGATAGATGGGCACGCCATTAGTGCGGTACTAGCACTACCATTTCATATCATGATCACTTTTTCTGGTTTGATTCTATTAGGCGCCACGCTATTGCCTTTTAACAGCGAGGAGCGCGTGCGGCACCGTCCTCAAGGTACAGAAGTACGCCAGAATGCGCAGCAGCAAAATCTAGCTTCGCCAGACATTAATGCCTTATTGGCCTTACCTATCTCTTCGATGATTGCTCACGCCGAAAATACATGGCAGGTGCCGGTTGAAAACTTATCTATTACTCACCCGGGTAAAGCTAACGCTCAGTTTACGCTAAGTGGGGACAATCGAACGCAGTTAAGTGCGGGGCGTGGGGGAAGTAGTGCACTGGTATTTAACGCACAAGGCGAAGTCATAAACGAGCGCCCAGCGTCAGTGGCCGCTAACGCCAGCCAGGCGACGTATAACTATTTGGATATGTTACATCAAGCGCGCTTCGCCGATACCCTCACTCGCTGGTTACTATTTTTTGCCGGTATTCTGGGTACCATTATGGTGGGAACGGGCTCTGTTTTGTGGGTAGTGAAACGGGCAAAGCAACAGCTTGGAGAATTTGGTTTTGAATTGGTCAGAGGCAGCAATATAGGCAGCATTGCAGGGTTAATGTGTGCGACCGGCGGCTACTTTTGGGTAAATAGACTACTTCCTGCTGATCTAACGTCTCGAAGCTTATGGGAAATTAAGGTGTTTTTCGCAATATGGCTGGTGTGTGTGGTTGCAGGGTTTATTTGGCGAGACAAAAAAGGGTGGGTAATTCAACTTGGCTTTGCAGCAGCGTTGTTTGCGCTTGTCCCTTTGCTTGACCACCTCACCTCAGCAACAGGCTTAGATTTCGCGGTTGCAAATGGTGATAGCCTGAGAGTGGGCTTTGACCTTATGTGCATAACACTTGCGGCAGTACTCGGCTATGCTGCTTACCACGTCAACAAAGCCAAAGCCGTGAAAGCAAAACGGGTGAAAAGCACACTGTCACCTAAGCGAAAAAACAGAGCTCGCCAAGATAAGCCGCAAGGTGACAACAGCGAGGCATTAATATGAGTATCATTCTGGATGTGGTGTTCGCATTTGTGCTTATTTATTTGAGTTTCTTACTGCTCTCGCTTGGCAACAAGAAGCATGCCGGTATCACCCGATTGACCAGCACACCTTCACCACTACTTTTAATTGTGCTTCATAGTTTAGCGTATTTGCTTATGGCAATAAGCCTCATGAACTGCATAGACGTGTGGAAGACCGAAATAGGCGTGGTGGTGTGGATTGGGCTTTTACAGCTTGCAAGCGTGCTGGTTTCAGCAACGTTTACCTATTTACCTACCCTTTACACCGTGGTGTGTAATTACCTATTGCTTGTCGCTTTTTGGGGGCCTCGTTTACGCGAAAAGTGAAGCAATACTTAAAGGTTGTTGAGCAAAAAATACAATAATGAGAATAAATCTCATTTACATTGAAAAGGGTGGAAATATCTGTATTATCTAGCCCGTTGAATTAATCAATATCACCGAGTAGTACAGAGAGTTAGCAACGAAATTATGAGTTTTTCTTTAGGCGGCATCCGCCAATGGCACTGGATTAGTGGCGCAGTCTGTCTGGTCGGGATGATGTTATTTGCCCTAACGGGGATTACGCTAAATCACGCTGCAGACATTCCAGCGAACAGAACTGTAACGTCAGCTGAATCAAGCTTACCACCGTTGGTTGTCGAACAATTGGTTTCTCTGGACACCGGTGACATAGCCATTCCAAGCGAACTCGTCGCGTTTATGCAGTCGCAAGAGGGCATTTCATTACCTTCATCGGTGACGGGAGAGTGGGATGGTATTGAATTTTATGCTGCCTGGCCCGGACCCGGTGCTGACAGTTGGATAGCAGTAGATGCTGAACTTGGCACAGTGACTTATGAAAACGTTGATAGAGGATGGATATCTTATTTCAATGACCTGCATAAAGGGCGGAACACGGGAAATGCCTGGCGCTGGTTTATCGATATCTTCGCTGTTGCCTGCATTGTTTTTAGCGTAACAGGGCTGCAACTATTAATGCGTCACTCGAAAACGCGCGCGTCTACTTGGCCCATTACTACGCTCGGTGTGCTCATCCCGTTTGTCATTATTTTACTGTTTGTGCACTAGCGCGACGCTAGTGGCACTTACCTACACAATTTTAAGGAGTGTTTACATGAAAATGCGAAAAGGCGCAGTGATCGCATCGACTTTATTAAGTATGACATTTGCCTCTGGCGCTATTCACGCGGCAAGCCAAGCCAAACTTGACGTGGCCTTACCGCAACTTGATGTGGCTGAATATCACAAACCTTATCTTGCCGTGTGGATTGAAGACAGTAAACGCAAGGCTACTCAAGTCGCCGTATGGTACGACGTTGAAATGCGTGAAGACAAAGGGAAAGAGTGGCTTAAAGACTTGCGCCAATGGTGGCGTCGTGGTGGGCGAAGCCTTGATTTGCCTTATGACGGACTTACCAGTGCAACAAAAGGCCCAGGCGATTACAGCCTTGATTCGCAGTTAAATAAAGCGCTAGCAGAACTGCCAGAGGGCGATTACACGCTTCGCGTTGAGGCATCACGAGAAGTAGGCGGAAGAGAAGTACTGTCTCTGCCATTTTCATTACCGCTATCTGCTGCGTCACTACCGGTAGAAGTGAAAGGAAATTCAGAACTTGGGCGTGTAGTACTGCGTCTGGAAGACTAATCTGCTGAGGCGCTAATTCAACGCTCACTCAGTAGAGATCCAATAAGAGGACATTATGAAAAAACTATCAGTAAAAGCTTCAGCCATTGCGCTAGCAGCAACACTTGCCGTGTCATTTTCAGCCAGTGCGCATCGCGCGTGGTTACTTCCTAGCTCTACCGTACTATCAGGTGAAGAAGCTTACGTGACGTTTGATGCTGCTATTTCAAATACTATTTTTCACCCTGACCACTTCGCAATGAACGCCAGTAACTTAGTGGTTCAATCGCCAGAAGGTGAAGCCGTAGACGTAGAAAATATGGCACGCGGTAAGTACCGAACCACCTTTGATTTGAAATTAAACAAAGAAGGTACATACAAACTGACGTCTGCCAGCAATGGTATTCGCGCATTTTGGCGAGATGAAGAAGGCAAGCGCAAGATGTGGCCGGGCCGTGGTGAAGAATATAAGCCGGAAGAGTTCGCAACAGCCGTGCCTAAGAAAGCAAAAGATCTTCGCGTAATGCAAAGCTCTCGCCGCGTAGAAACGTTTGTTACTCTTGGTGCGCCATCGGATAAGGTGTTCACGCCTGATAACGTGGGTTTGGAGCTAGTGCCAGTGACTCACCCTAATGATTTATTTGCCACCGAAACGGCAACGTTCAAGTTACTTATTGACGGTGAGCCTGCGGTTGGCGCCGAGGTGGAAGTTGTGCGCGGTGGTATGCGCTACAGAAATGATCAGGAAACGATTAAAGTCACGTCTGACAAAAATGGTCAGATTGAAATTACATGGCCGCAAGCCGGTATGTACTTTGTAGAAATTGGCTATGAAGACGATAAAGCGCAAAAGCCTGCAACGTCTCGTAACGGTAGCTACTCAGGCACATTTGAAGTACTTCCGCTGTAATAACCGTACGTTATTGCGCAGCTAGGGGCTGTAAACGTTCTTTGAATACTCACAGAGCAACAGCCTCTTAAGTTTCTAGCTATTTCAATACAACGGCATAAAAGTTAAGCACATGACAGAAACACACCGTCTACTCATAGCAATAGTAAGCATTGGCCTGTATATGCTGTGGGTAGCGGTGTTATTTTTTAAACATCGAAAGCAATACAACTATGCGGTATCAGGCGAGGAGACCCTTGTCGTATACGCAAGCCAAACCGGTACGGCTGAAAAAATTGCCCGCGCAAAAGCTGCGGCGCTATCACAGCAAGAGCAAACGTCGGTAGTGTCCATGGCATCTTTGAAACTCAATACGTTAAGTAGTGTGTCGAAAGTCATTTTTGTTGTGAGTACCTACGGTGAAGGCGAGCCCCCTGATGCGGGTAGAACCTTTAGTAAAGCGCTAAAAAAAGCGTCGTCGAATCAATCTGATTACCTTTCCCATCTGTCTTTTGAAGTGGTGGGATTAGGCGATAAGCAATACGCCGCGTTTTGCCAATTCGCAGTCACGTTGTTTGATAATATCAGTGCACTAGGCGCACGTGCGCTTTCTCCGCTAACGACATTAGATTCAGGGAAAGGTGAGCATTTGTCTTTGCTTGGTTCGTTGCCACAGGATGAGCAGCACCCTACCCATGCTTTCACACTGAAAAATCGGGTTCAATTAAATGAAATAAGTCTAGCTTCTGGCGAGACTTCAAACGAACCCTCTAACCACTCTGAGAGCAGACCTTCAAACCCAGCGTCGCCAGGCCTGTTCGGCTTGTCTTTGAACGTTGACCATTCTAATCAGACACAAGAATTACATGAACAATGGGAAGCGGGAGACGTGTTGGAAGTCCTTATTCCTCCGCAAGGGCAGTCACCGATGGTAAGCCGAAGCTACACCATTGCGTCGGTACCACAAGAACACGACGTAAAGCTTGTAGTTCGACAGCTGGTTAAAGACAACGGCCAACTTGGGCTAGGTTCTGGATTACTTACCCGTTCTTTACCTGTATCTCAGCCTGTACAGGCCTACATTCGAAAAAATACCAGCGCAATTATTACTAATACTCAGTGCCCATTGTTATTAATTGCTGCGGGTAGCGGCATTGCGGGGGTACGAGCTCAGCTTGCAAAACGCGCATTGCTTGAGAACGCTGGGCCAGTTTGGATATTTTTTGGCGAACGTCATCCCATGCAAGATGATGTGCTTGATAAAACGCTATCGCCTTTCCAGAATAGTGACTGTATTTTTAAAAAGTCAGTTATTTTCTCCCGACAGAAAGGTGGTGGTTATGTTCAACAGCGTCTTGTTGAGCAGCGAGACGAGGTCAAATCCTTCTTAGGCGATACCGGACAAGTATACGTATGTGGGCATTTTGAGGGAATGGGCCAAGGCGTTGACATGGCTTTGCAGTCCATACTTGAAGCGCAAGCCTACAATGCGTTAGCTGACGAAGGACGTTATCACCGCGACCTATACTAATGTGGAGAGCAACAGGCAATTAATGTCTGTTTTACGCTTTCCTGTTTCACCGCTGAATCATCGCTAATAAACCTCAAAAGCCTTACAGCTAAATCCCAAACTTTAAGTTAGACTTTAGTCTAATGTGTCAGGCCCTTGCCTTGTCGCATGTTTAAATATGCGCAACAGTACGTTGGGCATACCTTAAATAGGTGTTTTCTTATTCAGGTATGACCTTTCGCCACCGATAATTGGTGTAATGTTTGAACTGAAAATAAGAAAATCAACAGGCTAGGGGCTGCTGACCTTTGTTGTACGTTTAAACCAAAATTCGTACATCAAAGAACAATAGGCCCTAGGGCCTGTCGATAAAACAAATTAGGACGACAGTATGCAGTCTATTGCCATTGTTATACTGGGCATCATCGGAATGTTGCTCGGTTGGTTCGTATATTCGAAGTTTATTGCGAGCCGTATATTTAAGTTGGATGATAGTTTTGTAACACCAGCCCATACAATGAAAGATGGGGTGGACTATGTTCCCACCAATAAAGTTGTATTGTGGGGGCACCATTTCACTTCCGTGGCGGGGGCAGCACCCATTGTAGGTCCAGCTATTGCTGTCTACTGGGGATGGGTTCCTGCGGTACTTTGGGTTGTGTTCGGTACGATATTATTTGCCGGTGTGCACGATATGGGCGCCTTATGGGCCAGCGCACGCCACAAAGGCAAATCAATGGGCGCGCTGTCTGAGACCGTCATCGGAAAACGCTCTCGTTCACTATTTATGATAGTGATCTTCCTAGTACTCTTAATGGTTAATGCGGTATTTGGCGTGGTTATCGCGAACTCTTTTGTCTCCCAACCCAATGCGGTATTCCCAGCTTGGATGGCAATCGCAGTTGCATTAGTCATAGGTCAATTGCTTAAACGTAATTTCAGCCTCATACCCTTATGTATTGTGGGGATTATTGTGCTTTACGCATCGGTGTATGCGGGCAGTTATATCCCACTAAGTCTGCCGGAAACCATGTTTGGTTTAGCAGATAAAGCAAACTGGATCATTATCTTATTTATTTACGCCGCTATTGCATCGCTGTTACCAGTTTGGATGCTGTTACAGCCTCGTGATTTCATTAACGGTATGCAGTTACTTGTTGGCTTGTTCCTGCTTTATGGTGCTGTGTTCTTTGCTATGCCGGATATCACGGCGCCAGCGTTTAACGCTCAAACCGCTGTCGATTCTCCAAGTCTAATCCCGCTGTTGTTCGTTACTATTGCGTGTGGCGCTGTTTCTGGTTTCCACGGTATTGTGTCTTCAGGTACCAGCTCTAAGCAGCTAGACAAAGAGACCGATGCACGCTTTGTTGGTTATCTAGGCGCGGTCGGTGAAGGCTCACTAGCACTTATTACCATTGTCGCTGTGAGCGGCGTTGCGTTTGCAGCTTCTCCAGAAGAATGGCACGAAGTATACAGCCATTTGGGTGCGGGTAGCGTGGGTGCATTTATCACTGGTGGTGCGAACCTAATTCAGCAGGGTTGGGGGTTGCCGGTAGATTTCTCGTCAACGATCCTTGCGGTAATGGTTGTTCTATTTGCTGGCACCACCATGGATTCGGGTGTGCGTCTGCAGCGCTACATAATCCAAGAATGGGGCGATATCTATTCAATTGGTGCACTTAAGAACGGCGTGGTTGCAACGCTTGTAGCTGTTGGATGTTGTTTATTGCTGGCCTTCGGTGCAGGTGGTGCGTCAGGCAGTGGCGGTATGATTATTTGGCCGTTATTTGGTTCTACTAACCAGATACTAGCCAGTTTAACCCTGTTAGTAATCTCGGTTATGCTGATTAAATTAGGTCGACCAGCGAAATATACGCTGATTCCAATGGTGTTTGTACTGATTATGGCCTTCTTTGCCGGGCTTATTAAACTTAAAGAATACTACGTTGAAGGTAACTATCTATTGGTATTCTTAGACGCAGTAGTACTTATTGTGTCTGTGCTTGTTATGCTTGAAGCTTTTTCTGTGGTGTCAAAACTCAAAAAGGAATCGAAGCTTAAAAAAGAGCAAGCCAACGGATAAGTCACTAGCGACAAAAACTTTCATGGTTGACCTCGTGGTTTAAAATTACACTTTCGAGACAGTCAACATTCGGCCAGTGCATTTGTACTGGCCATTTTTCTTTCCTTTAAAAGCAAAACGCACTCGCATAAATCAGGTTAATCAGTTTTGCTGATTTTCTGTCATACAGCATATCTGTTATTATACTTACCGTTCTAAAACACCGTTATCTTTGTTGTCAAAAGCCGCGTTCTTCAACGTGACCTTTCAACAAAATAACCTGTGAGGCTTTGTGTCAGATATCATTTTACTTGGACAAAATTTCCTAGCACTTTTCGTTGAATCCGCGCCTTGGTTACTTCTCGGTTTGCTGGTGGCGGGTATCATGCACGAATTGGTACCCGTTTCGTTTTTGGAAAAGCACATGGGCAGCTCATCGTTTGGCTCAATTACAAAGGCCGCGGTTATTGGTGCGCCTTTACCTCTGTGCTCTTGCGGCGTTATCCCAGCGGCACTTGGGCTTAGGCGTAGCGGTGCATCTAAATCTTCCACTATCTCGTTTTTAGTGTCTACGCCCGAGACTGGCGTAGACAGTGTTTCTGTGTCCTACGCATTGCTTGGACCGTTGTATGCCATTGTTAGACCCATCGCGGCCATTACAAGCGCTATTTATGCTGGATTGATGGTGCGTTTTTTCGCGGAAGCAGAAGAGGCTCAACAACGACAATCTGACGTGACGCAGTCATCGTGCTGTGGTTCAAAGCAAGCACCTAAATCAGAGCCGCAAATACAGGCCAGCACGTCCTGTTGTGCAAGCGAAAAAACACATGCTCATAACCACGAAAGCACAGACAAGCCCAAACAAGAGTCTTCGCCTTCGAAAATCACAAGCGTGCTTTCATATGCCAGTGGCAAGTTACTTGAAGACATTGTGATATGGTTATTAATTGGATTAGCACTTGCCGCGGCAATTAAAACGTGGGTACCCACCGACTTTTTAACGCAATGGGGTGATGGCGTGGTCGCCATGCTAGTGATGGCGCTAATCGGCATTCCTATGTACATATGTGCTACAGCATCAACGCCACTCGCGGTTGGGTTTCTTGCGGCGGGGTTATCGCCCGGTGCTGTTTTAGTGTTTTTAATGGCGGGGCCCGCCACTAACGTATCAACGATGGGAATGATCAAACAAGAAATGGGCACGCGAACGTTAGTGCTTTACCTTTTCAGTGTTATCTCTGCGAGTATTGGTTTTGGTTACGCACTGAACTACCTAGTAGCTTCGTTTTCTTTAGCCTCTATGATCAAAACGCAAAGCCATGTTCATGAGCACGGTGCAGACGTTCAGGTGATTTATGGGCTATGCGCGATTTTATTGGCGGGGTTAATGTTAAGGCTGGGTCTGAAAAAGCTGCAGCAACACCGTCATAACCAAGAGCAACATTCGGCGTGCTGCGGCTAACAGTAGCCCAGCGGATGCCTTTCATAATAAAGCGCTCAAATGATATTCATAGAGCGCTTGTATATCCCGCTCTATTATCCATAATAGTCGTTCAACTTATTAAAATTAAAACGCGTTTAAACCTACAAGGACGCTTGGAATAACTACATGCTTTTACTTATTGTGTACGTCTTCATTGCACTGGGCTTTTCTTTTTTGTGCTCCATTGCAGAGGCTGTGATTCTGAGTGTTTCGTCCGCTTATATCTCTGTGTTAGAGAAAGAGGGCAAAGCCAGTGGTGCGCTACTACGTAAGCAAACCGATAATATAAATACGCCTTTATCAGCAATATTAACGCTGAACACTATTGCTCATACTATGGGGGCTGCCGGGGCAGGTGCGCAAGCGGCAGCAGTATTTGGTGACGCCTATCTAGGCGTTATTTCAGCAGTCCTTACACTCCTTATTCTTATTTTTTCTGAGATTATCCCTAAAACACTTGGTGCAACCTATTGGCGAACACTAGCGCCAGTAACCGCATATTTTCTTAAATACCTTTCAATTGTACTCATGCCGTTCGTTAAAATGTCTGAGCTAATGACGAAAGGCTTTAAAGAAGACAGTCCACTTCGCGGGTTAAGCCGTAGTGAGCTTCACGCCATGGCAGAGTTGTCGGGGCAAGAAGGTCAGCTAGCGAATCACGAAGCGGCGTTTCTACAAAGCTTGTTAAGTTTGCACGAGCTGAAAGTGAAAGATGCGATTACCCACCGCACGGCGCTATTTAAAGTGTCGGAGTCGATGACGGTAGAAGGCTTTTTCCACAAGCACGCCAATATAGAATTTTCTCGTATCCCTGTGTTTGAAGACAGCGACTCAGAAAACATTACCGGCTTTGTTATGCGTTCTGATTTATTGGTGGCACAAGCCAGAGGTAACACTGATAAGCCGCTTTCTGAATACGCAAAAGATATGGTTACCGTGTTAAACACTATGCCGCTGTCAGTCACCTTCGAGCACTTCATCAATAAGCACGTGCATATGTTGTTGGTGGTTGACGAGTACGGCGGTTTAGAAGGGGTGCTTACGCTAGAAGACCTGCTCGAACGCTTGCTAGGTGTCGATATCGTAGATGAAAAAGACACCACGGTGAGCATGCGTAGGCTTGCCAAGATGATGATGAAACGCAAAGAACAAATGATGATCAAAAACGTACCCGATGCGTCACTTGAGAGTTCGTCTAAAAAATAGAATTAGCGCCAATTCACTCGTAATGTTTAGCCATTATTAAGGATGATAAATATGAAACAGGATTTATGGAAAAAAGCATTGAGAACAGAATATTCAGCCCACGAAAATATTGTTAAGCGAACCCAACCATCGCTCGTTTTAGCGGCTTTGCTCGCGACAGGTTTCACGGCAAGTGCAGCTGCACAGGAACTGAGTATCCCATGTGATGATCTTGAAGAAAAAGCGCTCGCAGAATCGAAAGCTGATGAAGTAGAGCGCATAAGCGCATTTACACCAGCGACGCCTTTGAAACGTGTCGATCCTAGATACCCATCTCAAGCCATTAGAAAAGGCCGAGAAGGTTGGGTTAGGCTAAGCTACGTTATCGACGAAGAAGGCAGAGTGAAAGACCCTGTTGTAGAAGACTTCTTTGGAAGCCCTTCTTTCAAACGCAGTGCACTGTCAGCGGTTAAGAAATGGCAATATAACCCCGCGATCAAAGATGGCGAACCTACCCAGCAGTGTCATCAAGCAGTCCAAATGGATTTCGCTATAAGCGGAAAAAGCGGAGCCACACGCAAATTTATTAAAGCTTATAAAGATGCAGAAGAGCGATTTAATGCGGGTGATGTTGACGCGGCTGATGAAGCACTTAAAGAGCTTCTAGCTTGGGATACGCTAAACCGCTATGAAAATACGTGGTTGCTAAACTTGGAGTCTCATATAGCGAGCAAACAAGGCGACGTAGAGAGGGAAGCGCAAAGCCTAACGCGGTTACTTGCCAGCAACGGTAGTAAGCGCTTCAATAACATGGTGTTTGATGAAGATTATGTGGCATACGCCCTTCAAAGAAAAATCATACTCGATGCTCAGCGTGGGTACTATGCAGAAGCATTAAAATCCTACACCACACTTCAAGACATGGAAGCGCAAGAAACGCGTATTGACGAGATCGCGCCGCTAATTAGTCAGATTGAAGAATCTATTGCATCTGAGCAAAACTTGACCGTGCCCGTAACGATAGGAAGTGATGGGAATTGGTTCCATACTCTTGTGCGAAGTAAGTTTGCTTTTGGCAACATCCAAGGCGAGCTTGATACCGTTGAAGTCCGTTGTGATACTCATCGAGAAAAATTCACGGTTGCCGAAGCGCATGTCTGGCAAATTCCAAACTCTTGGGGACAGTGTCAGGTGATGGTGAAAGGTGACAGCGAAACAAAATTTGATTTAATTGAAGTGGCGAAAGGGTAGGACGAACACCAGTCGCTTCGCTACAGAGTTACAGTGAATGCCAGTTGAAATAGTTGCTCTCTATAGTCCTCGTCGGATTGGAAAAAACGCAAATTCTCCTGATGTCCTGAATTTAATTGCCACTCTGTGCTAACGGATAAATAAGCGGTAATGTCGTACCTTACGCTAACGGTAAAGGCGTTACCTCTGCTTCCATTCGGGTCATGCACAACATCATCGTTATCTACCACCTGATACCAGTCCCCACGCATGGCTAAAGTTAAATCTTCCCAGCCTAATTGCTTTAGGTTGTATGCCGCACCGATATACGCACTGGAAAAATCGTTGTCTACGATATGCTCCCCCATCAAAGTGTCACCTAGTAGCACTTGAGAAAACACCGTTAACTCAGGTCGTGGTAAATATCGCAGTGTTAATGAATGAAAGCGCGTATGCCAGGCGTAAATGCGGTCTGGGTCAACAATGTTCGGGTCTGCATTATTGTCGTAATAGTAATAACGTAACTCGGCCTTTCTAGCATAGGCTAAGTGAGCTCCTACGTAGTACCCAAACCGATTGTCAATTTCTCTGAAGGGTTCAGTCCATGCCGGTGCGTTTAACTTATCTTCATCGACGACGCCGGGAATGGGGAGGAAGTTTACGCGATCATTATAAACGGACTGTCTGTCGTGAAGGGCAAACCCTCGCCAAGAAAGCAGAGTGCCGGTGGAATCGTTACCTTTGAACACGCTGCCCAATACTTTCCATGACCAGTGGCTTCTTATTTGCCTGCCATTTTGTCGCAGACTTACTTCGATGCCGCCTGTTCTTAGTTCTTCACCCACCCAACTATTAATTGCTGAGTTGCTTAGAAAGTGAGGCGATAACCAACCCGCGTCGGTATTTTCCGCTGAGAGAGCAGGAAAAAATGCCCCTATTTTTACTTCAGGTTTTATGCTGGATGCGACTAACGGGCGATATTTTAAATAAAGTTCGGAGAATCCAACCTTTTGTTCCCCATCGCTATAACCATTGATGACGCCAACTGCCGACCAACTATCCGCTAACATAAAGTCAGCTATCACTACAGCATGAGAGAGCTGTATGCCGTTACTTTCATAACGCTGATGGCCGGTCCCCATTTGCTGAAAGCTTCGCGAATCATCTTTTGCCACAAAGCTTGTTCTTACTAGGGCCTTGGTTTCTCCGTGAACCTGAAGTGTTAAACTCGTGCAAAGCAAACAGACGGTTAAGGCAAAGACATTACGCATTAATAATCGCCAAATCCTTCGTCGAAGTCATCGTCACTGAAAACTGCATCAAGAACAAATTTGTATTCTTGTGAGTTGGTGATATGCAATGTTGCGCTGTTAAATAGTTTCACATCAGGTTGCTGCGGGTGCCAGGTCATAACACTGTACTCGCCTACCGGAAGTGAAACATTCATTACGCCTTCTTCATTGGTTTTTGCGAAAAATGGGCTGTCGGTTACCACAATATAGCCCAGCATCCAGTCGTGAATATTGCAGCCAATATCTACAATACCAGCTTGCTCAAAGCGAAGCGGTTCAGCGGTAAACTCTTTATAGAGTTTTAGCTCAAACTGTTTTGTAGGGGAAAAAGAATACACGTGATGAAAAAGATTATCTGCGTTTGGAAACGAAATATCTGTGCCTGATTGAACAACAAGCACGTGAGGCGCAAATTGTTTATCGATTTGATTCATTATGGCGGGCTCTTCGCCACGCTGTGGCGTTGATGCAAGCGTAAAGTTAGGCGTTAGGGTTAACACCATATCTTTCACAGGCTCCCCATTGGCGTCGCTAACGTATATCGAAATGGTTGGCGTTGCTGATAAGGATGTCTCAGCGGCATGTGCCCATGAAAGGGTAGCGCCGGCTAGTAAGAGAGCGCTCGATGTGAATGTACCTGTGATAAAACTAGTTATGTTGAACGTGCTCGCCCTTCGATGAGAAGTAAAGAAAATAGAAAGCGCAAATGACATGGATTTAATCAATAACGTGTTGTTTTTTTGCATTGTAATTCATTCTTTATAATGGCTTTAGCCTTAGACAGAAAGACAAAGCGCTATGCGTCCATTGTTTACACGAAAGCATATGACTACGTATAGCCTATTTAATACCAATCCGTATAGATAATAATCTATGCGGACTGGTATAAGGTATGTGCTCGGCTTTCGCTATCTATGTAGTAAAGTTTATTAGACTCTAACTATAGACCGAGTTGGACGTTTTTTTCATTCATTTACATCAAAGGAAAGCGCGCGCTGACGACTACACCTGTACTATCCTTCCGATTGGATAACGACAACTGACCTTTGTGGAAGGTCATTATGATGTTGGCAATGTAAAGCCCTAGCCCCAAGTGCGGCGAAGAGGCATTTTGCACATCGCTTTCTTTTCTCACCGACACCATAGACTGAAGCAACTGAGACCTCATTCCTTCAGGAAGAAGCGGCCCGGTATTACTAATGGTTAACTCAGCTTGCTTGTCCTTAACCGTAATACTGACTTGGATTTCACTTTCTTTTTCACTGAAATCTACGGCGTTAGCGATAACTTTATCGAACATTTGAGCCGTAAGTTCAGGGGAGCCAAGTATGCGCGCAGTATCAGCATTGTGGGTAAAACTAAAGCGTCGATGGCTATAGGCATGTTCATAACCAGCAATACACCCAGATATCACCTTAACTAAGTCGAATGGTTCTAAATCTTCTTGTTGAATGGCCTGCTCTAATCGGGTGGCTTCACTCATACTGTTTAATATTGTACTTAGGCGGTTCACCCCTGATTGCGCCCTCTCAACAAAAACGGCTTGTTGGTCGGCGTCATTCACCTGAGTCAGCATATCCAGCGACGATTTTACCACGGCAATGGGCGTTCTAAGTTCGTGAGATAAGCGGGATGCCATGTTTTCTAAATAGGAGTTGTACTGCTGTAACCGTGAAAGCACATCCGCAAATGAACGGGATAAATCACCAATTTCATCACGCTGATTTGAAACCGGAAGGGTGCCAATGATTTTGCCATTATCATCTATCACCGCTTCGGTATTATCGCGAAGGGAGCGAATGCGGTTTGAAATTCGCGTAGCGAACAGCAGTAACCCTAAAGTACCTATGGTCATCACTGCTAAAATCACGTGAAAGAGCTGTTCTAACGCCCGGTTCCGCAACGTACGAATACCATTGGTGGTTTGCTCTACAATAACCGCCCCCATTACGTTGCCTTCAATAAAAATAGGGTAGGCAGCGGAAAGTACTATGGCTTTGTTATCGGGTGACAAACGCCATAGTGAATCGGGTTGGCCTTTCAGCGCAGTGCCTAAATCCTGCCCTACCAATGCATAAGCATCGTCTAGCTCGTCAATAAAGTCGGCAGGTGGCCGCGTAAGAATCTGATAATAAAGTGGAAGTAACCACTCACTCTCAACCCAGTGCCAAATTGCATTTGAAGAGGTTTCTTTTTCATCTACTTCAATACCAGTGGCCGATTGAATGTCACCAGCGCGGGCGAGTACCCGCTTGTGCTTATCTACAACCCAAACCCGTGAATCGGCATATTTTAAACCTGCCAGAATGCGCTCAATTTCAGGGGAAGGAGTGATAACAGTACCTAATTCAGCGAGCTCTTTTGTATTCGCCGTACCTAACGCGTACTGCTTCAATCGACTTGCCCTGTCGTCCACATCGACAATTGAAAATGCCAAGCCGCCTGTGGTCATAGATAGCGGAAAGCGCAGTTCAATGTTGTAGCCCGTGGCAGTCTCTTGCCATCGGCCTTGAATAGAGAGCGCGTTCTCTACCGCCCGAGTTGTCGTTGTGTTATCTGCCAGCTTGTACGCATTTACCCAGCCACTTTCATAAGGAGCGACAACATATCTTGCTAATTCTCCCTGTGGAGTTTCCATGCCCACAAGCAGGTGGTCGCCTGTCTCCACGCTTAAACTATTGGGTTGCCGCCACAGCAGTACGTCATCACTGACTTCAAACATGGCATACAGAAATTGACCGTAGCGCCCCACCATATGCTTGAACGATAAGCTGGTAGGTTCTCCCGCGTAGCCATTGTAGTACTCAATAACTTCGCCACTGCCATACTCACTCATTAACTCGCTGACTTGCTGCCAGTCGTTAAGTTCGCCATCAAGTCGAATGGGGGACGGGATAGGTGGCGCGTAAAGATCTGTTCCGGGGCGCACGTCTTGAAGATACGCCGATTGGCTATCAAATAAAGCGGGACGCTCGTGTAGTGCAGTGGCAACAGCTCGTGCCGTGCCAATCATGGTTTGTTCTTGACCGTTTCGCAGATACTGCTCAAGCTCCCACACATAGTTATAACCTAAGTAGGGTATGGTGAATAAGAACAGCGACAGCACCATAAGCTGAAGGCGTATTGAAAAGCGAAATCCCATGTTTTTAGTCGGTTGCCCTTATCTTTTAATCAGACGAAACGCAGTTTTAGTCGAAAGCCCGCTACAGCTGCCAGCGATATCCCATGCCGTACACGGTGTCGATATGATCGAAGTTTGGGTCAAGCTGCACAAACTTTTTACGCATACGTTTGATATGCGAAGTAATGGTGGTGTCGTCTACCACCATTCTGGACTCATCCATGAGCTGTTGGCGGCTTTTAACATGACCTGGGCGCTTAATGAGCGCATGCAGCATCCAAAACTCTGTTACCGTCAACAAAACGGGCTGGTTCTGCCAGCTTACCGTCATTCTCGACACGTCTACTTTTAAGTCGCCCACTTTTAGCTCATCTTTTTGTTCTGTGGGGGCAGCAAGTAAGTCTGTACGCCTGAACAAGGCTGCAATGCGTGCTAGCAGATGAGCCATGCTAATATCTTTAGTCAGGTAGTCGTCCGCGCCCATTCTAAGGCCGCTGATAGTATCTACGTCGTTATCTCGTGCAGTAAAAAAGATGATAGGTAGGGTTTGTGATAGGCCTCGCAGTTGCTGACACAGCATAAAGCCCCCCTCAATTTCATCTTTCAAACCAATATCGATAATGGCTAAGTCGGGTAAGGTGTGGTTAAACGCTTCAGCAGCAGAAGGCCTGTCCTCATAGGCATTCACGCTATAGCCCTGCGCTTTAAGCGCCATAATGTAATTTTCGCGAATGGCCGCGTCATCTTCCACTAATGCAATTGTCTTTGGCATACATTAACCCGCAAATATAATTCTGATAGAGCGCACACTATACCTATGAATGACAGCTATTGCCTAAGTTCGGCATAAAATCCTCAAACCTGCCTCATTTACGCCATATTTGAGGGGCTTATCGTGAACTTTATCTTTGGCGGCAGCCCCACACAACGTCCCGAAGCGCGGATTAATAAAACGCTTGGCGTGCAGCTTCACGTGCTAAATCTATAGGAAAGCTAAATCACCACCACATTTCCACAATTACGCGCTTTTTTTGCCATGAATAACGGGTTTAATAGTATTTGTCCGTCGAGTTTAGTGCATTGCTTTTTTTAAGTGCCAAGCAAGATAGACGGATTGCACTGTAGAAGCCTCTTCAAAGACTAGGAGAGGGGAAACAGTGCCGTGGAAGCGGTAAGGCTGAACTTCTACGTAAAAGTCTTAATTATCTATTCAGACTGGTATTAAGCTACCCTTTGCGCTGCGTACTACCCCAACGGTACGCGGCGCTTTTTTATTGGGGTTGAAAAAAGGCGTTTTCGCTCTCATTTAGAAGACGAAAGCTTAAACTGTTTAAAGCAACCACTAAACGCGAGTGTATTCATTTAATAGCATGAACTAGGTTACACTTCGTTGGTTGTAAGTTGTTAGCGACAGATAACTGCATCTCACTAAAGTTAATTAGGGCGTGCTGACCTTTGGTTTGCATCAAAGGTCAATACGTCTTAGTGATCACACTCTCACTACGGGCAAATCATGAAAGCGTTGGACATTAAAGGGTTAACCAAAACCTACAAAGGTGGCGTACAGGCACTAAAAGGCGTCGACCTTACAGTACAAGAAGGAGACTTCTTTGCATTACTTGGCCCAAATGGGGCGGGTAAATCTACCACTATTGGTATTATCAGTTCACTTGTAAACCAAACCAATGGCAGTGTGTCGGTGTTTGGTTATGACCTCACAACGCAAAAAGAGCAAGCCAAAGCCTGTATTGGTCTGGTGCCACAAGAGTTCAATTTCAACCAATTTGAAACTGTACTGCAAATTGTATTGAATCAGGCAGGTTACTACGGTGTGCCGCGCAGTATTGCGAAAGAGCGTGCTAAAAAATACCTTGCTCAGCTTGACCTGTGGGAAAAACGTGATGCCCGCGCGCGTGAGCTATCGGGCGGTATGAAGCGAAGACTGATGATTGCTCGAGCACTCATGCATGAGCCGAAATTGCTTATTTTAGATGAGCCTACCGCGGGCGTAGATATTGAAATTCGTCGCTCTATGTGGGGCTTCTTGGAAGAGATTAACCGTCAGGGGATTACCATCATCCTCACTACTCACTATCTTGAAGAAGCAGAAATGCTGTGTCGCAATATCGCCATTATTAACAAGGGCACCATTGTCGAGAACACCAGCATGAAAGCTTTATTGTCTAAATTAAGCCTAGAAACCTTCGTATTGGATATCAAAATACCTGAGGGCATGACGACGACAGACGACCTACTAACAGGCTTTGAACACCGTTTGATTGACGACCATACCCTTGAAGTTGATGTTGAGAAAACGGAAGGATTGAACCCGGTTTTCACCCAGCTAAGTGAAAAGGGTATTCAAGTGATGAGCATGCGCAATAAATCAAATCGCCTTGAAGAGCTATTTGTGCGTTTAGTTGAATCAGCGAAGCAAGCTGGCTAAACCCACAGCAGGTAAAGGTGAAAAACATGAAAACTGAAAGTACACAAATGAACACAGAAGAAAACGTGGGTTGGTTTAAGCAAAACTATGTGGCGCTAACCACTATTTGGATAAAAGAATGTACGCGCTTTTTGCGCATTTGGGTACAAACCCTTGTGCCGCCAGCTATTACAATGAGTTTGTACTTCGTGATATTCGGTAGCCTCATCGGTAACCGTATCGGCGAAATGGGCGGCTTTACTTACATGGAGTTTATTGTGCCCGGCCTTATTATGATGTCGGTGATCACAAACTCCTACGCCAACGTGTCCTCTTCATTTTTTAGTGCTAAATTTCAGCGCAATATTGAAGAGCTGTTGGTGTCACCAGTACCCACTTCGGTCATCATTCTTGGGTATGTGGGCGGCGGCGTGGCCCGCGCCATACTTATAGGTATTATCGTTACCTTAGTGTCGCTGTTTTTCGTTGATGTTCAAATACACAATTTGGGCATTATTGCGCTCACGTTGTTACTCACTTCTACCTTGTTTGCGACTGCGGGTTTAATTAATGCGGTATTTGCGAAGACCTTTGATGATATTAGCGTGGTTCCAACGTTTGTATTAACACCGTTAACTTACTTAGGTGGTGTGTTTTATTCACTTACCCTATTGCCTGAATTCTGGCAGTGGGTGAGTAAGGCGAACCCTGTTGTGTATATGGTCAACGGGTTTCGTTATGGGTTCTTAGGGGTCTCTGACGTAAATGTAACCTTGTCGCTTGCCTTGTTAGTGGGCTTTAATGCACTGCTATTTGGTGTGGCGTACTACCTACTTAAAACGGGTAAAGGTATTCGTAGCTAATGGCCAGCGGTAATTCTAGAGAAATCACAACATCGCAGGTAGGTATTCACGATAAGTTAGACGACTTAGTGAAAAAGTACCAAGCGAGTGAAAATAAGCGACCGATTAGCGACCATACACAAGCCGCGTTTGATGATGTCAGCGCGTGGCTTGATGGCTTTAGCGGCGAGATCATTTTAGATTCATGCTGCGGCGTTGGCGAAAGTACGGCGAATATTGCAAGAGCAAACCCCGATGCGCGTGTTATCGGTATCGATAAGTCGGCGCTGCGGGTGGATAAACATGAATATTACAGTGCACAGCAAGATAACTATCGGGTCATTCGTGCCGATGTGAACGACTTTTGGCGCTTAGTAAAGCAGTCTAATTGGAACGTGACTCAGCACTTTCTGCTGTATCCCAATCCGTACCCCAAAAAGACCCAAGTTCAAAAGCGCTGGCACGGTAGTGCGGCCATGGTGGACCTGATGGCGATCACTCCAAATATTGAAGTGCGTAGCAACTGGCTTATTTATCTAATGGAATTTGCGCAAGCGGCTAAACATTACGGCATGGTATCTGATTTATCTGAAGTTACTGGCGATGATCACATGACGCCGTTTGAGCGAAAGTACCGAGGGAGCGGTCAATCGTGCTGGCAGCTTAACTGCCGTAGCGAAGAAGGCTGAGTCTGCTATAGCAGCAAGAAATACTGAAAGCTGTAAAAGTGGGGTGAGATGAAAAGCTCGCCCCGTTTGTTATTCAAATTTGTATAATTCGCTTGTTAATGGCGCGCAGTGGCACTTCGCACATTCGCCATGGGCGGACTAAACACATATCCCTGTGCATAACGAATGGGCAGGCGTTTTACGCGTTCTAGATGCGCCTCATCTTCTACGTGCTCGGCAATAGTGCTTACTCCATGGCGTTCACATAGCGACAGCAGATAGTCTACATATTCCCTCACTGCCTCTTGTTCGTCATAGTGTTTAATTAGCCCGCCAGCGAGCTTAATCCCCCGAACCGGCAAGTTCATAAGCGCTCGTATGTTACCTGGGCATGATCCAACGTTGTCGATGAAAACGCCCAGCCCCACATGCATGCTTTTTTCGATAAATGCGGTAAGGCTTTTCGGATTGGATAGGGCAGTAGAAGCACTCACTTCTATACTTACACGCTCCGGCGTGGGATAGCTTGCTAAATGGGTGATGAGGGTATTAGTAAGCTCTACATTGTGAAGGTCATTGGCAGTTATATTGATGTTCCAAGGGATATTAACGTCGTGAAAATAGCTGGCACATTGCACAAACATGCTCGCTGCAAGCGTATTTACGTGTTGTTCGCGCTCTATAAGGTAGAGAAATTCGCTAGGTAAAAAAGTCTTATCACCTCGGGTTATCAAGCGTGCCAGGCACTCGTAGCGCCATACTCCTTGGCTTTGTAAGTCAACGATGGGTTGAAAATAAGGCACGATATCATCGATAGAGAAATCCTCGGAAATTTCACGAATGGGCATAAACAGACCCCCTTGCTTTGAAGCAGTACTTTATCGCAGCGATGAATGCTTGAATGTGAGTTCAATGGCTACTTAGGCTCGCAATTAGAAGATGGAAAACCAATACGAGAGACTCGTGTTGGTACTATTCATAAATTAAATATAGTAGAGACTGATAAAATTTGCGGTACAAAATTCGGGGGAATTCGTTTAAATACGTGTGCAGAGTTAACCGCTTCATAAGTTTTTTGCATGTAATAAAACGTTAATAGTCGCTTAAATGCCGTGCGCTAACCCTTGGCGAGCATTGCAATCTGATGTAAAGTGCGACACCCTGAAAGTATTGTGATAAGTTTTCAGGTTTGGCAACGAATGGACCGCGTCAACGCGCATTAGCCCAGCCGATGTACCGTTAAGGGATATGTTGGATAAATAGCTGCACCAGTCGCAAAGTAATTGTGTCGAATGCTATTTGGCTAAAAGGAAAAGTAAGTGTCAGGCCGGTGTCCTACAAAACCGCCTGTTGATTTCGCCCAATAAATGTAAGCGAAATGTGTGATTGTTTTAAGTATGAGGTGTGTTGAGTGGGTGAAGCGCAAGTTAGTTTAGAGCACCTGTTTAGGGTCTTTACCAAGCCTGAACACAAAGACTCAAAGCTGGCTCAAATAGAGCAGCATTTATCTGACAATATCTTAGATTTTTTGTCGCAGCACGTAGTGACAAAAAAGACGTCGTTAGAAGAAATTGAAAAAGACTTTTCAGACTCCAAGGTGCCTGAGTCACCCGAGTTTGTGTCTACTCATGCTGAAAGCTTGTTAGATAAGCTTGTTGCGCATTCAGTCAATACTTACTCGCCTACCTTTATTGGTCACATGACCTCAGCGTTGCCCTATTTTCACCTGCCGCTTTCTAAGTTAATGGTCGGGCTTAACCAGAACTTGGTTAAAATAGAAACATCTAAAGCTTTCACGCCGCTAGAACGTCAAGTATTGGGTATGATGCACAACCTTGTGTACGATCAGCCTCAAAGCTTTTACGACAACCATCTACACAGTGCGGCCCATTCTTTGGGGGCATTTTGCTCTGGCGGAACCATTGCCAATATCACCGCCTTATGGGTGGCACGCAACAAATTACTTGGCCCACAAAAAGGGTTTTCAGGCGTGGCTAAAGCAGGTCTTGCCGCTGCCTATCGTCACTACGATATTAACAATTTAGGCGTGATGTGCAGTAAACGTGGGCATTACTCGCTGTCAAAGGCTGTGGATGTATTGGGGCTAGGTCGTGAACAATTATTAACTGTGCCCGCGCCAAAACAAACCCTAGACCCAGCAAAAGCCCTTCGCATTGGTAAACGTTATCAAGAGGAAGGCAATAAACTTCTGGCAATTGTTGGGGTAGGCGGCACCACTGAAACGGGGCATGTAGACCCGCTAGACGAGCTTGCTGACGTAGCCAAAGAGTTAGGCTGCTGGTTCCATGTAGACGCAGCCTGGGGCGGCGCTACGCTATTCTCGGCGCGCTATCGCGACAGATTAAAGGGAATAGAGCGCGCAGACTCAGTGACTATTGATGCGCATAAGCAAATGTACGTGCCAATGGGCGCAGGAATGGCGCTTTTCAAAGACCCACAAAATGCCAATGCGGTAAGACATCACGCCCAATATATTTTGCGTGCAGGCTCTAAAGACTTAGGGGCTACCACGCTGGAAGGCTCCCGAAACGGTATGGCCATGATGGTGTACTCGGCGCTGCATATATTCGGTCGCAAAGGGTACGAGCTACTAATTGATCGCAGCATTGATAAAGCCAAAGACTTTGCGCAGATGATTGATAAAGCCCAAGACTTTGAATTGACGACTACACCTATTCTATCACTGTTGACCTATCGCGTTTGTCCCGCTGAAGTGCAGGAAAAGCTGAAGCATGTGAATGCTAAAACCCGCAACGCTATTAATGAGAAGGTTGACGCCCTTGTTGTTGCGGTACAAAAGCAGCAGCGTGAAGCAGGTAAGTCTTTTGTGTCTCGTACTCGCCTGGAAGCGCCGGATTACCCTTCCCAGTGTATTACCGTGTTTCGCGTAGTGTTAGCGAATCCGCTTACTAGCCATAACGACTTGGCCGCAATTTTGGCTGAGCAACACTTAATTGCGAAAGAGACTCAGGCTTGGAAAGAGCTAATGGATTTCGTTCGCGAAACAGAAACCGTTGCGTCTTAAAGACTTCAGCAGCAACAAATAAAAAAACGCCCGATACAGGCTCTGTTTAGGAGTCATGCATCGGGCGTTTTCTTTTGTAGTTCGAGACTATCCGCGAGGATTGGTATTACGCTTAATCTCGCGTAATTTGCATATTATCAATTAAGCGTGTCTTGCCCATAAACATAGCAACAAGCAGAACTAATTCTTTGTCGCTATCGTTAGCTGGTTCAAAGGTGGCGGCGTTAACTACCTGACAGTAGTCTTTCTTAAAGCCTTTTGCTTCAAGGTTACTGACCATGGCATTTTCAAGCTGAACAAAGTCGGTGTTACCACTTTCTATGCCCGCTTTTAAGCGCTGCATTTCTGCAAAAATAGCACTCGCCGTCGCTTTTTCAGTGTCTGTCAGGTAGCCATTTCTAGAGCTCATTGCTAGGCCTGACGTTTCGCGCTCTGTAGGCACCCCGTGAACCTTCACTGCCATTGATAAATCGCGAGCTAACGCGCGAATAACTTGTAGCTGCTGGAAGTCTTTTTCACCAAAAAACGCATCGTCTGGCTGTACCATGTTGAAAAGCTTGGTCACCACGGTAGCGACGCCGCGAAAATGGCCAGGGCGACTGGCGCCACAGTGCGAGTCTGAAATACCGGGCACTTCAACGAACGTCTGCGCATCCAGACCTGCCGGATACATTTCCGCTACGCTAGGTAAAAACACGGCGTCTGCACCCACAGAAATAAGCTTAGCTTTATCTTCTTCGATAGTGCGTGGATACGCGTCTAAATCTTCGTTCGCACCAAATTGCATGGGGTTAACAAAAATGCTAACCACCACTTTGTCGTTGTGCGCTTTCGCTTTTTTAACTAGTTTGAGATGACCATCGTGCAGGTTGCCCATAGTGGGTACAAAACCTACGGTTTCACCATTACGTCGCCATGCGTTCACCGTGCTGCGTAATGCTGAAATACTATCAACCACCTTCATAATTTACCTCGTTACTCGAAGCTGTGTTCAGCCGATGGGAACGCACCGCTTTGCACATCTTCAATATATTTTGATACGGCTTTGCGCATATCGCCGGTTTCTACAAGGTAGTTCTTTGAGAACTTCGGCATATAGTTTGCGCTGATGCCAAACATGTCGTGCATCACCAGAATTTGACCGTCGGTATCTTTGCCTGCGCCTATACCGATTACCGGTATGGTTAGGGCTTCGCTAACCGCTTTGCCTAGCGATGAAGGCACGCACTCAAGCACTAATAACTGAATACCGGCTTCTTCCAACGCTTTCGCTTCGCTAAGCAGTTTTTCAGCCTGGCTCGCTTCGCGGCCTTGTACTTTAAAACCACCGAATACGTGCACTGACTGAGGCGTTAAGCCTAAATGGCCACACACAGGGACGCCGCGCAGGTTTAAGCCTTTGATGGTGTCGCACAACCAGCTTCCACCTTCCATCTTAACCATACTTGCACCTGCAGCCATAAGCTTTGCTGCATTGGCGTAGGTTTGCTCAGGAGTGGCGTAAGACATAAACGGCATATCGGCTAATACGAAGGCGCGTTCAGTGCCGCGACGCACACTTTTCGTGTGGTAGGCAATGTCATCGATGGTTACCGGTAGGGTGTCGTCTTCACCTTGAAGGACCATGCCTAAAGAGTCGCCGATAAGAAGGGCGTCAACGCCTTGTTCGTCGAACATTTTGGCGAAGCTGGCGTCGTAAGCGGTTAAAGAGGTGATCTTTTCCCCGGCCTGCTTTTTCTTAAGCAAGCCCGATACAGTTACTTTCTTCATGACATGTCTCAGATTGATATTGTTGGTATCGTGTGGCGAACTATACGGATTTTGCCGCTAATTGGAAGAGCGCAGGCGACGAAGTCCATCCAGCGAGCAGTTAGCGACCCATGCCGAGATGGGTTTGCCATCGTGCATAACCATATTGGGCGCAATTTCAAACAGCGGCACCATAACGAACTCGCGTTCTGCCATGCCGTAATGAGGAATGATTAAGTCTGCGGTGTCGATAGTTTCGCTGCCGTACAACAAAATATCCAAATCCAACGTGCGTGGTCCCCAGCGCTCACCTTTGCGCTCACGGCCTTCTTCCAGCTCAATGCGTTGCAGCTGCTTCAATAAGCCGTGGGGCTTTAACGAGGTCTCAATTAAGCACACCGCGTTAATATAGTCAGGTTGGTCTTGCGGCCCCATCGGTTTACTGGAATAAAGTGAAGAGGTTTTAAGTACGCGGGTGTCTTCTATTTGACCTATCGCATCAAACGCGCGCTGGGCTTTTCCCTGGCTATCGCCGAGGTTGCTACCTACACCAATGTACACGTGCTCTTTATGCATCAGGACCTCGCTTCGCTGGTTTACGCTTGCGCTTACGCGGGGCACCTTTTGCGCCGCCTTCGCTTTTGCGAAGGGCGTTAAGCATGCCTTTCTGCTTACCGTTGTCAGCGTGCTGGAAGTGCGTCCACCACTGAGCTAGCTCTAATAGATCGCCACCTTCAATTTGGCCTCGGGCAAGCAAAAAGTCATAGCCTGCTCTAAATTTAGGGTGCGTAAGCAATTGGAAAGCGCGACGGCCAAAGCGCTTAGGTAGGCGTTGCTGTAAAATCCAGATGTCCCGAACCACGGTAGAGAAGCGTTTAGGGATCATAATACGTTGTGTTTGACGTGAGATAACCTCGCCTGACGCAATATTAAATGCATCGTGAGCATTTAAGCCAGACTCGCTTTGTAAGCGTTGTGACTCTTCCTCAACTGGATACCAGAGTAGTGCGGCGTAAAGGAACGCTGGCGTAACTCGCTGGTCGCTATTAATACGCTCGTCGGTATTGGCAAGTACGCGACGTACAAACTGCATTTCACGGCTGTTTTCATCTTTCAAAAACGGCGTTAGCTGAGGGAACAAAGGCTCGATTAAGCCGTATTCGTGCAGCATTAAGAAAGTTTCTTCTCCCTTACCCGATAAAAACAGTTTAAGGGTTTCTTCAAACAAGCGCGCAGGTGGAATGTTCTGTAAAAGGTTGGCCAGAGATTTAATCGGTGCAGCAGTTTTTGCTTCAATGCGCATGCCAAGCTTAACGGCAAAGCGCACCGCACGTAACATGCGTACCGGATCTTCACGGTAGCGTGTTTCCGGGTCGCCAATAAGCTCAACTTCTCGTTTTTCTATGGCGGCTAAGCCATTAGCAAAGTCTTTTACCGTAAAGTCTGCCACGCTGTAATACATGGCGTTAAAGGTAAAGTCACGGCGTTCAGCATCTTCTTCAATGGTGCCGAATACGTTATCGCGTACTAATTGACCGTGAGCGTCGCGCTTTGCGACAGCCTTGCCCTTGGGAAGGTTTTCGTCTTCGTCTGACTCTTGGTGGTGCCCGCGGAACGTGGCTACTTCAATGATTTCACGGCCAAACACAATATGGGCCAAACGAAAGCGCCTGCCGATAAGGCGGCAGTTTCTGAACAAGCCTTTAATTTGTTCAGGTGTGGCGTTCGTCACCACGTCGAAATCTTTTGGTTCGTGACCCATCAAAATGTCGCGTACACAGCCTCCTACCAAATAGGATTCGAAGCCAGCTCCATTAAGGCGATACATTACTTTCAATGCATTTGCGCTTACGTCTTCGCGAGATATACCGTGTTCTCCACGGGTCATAGTCCTTGGCTTTAAAGCGTTAGGAGACGAACTCTCTTTTGAAAAAGCGCGCTTAACAGATTTAAAAACACGATGAATGATGATGGTATCTCCGCAGACTATAAAGGTTCGCTATAATAAGTGGATTCATGCTGTGGAACAATAATTTCGGGTGTTTTCACTACTTTTTTCCTATTCCACATTGAAATAGCCGTCTTAAGCGCCGAATCAATATCACCAAATTCTGACGCATTTGGAAAGGAAAAGCCTAAAAAGTGCATCACACGCACGAGATTATCTAAAGCTGATTCGTTTTTAACTGGCGCTGCACGGTTTTGTTTACTTAGTTTTCTGCCTGGTGCCACGGCAGCGACCGGCACGTGACCGTATTCAGGAGTAGAATAGCCCAGCGTGTGATATACGGCGCGCTGTAAAGGCGTGACATCAATTAAATCACACCCTCTAATGACATGGTTAACTTGCTGAAATACGTCATCTAAAATCACGACAAGGTTATACGAAAATAAGCCGTCTCGACGTTTCAGCACTACGTCTTCGGCTATTAAATCAGAGCTTGAATTAGAGGGCATAACTTTGCCCATAAGCACGTCATCAAAGGCTTCAAGTTGAGTATCTACTTTTAAACGAACTGCACAATCCTGTGTGTTGGAGTGCACTGGCTCAGTTCGACAGTGGCCGTTATAAACACCGCCCATGGCTTTAATTTGCTTACGTGTGCAGGTACAAAAATAGGCTTTTTGTTGTGTAAGTAAGTCATCGAGAACCGCTTGATAACGGGCATGTTGTTGGCTTTGATAGATGACGTCGCCGTCCCAATACAGGCCGTGGGCTTCTAGGGTAGTGAGTATGTCTTTATCTACACCTTTAATACAGCGCGGCTCGTCTATATCTTCCATACGTAGCAGCCATTTTCCGTTATGGCTTTTGGCATCTAGGTAGCTGGCAACAGCGGTAACTAACGAACCGAAGTGAAGTTGGCCGGATGGAGAGGGAGCAAAGCGCCCTACATAGTGGTTATGCATAATAAAGGCTTAACAAAAAGCCCCATCTTTTCGGGATGAGGCTTTCTATATCAACGTAATCGAGGCTAGTAACTTAACCTTGAAGTTGTTTTTCTTTAATTTCAGCCATGGTCTTACAGTCGATACATAAATCTGCTGTAGGACGAGCTTCTAAGCGACGAATACCAATTTCGATACCACACTGGTCACAGAAGCCGAAATCGTCTTCTTCAATTCGCTTAAGCGTTTTTTCAATTTTCTTTATTAGCTTACGCTCACGGTCACGTGTACGTAACTCAAGGCTGAACTCTTCTTCTTGAGCTGCACGGTCTACAGGATCAGGGAAGTTTGCTGCTTCATCCTTCATGTGCGTTACTGTACGGTCAACTTCTTCACGAAGTTGGTTGCGCCATGCTTTAAGCAATAGACGGAAGTGTTCCATTTGGGGCTCGCCCATGTACTCTTCGTCAGCTTTTGGCTCGTACGGCTGTAAACCTGCCAGCGCTAATAGTCCTAGGGATTTTGTTTCTTTTCCTGTTGGCATCTGCCACATCTCCTACACTACGACATCCATCTTGTCCTGATTGGACCGATATCTATATCAGACTCGACAACTTCAGGCAATCAATCGTGTCTATGTAATTATTATGCTGGTGTATTGCTTTCATAAATTAGCCAGGTGTTTTTTCATTTAGCCCGCTGGCTACCAGCAAACGCATTAGTGCGTTCTCCCACTAAAACAAGGCGCAAATATGAAGGCGAAATGAAAAAAATCAACCTATTTTTTATAAAATCAAAGGGAGTGTTTGATTTAATAGGATTTTTTGTTCGTCTATTATACAGCTTGCCGCCAAAACCGTTACGCCAGCGTTTGCGGCAATCTTTACGCTTTCTGTATAAGTTGGATCAATATGCTCGGCCACTTGTACACTTTCGATGGCGGTGTGTTGTACGCAGAATAATAGATTGGTTTTTATACCACTGTCAGATAAACGAGCAAGTTCTAAACAGTGCTTCGCGCCGCGTTGCGTGACTGCGTCGGGGAAGAACCCTTTGTTTTCATCTGCTAAGGTGACGGATTTAACTTCCATATACTCAGTAACACTCTGATGTTCGGCATTTTTTCGAGTTAATGCAAAGTCGAACCGGCTATTGGCGGTAGGAGGTGTTACTTCTGCTTTCCAATCTGTGATGTCTGAAAATTCGCTTAGCACCTTGTTATCTAGCGCTTCCGCCACCAGTTTATTAGCATTGTGCGTATTAATGCCGATGAAGTGACCATCAAATGTTTGGGCTAGCTCCCATGTATACTTGAGTTTTCGATTTGGGTTGGTGGACTCACTTAAAAAGACAGTGTATCCAGGAACAGCGCAGCCAGTCATAGCGCCAGTATTTGGGCAATGTGCAGTTACAATAGTGCCGTCGTCTAACTCAACATCGGCAAGAAATCGCTTGTACCTTTTTATAAGGGTGCCGCGTAATAAGGAAGGTGAAAACTTCATGTGTCGCCTTTTTTAGAATGTAGGTGAAAACACGTTAGTGTGTTTCGCTAATTGATATGTGTGCTTTTGAACGAGCACGTATAGCGTATGCGCTTAGCGAACAAAGCGTATGTGGTTAGCGAACAACAAGCGCAGTAAACAAGGCGCCAAAGAGTAACAAACATTTGTGCAAGCGCAAAAAGCGCTTTGCGATAATATAACGATGTAATAAGGAATAAAACGCGATGGCAGAATTTACCGTTAGCCTTTCTAGAAACAGTGCTGAAGCAGTGTGGGGCGAGAGTGCTAAGCTTTCTTTCACTGAATCAGGTGCAGTTATTCACCTGCCTGACGACAAGCTTAATGAGCGTTTAATTCAGCAAGCGGCAAGAAAACTAGATGGCTTAAGCCTGCCAGCAGTTACGCTAAGCGGTGATTGGCACAAAGAGCAGCAGTGGGCTTTTGCACTTAGCTTCACGCGTGCGCGCAAACCAGCGTTAATAAAATGGGCCGAAACGGCTGACAAAGAAGCGCTAGAGCAAGAATATGCGGCGTTACTATTTACCCGTCAGCTGGTAAACGAAACACCTGAAGATCTAAGCCCTGAAACCTTAGCAACCCGAGCAGCACAGTGGCTTAAGTCACTGGGTGGTGACAAGGTCACTTACTCAATGACGGTAGGTGAAGATCTTAAAGAGCAGGGCTGGATTGGCATTTATAATGTGGGCCGCGGTAGTGAACGTCCGCCTGCAATGCTGGTACTTGATTACAACCCAACAGGTAATACGGATGCGCCGGTTGATGCCGTGCTAGTTGGAAAAGGCATCACGTTCGACAGCGGTGGCTACAGCATTAAATCAAGCGAAGGCATGTTAGATATGAAATGTGACATGGGCGGCGCAGCGACGGTAACAGGGGCATTAGGGCTATCTATTTCTCAAGGCAGTGAAAAGCGTATTCAGCTTATTTTGTGCTGTGCAGAAAACCTTATTAGCGGTCACGCTTATAAGTTGGGTGATGTGCTTACCTATAAAAATGGGGTAACCGTTGAAGTGGTTAATACCGATGCTGAAGGACGTTTAGTGTTGGCTGATGGCCTTATGGCGGCAACAGAAACGGGCGCACCGCTGATTATTGATGCAGCAACACTAACCGGTGCTGCAGTGGTTGCACTGGGTTCTGATTACCATGGCGTATTCTCGTTAGATGATAATGCCCGCGAACAAATGCTTAAAGCAGCAAAGGCAGAAAACGAACGTTTTTGGCCGCTACCACTTGAAGATTTCCACGCAGAGCGCTGTCCATCGGCGTTCGCAGATACAGCAAACAGTCGCCCGATGAAAGGTGGCGGTGGTGGCGGTGCATCAAACGCTGCGGGCTTCTTATCACGCTTTGTTAAGCCAGAAGGCTGGGTACATTTGGATTTAGCCGCTGCTTACCATGGCGGGGCAACATCTGAAATGCCGGTAGGGGCAACAGCGAAAGGTATTCGCTCAATTGCGAGAATGCTGAAAGACTTCAGTGCATAAATAAAATAGCGTTCGACGCCCTAACGGCTGTCGAACGCTGCTCTATTTTTAAACGTCGCACGTTGTGCCACGTGGATGTGTAGAGGCAAAGCGAATAGCGTTACTTGAACTAACGTCGCTTCGCGCAAAAAAATAAAAAGGGCGTGACTTTGCAAAAAATCACGCCCTTTTTCTGTAAATTAGATCCCGCCTAAACGCTCAGCTAGCGTTTTATAGCGTTCAACGTCGCCACTGTCGAAAAGTGGGTTACCGTCGGTGTCTTTATCTTTCGAAACCAAAAGGCTTTCACGCTCAAGGCGCTCTACGCGCACTTCTTGTACGCCAAGAAAAGCAGCCACTTCTTTAACAGTCATCAAACTCATTGCAATATTTCCTATTTTTGGTTGTTCTTATTGAGGATTAACAGGTTCCAACGCCGAACAATGCGCAGAACAAAACGTTAAACAAAATGATGTTACTCACTATTACATCAAAAGCTCTGGAGATAAGACATTATCCAAAAGGTGTAGAAAAAGCCAATTGGGCTGTTTGAATTCTGACCGTGAATAAGGCGAAAACACCGCTTAGAAATGACAAACACTTCTCCCTACGCTTTAGTAAAGCGCACTTTCGTTATTTTTCGAGTATTTTTTGTAGGCTCTAGATAAATGAAAAACAATCATGCCTTAAAAGGTGTTTTTAACTAAGTCAGCTTGGTTTACCATTGCGCGCCTAAAACGACCATCTGTAAGAACTTTGAGTTATACTCAATGGTTTACGCGCAAACGGGCTTAGCCTCACAACCGGAGACAGTAAAAAAATGGATACTTGGTCTGCTGCCATCATGCTCTTTTTGATCATGGATCCCTTAGGTAACCTCCCTGTGTTCATGTCGGTACTCAAATCGATAGAACCAAAGCGTCGTCAAGTCATCCTAATTCGAGAATTATTATTTGCTCTTGGCATCCTGTTTCTCTTTTTGTTCAGTGGCCAATCGGTTCTCAATTTTCTGAACGTGGAACAAGAGACAGTAAGTATCGCTGGGGGAATTATTCTGTTCCTTATTGCGCTTAAAATGATTTTTCCATCATCTGGCAACCCCAGTGGATTAGCTGTAGGTGAAGAACCTTTTCTAGTACCTCTAGCTATTCCTATGATAGCGGGCCCTTCAACGCTGGCTGCGCTTATTCTTCTTGCCAACCAAGCGCCAGACAGAATGGCTGACTGGTCGATTGCGCTTGCGGCTTCATGGTCGATAAGCGCAGTGATCTTACTATTTTCAAATGTGTTCCATAAAATTCTGGGGGAGCGCGGTCTAGTTGCGATGGAGCGATTAATGGGTATGATCCTAGTTATGATTGCTATCCAAATGTTGCTGGATGGCGTTACCCAATATTTCATGCATGCCACTGGAGCCCTTTAAATGGCAAAGCAAAAACTTAATACCTTTGGGCGCGTTCGCGCCTTGGAAGGCTGGAAAGCCGTTGCATTCGGTGCTGCATTACTTGAGCGTATGCTACCCAACTACACGCTTTTCTGTGAATTAACGGAAAGTGGTGATGCAAGCGCATTGCGCAACTGTTTGAATTTGGTGTGGGAAACGTTGAAATCACCCAAGAGCAAATTCAACATTGCGGTACAGCTTGAGAAAGTTGAAGTGGCTACACCTGATACCAGTGAGCATGACAACTATGGCGTTTATCCAGCAATTGATGCAGCTATTGGTCTAGCTGGTTTGCTAAATTTGATGGCAGGCGACGATCCGCAAGGCGCAGTGGTCATCAGCAAGTTATCGCAAGGCAGCGTAGAAGCCTATTTGCTAGAAAGCGAAGAAGCCGATGACGAGACTGTAAAAGGGCATCCGCTGATGGAGTTTGAAGTTGAGGTACAAAACGAATTGCTTGATTATGTAGAGCAAGCCAAATACCCAGCGAAAGCGGCAGACGAAATGAAGGCACTTGCCTTGGAAGCTGGAATCTCCAATATTGGTCTTGAGCTTTAATGACAATGCAACTTGATCTTGCTTAGGTAAAACGAGCAACAGATCCTTAGCTCTTATGCTCAATAAAAGCCGTGTACTTAGTTAAAGGTCACGGCTTATCTCTCCTCAATTGAGGCACTTCAATCGTTATCAATCAACATATCTCAATTAACATATAGCGCAGCGCGCTAGTTTGTTTGTCTTTAATAATTTGCCAATGGGCGGGGAGAGCGGGCGTTGTTAGCGCACTTTCGTGCTCTAAATACACCACGCTACCACTATGAACAAGTTTGTTATCTTCTAGCGCAGCCAGCGTAGGTGCTACCAATGATTTCGCAAAAGGCGGATCGACAAAAACAATATCGTAAGGCGCTTGGCTGATGCCTTTTAAAATACCTAGTGCGTCCCCTTGATGAACGGTTGCTGACGCCAGTTCATTTGCTTTTAATAAGGTAAGATTACTTTTAAGCTGGCTTGCTGCCTGTTTATCCAGCTCTATAAAATCACAATGTGCTGCATAGCGAGACAGAGCTTCTAAACCTAGTCCACCAGAACCCGCAAATACATCCAAGCAGCGTGCATCGTTTATGTACGGCATTAACCAGTTAAACAAGGTTTCTTTGTTTCTGTCTGTAGTTGGCCTTAACCCTTCTGCATTTAGTACGGGTAACTTTCTACCACGCCATTGGCCACCGATAATGCGTATTTGCCCAGGACTATTTGTGCTTTGGGTTTTCCCTGATTTTTTCCCTTTTTGGGATGAATAAGGTTTTTTTGCAGAAGATGGTGCCCGAGTAGGGCGAGAAACTCGCTTCATAGTGGCTGACAATGGTATCATGCGTTCATACATTAGGCGGCAAGTGTAGCCGAAATTGCTAAGAATTTATAAGGATTTGTCCTAACGATGTCGAAACTTTTTGGCTGGTTCAGTAAGAACAAAAAAGCAGATAAACAAAAAGCCCAAGCGGAAGAAGAAGCTCGCTTACAGGCAGAAGCTGAAGCGCAGGCGAAAGCTAAAGCGGAAGAAGAGGCCCGCGCAAAGGCGGAGGCTGAAGCGCAGGCGAAGGCGCAAGCGGAAGAAGACGCCCGCTTAAAGGCAGAGGCTGAAGCACAGGCGAAGGCGCAAGCGGAAGAAGAGGCCCGCGCAAAGGCGGAGGCTGAAGCGCAGGCGAAGGCGCAAGCGGAAGAAGAAGCCCGCGCTAAGGCAGAGGCTGAAGCACAGGCGAAGGCGCAAGCGGAAGAAGAGGCCCGCGCTAAGGCAGAGGCTGAAGCAAAGGCGAAGGCACAAGCGGAAGAAGAAGCGCGTGCAAAGGCAGAAGCTGAAGCACAGGCGAAAGCCCAAGCGGAAGAAGAAGCCCGCGCAAAGGCAGAGGCTGAAGCACAGGCGAAGGCGCAAGCGGAAGAAGAGGCTCGCGCTAAGGCAGAAGCTGAAGCGCAGGCGAAGGCTAAAGCGGAAGAAGAGGCCCGCGCAAAGGCAGAGGCTGAAGCGCAGGCGAAGGCGCAGGCGGAAGAAGAAGCGCGCGCAAAGGCTGAAGCGCAGGCGAGGGCGCAAGCGGAAGAAGAAGCGCGTGCAAAGGCAGAGGCTGAAGCACAGGCGAAGGCGCAAGCGGAAGAAGAGGCTCGCGCTAAAGCAGAAGCACAGGCTAAAGCCAAAGCCGAAGAAAAGCCTAAAGAGAAAAAGTCGTTATTTGCACGTTTAAAAGAAAGCCTATCTCGTACAAAAGAAAACCTAGGCAGTGGTATTGTTAGCCTGTTTAAAGGCAAAACCATCGATGACGAGCTGTACGAAGATCTTGAAACACAACTGTTAGTTGCTGACGTGGGCATGGATACTACGCAAAAAATCATCGATCACCTAACCGATAGTGCTTCTCGAAAAGATTTAAAAGATGCCGAAGCCTTGCTGGAGATCATGAAGCAGCAAATGTCTGGCATGTTGTCTCAAGTGAATCAGCCTCTGTCAGAAGTGATGCAGGCCCATGATTCCAGTGAAGGTCCGTTCGTTATCTTAATGGTTGGCGTAAATGGCGTAGGTAAAACCACGACTATTGGTAAGCTGGCTAAGCAGTTCCAGCAAGAAGGTAAGAAAGTGATGCTTGCTGCGGGTGATACCTTCAGAGCGGCGGCGGTTGAACAGCTTCAAGTATGGGGCGAACGCAACGATATTCCTGTAATAGCACAGCACACCGGCGCTGACAGTGCGTCTGTACTTTACGATGCACTAGAAGCAGCGAAGTCGCGCGGCACAGATATCCTTATTGCCGACACGGCAGGGCGCTTGCAAAATAAGAACAACTTGATGGAAGAGCTTAAGAAAGTGGTTCGCGTAATGAAGAAAATTAATCCGAATGCGCCTCATGAAGTTATGCTTACATTGGATGCAGGTACAGGGCAAAACGCCATTAGCCAAGCCAAGTTGTTTAATGAAGCCGTGGGCTTAACAGGCATCACGCTTACCAAGTTAGACGGTACAGCGAAAGGCGGCGTTATATTCTCTATTGCCGATAAGTTTAAAATTCCTATAAGGTATATAGGTGTTGGCGAAAGTATTGATGATTTACGCCAGTTTGATGGACAAGAATTTATTGATGCGTTGTTTAGCGAAATGGACACACCTGAAAGCTAAAACCAGCAAAGCGGTAGGGAAAAATAATGATAAAGTTTGAGCAGGTAAGCAAAACCTATCCGGGCGGACAACGTGCGCTAAGCAAGGTGAATTTTCATATTGCGCCGGGTGAAATGGCCTTTTTAACAGGGCATTCTGGCGCAGGAAAAAGCACGCTACTTAAACTTATCAGCCTAATGGAGCGCCCAACAGTAGGGCGCGTTCTTATTAATGGCCACGATCTTAACGCTATTACCCGTCGAGATATTGCCTATATACGCCGCGATATCGGCATGATCTTCCAAAGTCACCAGCTGCTGATGGACAAGTCGGTTTTTGACAACGTGGCGTTACCGCTAGTCATTGAGGGTTACACCCACAAAGAAATTCGCAAGCGCGTAGAAGCTGCGCTTGAAATGGTAGGGCTAAGAGATAAAGCGCGTTGCCTGCCTATTACGTTGTCTGGTGGTGAGCAGCAGCGAGTGGGGATCGCGCGAGCAGTAGTAAATAAACCCCCGTTACTGCTGGCAGACGAACCGACCGGTAACCTCGACCCCAAGCTTTCCATGGAAATCATTCGCCTTTTTGAAGACTTCAATCAAGCGGGCGTGTCAGTACTTATTGCAACCCATGATTTAGGGCTGATTGCTCGCATGCGTTATCGCACGTTGACCCTCAAAAATGGTCAAATGATCACCGATGGCCTTACTGACGACCTTGATGGCACAAGTTCAGCCAGCAGTGAAGGAGACTGGTCATGAGCATTTTGTTTAAAGGGCGTGCAAAAGGGGCGTCTTCTGCCAGAGTAGGCTTTGTCCAATCTATTGTGATGTTCTTTGTCAGCCATGTACGCCAAGCGCTGGCGAGTCTTGGAGAGCTGTGGCGTCAGCCGCTGGCATCTTTAATGACTATTGGGGTGCTAGGCCTGAGTATTACGCTACCTAGTACGCTTTATATCATGGTGAAAAATACTGAGAAAATTACAGCAGGCTGGGATCAGGCGTCAGAAATATCTCTGTTTTTAAAGCCAGATATCAACGCGGCAAGTTCGCAACAGCTGGTGGCACGATTAAACAGCTGGTCTGAAATAGACAGCGTTGTTTATATTCCAGCGGATGATGCGCTTAAAGAATTTCAGCACTTGTCAGGGTTGGGCGATGCCATCGCCTATCTAGAGAAAAACCCACTGCCTGATGTAGTGCTAGTAACGCCAAACGAAAAACACGCGTCGCCGACGGCAGCGAAAGCACTGCTAGATAAACTGCGACAGCAGCGTGAAGTTGATATAGGTAAACTGGATATCGAATGGTTAGAGCGTTTATATGCCGTTATCGATATTGCCAGAGACTTGGTTACGCTAATAGGATTACTACTTTTCATCGCCGTTGTACTAATTATTGGTAACACCATTCGTCTGAATATTTTGAACAAGTATGACGAAATCGTAGTGATGAAGCTGGTTGGCGCAACCGATGCGTTTATCCATCGCCCGTTTTTATATACAGGCTTCTGGTATGGCCTATTGGGCGGACTAATGGCGTGGTTTGCCGTTATTATCATACTATGGTGGATGGATAGCAGCATCACTACGTTTGCCGCTATGTATCAGAAGGATTTCAACATTACCGGATTAACCGGTTCTGCATTGCTGACTATGCTGGGACTATCGGTGCTGCTCGGTTTACTGGGCTCACTTATCTCTGTGCAGCGTCATGTAAGGGAAATAGAGCCCAAGTAGTCGTAGACGTGAGTATACTTACACGCCTACAGTGCGAAATATATAAGTCACTGTATGACGTTATTGGCGGTAAGTAGGCGTGTTCTTAGTTTTGTACTTAAGCTATCGCACGGGGATAGTGTGAGGAGATAGCGCTGCGCACTCCATTGCCCCAAATGATGGCTTGGTTATACAGCATATGCAGCTGCTTCTGGTCAATATTAAGCACTTTAGCTTGTTTTATGACATTCATCCAAAGGGCGCTTTCAAAGGCGCGAACCAAAGTCATATAGCTGTTCATTTCTAAGTTCTTGCCAAGTAGTGCATCGTTAACCTCATCGGAAAGCGGCAGCTGCTTTACAATGTCTGTCATAGACTGATCAAGTAACCCTTCAAGAAGCGAAAATAAACCAACCAAAAAGGAGATGGGCGGATTATTTCTAAGACCTCTACGCTCAGCAAGTAAGTCGAAAAACTTAGCGCGAACTAAAGACATATGAATGATTTCAAGGGGCTTTTCATCGCCTAAGTTCGTTAAACTTAACAAAGCGATGAATTTCTTAATCTCTACTTCACCCATGTAATTAAGCGCGTGCTTTAGTGATGTAATTTTGTAACGCTTATTAATAGTGGGGTTATTGATAAACTTCAGCAATAAGAAGCTTAAGGTGGCGTCTCGCTCTATAATTTGGCTGATACGGTCTATGTCAAAGTCGCTGCTAGAGCTTTCGCCCATCAAATCAACAATGTTCATTTTAGACGCTGGAAGCTGTCGTAGAATACGTGCTTCCGGTTGCGAGAAAAAATAACCCTGGAAGAAGTCGAAACCCAAATCTACGCACGTTGAAAAATTATCTTGTGTATCAACCTGTTCCGCCACTAATTGCACGTTCGCATCGTGATAGCGCGGAATGTGCTTTTCAATGGTTTCAAAGCGGGTTTTTGTCACATCGACTTTCACAATATCGATAAGAGGAAATATGTCGTGTTTTGAACCCACCATCATAGGGTCATCGATAGCTAGCTTAAAGCCAAGTTGCTTTATGTGCTGGCATGCTTCGAATAGGCCGCTGGTGTTGTCGGTTGGTTCAGCCAGTTCAACCACTACCGACTCAGGGTTCAGCGATGTAGGAAAGCGGGAAATAATTGTATCTGACGAGAACGTGATAAAAGACGTTTTTTCGCCGCTGATATCATCAAGCCCAAGTGGATGGAAGTGCTCAGAAATATACTTAGCTTTCTCTTCGTTATGTTCCGGATAAGCACCAGACTTGCCATCTCTGAACAGAAGCTCATAGGCGAAAACACTTTTGCTTTTATCTAAAATAGGCTGGCGAGCTATAAACGCGAACATAATCTATTCCTGATACAACACGGTTAAGGTTATTTTTATTGTTATATTTAGAGGCTTAGCTAGCGCTACGTCACACGCTAAGGTTAGGTGTTCTTTAATGTGTCATCCAAAAGAACTGACCCTAGTCTATGATATGTAAGCGCAATCTAACAACTATTCAACGATTAATTTCACATCAACTGGCGTAATCGTAGGCTTAGTTGTCGTTCAAAGCGGCCTTATGAATGTATTTAGCCCACTTTATCGCTTCGTTGTAATAACTATGCAGAAGACTCTGTTTAACACCATACTTTGTTGCGAATTGCTGAATGCCCGTCCATTTAGCTCTTTCAAAGAATTGTGACAGTGTCAGACAGTTGCGAAGCATACCAGGGCTACCGCACAGGGCATCTTTAACGTCGTCACTAATTGGAACCTTGCTGACCAAATCGTCAATTCGCTGTTCCATCATGGCATCAAGCAAAGAAAGCAGGCCAGTAAGAAAACCTTTTAACGGGTCATCGGCATCTTTAAGCTGGGTGTAGACCAGTTCACAGAACTTAGCGCGAACAAGCGCCATTTGCATTAGCTCAGTAGGTTGACCATCGCTTAGGTTTGCAAGAGCCAGCAATGATATGAACTTCTTCACTTCTACTTCGCCCATAAAGGTTAACGCGTGTTTAAGTGAAGTTATTTTATATCGCTTGTTGACCAGAGGATTGTTGATAAACCGCAGCAGCAAGTAGGTAAGCGAGGGATCTCGTTCAATGATTTTGTTTACTTCATCGAAATTAAGCTTTGCCTGGCTACTTAGCGTAAGTAACTCCATCATGGTTAGGCTGCTGGGCCCTAACTTTCTGTGCCTTACGATTTCGGGTTTAGCTAGAAAGTATCCTTGGAAATAGTCGAAACCCATATCTTTGAATTTATTGAATTCTTCATAGGTCTCAATTTTTTCTGCAACCAACTGTATTTTGTTCGATTTGAAGCGTTCGACAAGGGCGGGAATTTTGTCGTGGGGGATCTCTGTAATGTCAATTTTGACTATGCTGGTAAATGGAATGAATGCTTCCCACTTCCCTTTCATGTCGTAGTCGTCAAGAGCAATAGGATAGCCAAGACCTCGAATATGTTTGCAAGCGGCTACCAGCGCATCATCAACGTCAACGGTTTCTACAATCTCAATGACCACTTTGCTTGCATCCAGAGAGGTCGGAAAACGAAACATAAGTGTGTCGCGGTGAAAGTTAATGAAGGCTTTCTTATCTCCGGTTATCTCTTCAATACCTAAGCTTAAATGGGTAGAGGTAAGAATTTTCGAGGTAGCCTCGTCAGGAGGTATATCGGGAAAGCAGTTATCTTCTCCAACACGAAAAAGTAGTTCGTAGGCGTAAACTTCTCTGTTTACATTAAATATTGGCTGTCTAGCGACGTAAGCAAACATCAAGATCCTCTTTGCTTCACTTGCCTTACTCCTTTCCTTAAGTATTTCCCCTCCAGTCTCTTATAATTGTTGTCTGGAAAATGCTGTACAGCGGTTGTAGTGCAAAATCGATTAATTCAATCTATTATTTTCAGTTTCCAGCCAGAAAAGCAAGGTATAAGATGACATATACAAGGTTTACATACTGTATTGACGCGTAGGCACCTCGCTGACTTATCTTAGAGATAGTGGAAATCTTATGTTTCGGGTAACTAGCGTGTAATTAATAAGCGTTGGATTTCATACCAGTGAGATTAGCCTTCACTTTGGTATGTGTAATTAAAGTATAATGATGTAGTGGTTAAATGACCGACCCAAAGGCACGACGCCAGAAAATGCAGCGTGTCATTCGATGTGAAGTCGATAGTCTAGGCTTAGTGTTTGCGGTGAATGCTTTCGTAAATGGACCGCAAGCTTAAGAGTTGAACTTTTTTTCTTTATTTAGGTCTTGATATTGTAGAAATAGTCACTATACCTACATATCGGTTAGGCTTCATATCTTAATTAGGTCTCGCGCAGCTTCGGTTACTTTGCTAATATGAAGCGGCAATAAATGAGGTGAACAATGAGCAACAATTTGCAATCTATGGCCCTGTCAGTGCCACACAGCGGTAGCATTGAAGGCTACATCCAAGCTGTAAGCAGCATTGATATGCTTAGCGCTGAGGAAGAGCGCGAGTTGGCAGTGCGCCTTCGCGAAGACGAAGACTTACAAGCCGCTCGTAAGCTAGTAATGTCACATCTTCGTTTTGTTGTGCACATTGCAAAATCTTACTCAGGTTATGGCTTACCACAAGCCGACTTAATTCAAGAAGGTAACATCGGTCTGATGAAAGCCGTTAAGCGTTTCGACCCAACCGTGGGCGTGCGTTTGGTTTCTTTCGCGGTACATTGGATCAAAGCTGAAATTCATGAGTTTGTACTTAAAAACTGGCGAATAGTGAAAGTTGCGACAACCAAAGCGCAGCGCAAACTATTCTTTAACCTTCGTAAGGCGAAGAAGCGTCTTGGTTGGTTTACTCATGACGAAGTGCAAACGGTAGCGAACGAATTGGGCGTGAGTACAAAAGAAGTGCTTCAAATGGAAGCGCGTATGAGTTCTCAAGACCAAGCGTTCGATTTAACTGCGGACGAAGATGAAACAGGCAATTTTGCGCCAGTTCAGTATTTAGAAGACAAATCTTCAGATGTTGAAACTGACGTAATCAACAACGACTGGGATACAGCGGCGAGCAAGCGCTTGTACTCAGCGATTAAAACGCTAGACGAGCGTAGCCAAGATATCATCGAAACTCGTTGGTTAGCAGACAACAAGATTACTCTGCAAGACTTAGCTGATAAATATCAGGTTTCTGCAGAGCGTGTTCGTCAAATTGAAAAGAACGCGATGAAAAAGCTTCAAGCAGCTATGGTCGCGTAGTACACGCAGTGCATAGCTTACAAATAGCTTAACGACGAAAAAAGCGCCTTAACGGCGCTTTTTTTATGAGTGGATTTTTGTTCTTAATGACGGCTCGTACGAATTAGTGATGATCGCTAATCCGTAACGCTACTCTTCTTCATTTTTAGAGGGAGGAAGTACGTAGAATACCCCTTCAAATTCCGCCACAGGGGTGTCGCCATCTAAAATTGCCACACTCAGCTCAAACCTTGCCTTGTTGTCGTTCTCTAGCGGCTTGAACTTTCCAGACAAGGTTTCAATATTACAGATTGCCCTTGGCTTCATCGTGATGGGTTTATGGTAATGAATATCACCATCGCCCAATACAATGTCACCGTCTAATCCACGCTCTTTAAGCTGCAAGTAAATCATGCCCCAGCCAGTTAGTGTAGCTAAAGAAAAAATACTGCCAGCAAACATAGTGCCGTGAATATTGATGTTTTTGTTTAATGATGCACGGGTTTCAAGCGTGCGGCCTGTGTACTGGTAAAGCTTAATTCCCATGTGCTCGGTAATGGGAATGGTCTCAGACCATGTCTCTTGCAGCGATTTACACCACTTAGGGTGAAGTACCAATGTGTTGTTTTCAGTGAACTTCTTGACCATTTGTTGACGTTTAAGCATGCCTAGCTCGTTAGGCGCTTCACGCTCAACTTCAAAGCCACATGCGCTAAAAAAGTCGATAGATATTTCGCGGCTGTTCGTTACAGCGCGCTCGGCGCCCAAGTCTTTCGCAACGTTTTCTAGTGCGGCCATGATCATTTGGCCTAAGCCCTTGCGTTGATGGCCTGGGTGAACCGCAATATGACGAATTTGTGCCTCTTCGGCTGTGTTCAAATGCACACGGCCGCAAGCTACAATTTCGCCATTTCGGTTAGTAATAATACGGTGCTCTGCGACTTGTTCATATTCGTCTTTTTCAGAGCCTGGAGGGAAATTCCATGGCTGGCGTAAGTGTTCCCACCGAAAATGAAAATAGGCTTCAAACTCGGCATCGCTTTTTGGTGTGACTACCTTGTACACAATAAACCGGCCTTCTTAAATGAATGAACGAGTATTTAAACGTAAGAATACATGCGGTACAAGCTTAATTATGTAAGCAAGTTTGGGATGCTGACGAAGCGTACGATTTTACCCGCTAAACGCTAAATTGAAAGGTGACGGGGCCGTCATTAATTAGGCCTACTTGCATATCAGCGCCGAACTCGCCAGTGGCCACCACCATACCTTTATTTTTTAGAGACTGAACGAACTTTTCATAAATGGCTTGGCCGTGTTCTGGCGATGCGCCGCGTGAAAAACCAGGACGATTACCTTTCTGCGTATCGGCTACGAGTGTGAACTGAGAGACCACCAGTATTTCGCCTCCCACTTGCTCAACATTTAGATTCATTTTTCCGTCTTCGTCACTGAACATGCGATATCGACAGAGCTTATTTGCTAGTTTCTCAATCTCCGCGTCACCGTCTTCTTTCTCTACACCCAAGAGCACCAGCATGCCTTTACCAATTTCGCCGATAACATTACCGGCAACGGTGACATTGGCTTCCGATACGCGTTGAATTAGTCCTATCACTTTGACGACTCCTGAATAAAGCGAGACATGTCGCGGGTAGCACGGCAGAGTGCGTAACCTATACTAGGCTCGGAAGTACTGTGCCCCGCGTCGGGGATAATTTGTAGCTGACTTTGAGGCCACGCTTTGTGAAGTGCCTCCGCCGCTTCTGTTTTGCAGATCATGTCGTAACGACCATGTACAATTGTTCCAGGAATATGACTTATTTTGCTAATGTTTTCAAGAATATAGTTTTCGTCTAGGAAGCATTGGTTAGATAGGAAATGGCATTCCAATGTGGCTAAACAGGTGACCAGCTGCATAGGGTAATTAGTTGTCGAGTCACCCACACCAGGTGGTAGCGTTATACGAGAAAGTCTCTCTTCCCATTGGTACCATCTTTTAAGCGCTGAATGTCTTAGTACATCATTGCTAGAACGCACCATTGCACTATAGAAATCACACACTGAATTAGAGGTCACAGGCTTAGGCACATCTTTTGTAAATTTCCGGTAATACTCGGGAAATAATTGAGCTGCACAGCCATTTGGCGATAAAAACCAATCCCTGTCTTCCTGTCGAGCTAAAAATACGCCACGTACAATGAGTCCTGTCACTCGCGGCGTGTACTTTAACGCGTAGAGCAGGGCGAGTGTCGAACCCCACGAACCGCCAAACAAGAGAAATTTTGGAATTGAAAGGTGTGTACGTAATGCTTCGATATCTTCAACATTCGACCATGTGTCGTTGTTTAGCGTGTCAGCGATAGGCGTAGAGCGGCCGCAACCACGTTGCTCATAGCCGATAATGCGATACTTATTGCTGTCAAAAAAGCATTTGTAATTAGGGGGTAAGCCTGCACCTGGGCCTCCGTGAATAAAGAGCACAGGGATGCCGTTTGGATTACCACTTTGCTCGAAGTAAAGCGAATGCCCACTTCCCACTTCGATAAATCCATTTTCATAGTAGGTAACATCGGGGTAAAGTCGTTTCATTTTGTTTCTGCGCGTTGTGTGAGTGCCTGTTTTAGTTTAGTTTATTGTTATACAAACGGTTGCGTGCTGACTGCTTTAACGCTGTTTATGCTTGTAAAATAAGCGATAAATCTTAAGTGTATACTATAGAACAAGTGTCATTACGTGCTAGCTAATCATATTATAGTCATAAATGCGAGGAGGTTTATATGGCAGGTCAAGGATCGGGCGGTAATGTAATCGCCGCAATTTGTAACTTCTTTATTCCTGGTTTAGGTCATTTGGTTCAAGGCAGAATACTGGGCGCGCTGTTCTATTTCATTACCGTAGGCGTCTGTTATGCCCTAGCTGCGACCGTCGTTCTTGCTATCGTATTCTGGCCATTAGGTGCCATTTTGCATTTAATCAGTATTATAAGCGCAGCGCGCTTTAGAGGTGGAGTAACCGCATGAAGCTACTTGCATCAGCATTTGTTGCTATCCTTGCCCTTAGTGGGTGTCAGTCTGCATATTACGCAGCATGGGAAAAGGTGGGCGTTGAAAAGCGTGATATCTTAGTAGACCGCGTTGAAAACGCGAAAGAATCACAAGAGGACGCTCAAGAGCAGTTTAATTCGGCGCTTGAGGCATTCAGCGCGGCCGTTGCATTTGATGGCGGTGAGCTTGAAGATGTTTACAATCGATTAAACGGTCAGTACGAAGATAGTGTTGCCGCCTCGGAAGAAGTGAGTTCACGTATAGACAAGGTGGAAAGTGTAGCTGAGGCTTTATTCGATGAATGGTCTGAAGAGTTAGAGAAGTATGAGAACGCATCGCTGAAGCGGGATAGTGCGGCGAAGCTTCGCGAAACTAAGCGTCGTTACTCTTCACTAATGACGGCTATGCGCAAAGCGGAAAGTAAAATGCCGCCGGTATTAAGCGCGCTTCAAGATAATGTGCTGTACTTGAAACATAACTTAAATGCCAGCGCGATAGGCGCGCTGCAGGGCGAGCTCTCTACCATTGAGAACAACGTCGCTCAGCTTATCAGACAAATGAATTCTGCTATTGCCGAGTCTGATGCGTTTATTTCTTCAATGAAAAACTAGCTTTTAAGCAGTAATAAATAGAAAGGAAGCGAGAAGCTCCCTTCTTTATTTTAAACCTGTAGGGCTGATTATTCTTGAGGTACCTTGCGGGGTTCGTTTTCTGCTTTTCTGTTTTCAAACGCTTCACCTAGGCTGCAGGTAAATTCAGCACCAAACAGCACAATTACCCACGACAAATACACCCATAAAAACAGAATAGGTACCACCGCAAGCGCGCCGTAAATAAGTTCGTACGAAGGAAAGTTCGTAACATAAAGCGCAAAGCCTGACTTGGTAATTTCAAAAGCGATAGTAGCCACGATAGCGCCAACCAGTGCGTGACGAGCAAAGACTCTTCTATTAGGAACCACCATGTATAAAATGGTGAAAGCAAGCATGGCTGCGCCGCTTGGTACAAGACTGAGTAAGAAGGTACCAAGACCTGGTGTGTATTCTTCGGTGAATGCCGCTAATCCAGTTAAATAAGAACTGACCACCACACTGGACCCGATTAACATTGGACCAAGAGTGATCACCATCCAGTAAATAGCAAAGGTATACACAATAGGTCTGTCACTTTGCGTACGCCAAATTCTATTCAGGGTTTTATCTACGTTTGATATAAGCATTAACGCAACGAGCAGCAGCGACAAAATACCAATAGCACTCATTTGTGAGGCATTGCCTACAAAATCGGTCATGTATTTATGCACCACATCACTGGCGGTGGGAACAAAGTTGCTAAAAACAAAATGTTCGAGCTTGCTTCTCACAGATGCGAAGGCAGGAAAAGCCGACATAATGGTAAAGGTCACCATGATAAATGGTACTAAAGATAATAAAGTTACATAGGCTAAGTGCCCAGCAGAGATAGTAATATTGTCTTCTCTACAGCGCTTTATGAAGATGTTAAAGAGATCTCTAACCTGAGGAGTAACATTGTTATATAAGGCTTTAACCTTGTCTAAATCCACTCAATTTCTCCTGACGATACCGTGTAAATGGTAAACAGCGCGGTTTTATCTATGCGTACTGTTATAAAGCATCGATAGTTCATTACATGTTATATCAGATGGTAACTGCGGGCGGCCTTGGTGGCAAAGTTTAATGCAGGCTTTATACAACAAAGGCGCATTGACTGCGCCTTTTGTGGAGTACTTCATTAAACAACGTAAGCACGGTCCTGATTGTCGTTATTTATTAAGCGCCTGAACGCACGCCGAGCATGTGGCAGATGGCGTAGCTCAATTCACTACGGTTCAAAGTATAGAAATGGAAGTGTTTTACCCCTTCTTTAGCGAGTACTTTAACTTGGTCCATAGCAATGTTAGCGCCTATAAGATTACGGGTAGCTTGGTCGTCGGCATCAAGGCCGTCGAACATTTTGTGTAACCATCCCGGCACATGAACATTTGTGAACCCCGCAAATTTCACCAGTGTTTGGTAGTTGGTTACCGGCAAAATACCCGGAACGATATCTAAGTCGACACCCGCTGCGGCTGCACGGTCTCTAAATCGAAGGTACACACTCGTATCGAAAAAGAACTGGGTTATCGCTTCTGTGGCACCTGCTTCTGCTTTGCGCTTAAGGTTTAGTAAATCAAACTGCGCATTTGGTGCTTCAGGGTGCTTCTCTGGATAGGCAGCAACAGAAATATCAAAATCGGCAACGTCTTTTAGCAAGGCAACAAGATCAGAGGCATACATCTCTGTCTTTTCTACTCCTGGCGGTAAATCGCCACGAAGCGCAACAATACGGCGAATGCCTGAATCCCAGTAGTCTTTAGCAATTTGTTTAAGTTCATCTCGGCTAGCATCAACACAGGTCAAGTGAGGAACAGCTGCTACACCGGTTTGCTGCTGAATGCGTTTTACAACGTCGTGGGTTCTGTCACGCTCACCGCTATTCGCGCCGTAGGTTACCGACATGTAGCTTGGCTTTAGTGGCGCGAGACGTTCAACTGACTTCCACAGGGTCTGTTCCATGGCTTCCGTTTTAGGCGGAAAGAATTCAAAAGATACATCAATATCACGCAGTTCCGACAGGGACTGGTTTAATGCATCGATACCTTGTGCGTAAGAAACCATGGCTTTTTCTCTCAAAAATGTATTCTTATAGACGTTTAGACGTCTAAATTAAAGAATATATGTCTAGACGTCAAGAGGTTTACACTGCTCAATTGACCTTTTCGTGAACTTGTTTAGAATTTCTCTTCATAACATAAAAAAGAGTAGACCGAGTTAGTACAATGGCAGAATGGAACGGTAAATATATTCACCCCTACGCAGAGCATGGCAAGAAGAGCGAACAGGTAAAGAAAGTCACTGTCTCTATACCTATTAATGTGCTTAAGGCGCTTACTGATGAGCGTACTCGCCGCCAAATCAATAATCTGCGTCACGCCACTAATTCAGAACTGTTGTGCGAAGCATTTTTGCATGCGTTTACCGGTCAACCATTGCCTAACGATGATGACCTGCGCAAAGACAATCCCAATCGCGTACCGGCTGAAGCAAGACGCATTATGGAAGAAATGGGCATTGATCCAAGCTTCGAAAACGATGTGTCGGAAGACGACTGATATTTGGTATTAAAGAGAAACGGCGCTTTGTTGTAAGTTATTGCTAGTTGGTAACCTACAACACGGCGCCGTTTTTTATGTACTTGTATTCTCGAAGCGCACTTTTTAGCAAATATAAAGGTTGAGCACTAGCCCCTCCATTTTTTTTGCCTTATGCGCCAGAATTTTATTCTTCTGGGCTTTCAGGCACGCGTGCAACGCCAGATTCAATCGCAGCCTTAGATACGGCGGTAGCAATACGCTCGCATAAACGCGGGTCCATAGGTTTAGGAATAATGTACTCCTTACCAAATGTCAGACTAGTACTCTTACTGGCAGCTAGTACTTCTTCTGGTACAGGCTCTTTCGTGATAGCACGAAGGGCTTCTACTGCCGCTACTTTCATTTCATCGTTAATAGCCGTTGCACGAACATCTAGTGCTCCACGGAAAATAAACGGGAAACACAGTACGTTGTTAACCTGGTTAGGGTAGTCCGAGCGTCCGGTAGCCATAATAAGATCTTTACGTACTTCGTGAGCAAGTTCAGGCTTTATCTCAGGGTCTGGGTTAGAACATGCAAATACAATTGGGTTTTCAGCCATCAAGGCCAGTGTTTCTGGTGGTAAAACATCCGGTCCTGACACACCAACAAAAATATCCGCACCTTCCATTACATCTTCAAGCGTACGCTTGTCAGTATTGTTAGCAAATAGCTTTTTGTGCTCAGTTAAGTCTTCGCGACGAGTATGGATAACGCCTTTTCTGTCTAGCATATAAATACGCTCACGCTGGGCACCACACTTTATAAGCAGTTCCATACAAGCGACCGCTGCCGCACCGGCACCCATACACACAATTTTAGCGCTCTCTATGCTTTTACCCTGAATTTCCAGAGCATTAAGCATGCCCGCTGCAGTTACAATAGCGGTACCGTGCTGATCATCATGAAATACCGGAATTTTACAGCGCTTAATTAGCTCTTGTTCAATCTCAAAGCATTCAGGCGCTTTAATGTCTTCTAAGTTAATGCCGCCAAATGTGTCGGCGATATTCGCTACCGTATTAATGAACTCTTCGGTCGTACGATGCTTCACTTCAATGTCAATGGCATCCAGGCCAGCAAAGCGTTTAAACAGAAGGGCTTTACCTTCCATAACAGGTTTCGATGCCAGTGGGCCTAGGTTACCCAACCCTAAAATCGCGGTTCCGTTACTGATAACGGCAACCAGGTTTCCTTTACCCGTGTACTTATAGGCGTTATCTGCATCTTCAGCAATTTCTCTGACCGGCTCGGCAACGCCTGGGCTATAGGCAAGAGCAAGGTCATCGACGCTGTCGGCTGGTTTAGATAACTCTACGCGGATTTTTCCAGGTGTGGGTTTGGCGTGATAGTCGAGTGCGCGTTGTCTAAAATCTGACATGTAAAAAGGTATCCTTAGATGTAGGGTTCATCGGTGTTTTCGTTCACGCTCTGTCGCTATTTTATTGTCGTTATAGTTATAGGTAGATAAACGTAAGCGCGTTACAACCAAGTAATGACAAAAGTGATTATAAATAGTTGTTAGCACTAGGGCTTGTTGATCTTTGTTTTACAGCAATCATCAATACGCCCTAAGGTGGCATGTGGAAAAAGCAGACTAGGCGTTAACCTTTACTGATTTTGTTCACATACCTTAATGGATACAAGCCTCAGGTTTATGTACCCAAAAGCGCCACAAGTCTTGAAAGTAATGCATTATTCACAGAATTAATGCTCACTATCAAAGTGCCGATCGCAACTCTAACACAGCCAATCACTGTGTACATATCTGATCAGAATTCTCATATACCAATGTAGGTTAGGCATACTAATTAGACCAGTAAAATGGGGCTATAATTGCCATTCATACTATTTATTTTGACTTGTTATGCCATTCTGTAGGTCTATTGTGTGGAGGATAAAAACAAAGCTATCAAAGGGATCTACGTTCTCATAAATGCATTGGACAGAAACCCAAATCAGGAAAATAGAACGCAGGGAGACACCTCGTTAATTCTCCATCCAATATTTCTGATAAAATCCTGTGAAAGCCCACTCAAAATTCGCGCTGAAGGCGAGGATATGACAGAAAGAAAACTAATAACCGTGCTAACCGATGTGTGCGAAAGCGTAAAATCTACCAATAATGGTTTTGTTTGGCTAACTCACGTAGGGCATTGGAGAGCGCCGCAAGTGATTGCCGTGTTTAATACTGAGCAGGAGAAGCAGCGGGCGTTGACTAATGGTTGGGATATAGACTTCATAAGCCAAGTGAATATTGCTTTGGCGTCAATTAAGTCAGCACCCGTTGGTATTTATTTTGATAGCGAAGAACAATGTAAAAAAGTGAGTGGCGGCAATTGGGATAGGTATTTATCTAAGGTTAAAAACCTTCACTGAGTTCAGGTCACGCTGGATGTTGTAAATTAAGCTAAAAACGTTTTTAGAAAGGCGAATTGCAGGGCTTGATACACTGGCTAGGTACTGGCCTGACGTAGGATAACGGCGGTAAAGCGCTGTTTGGCACACCTTATTTGTGTGAAGCGTGAATTTTAAGCAATAAAAAAGCGCCATAAAGGCGCTTTTTTCGAACTCGATATCAGGCTTACTTTTTGCCCAATGCACCGAAACGCTTCTTGAAGCGATCAACACGACCACCAGTGTCAACGTTACGTTGCTTACCAGTGTAGAATGGGTGACATGAAGAACATACGTCTAGGTTGATGTCTTTACCAAGCGTAGAACGAATGTTCATTACGTTACCACATGAGCAAGTTGCTGTGATTTCTTCGTATTTTGGGTGGATATCTTGTTTCATTGGGTTACCTCACATAATAAGGCCGTATCGCTATACAACCCGAAGTCGCACACCATACGTTACTTAATTCAAATGATAAGTCGTTCAAAGAACAGCCTATCGCAAAAGAGCGGCGCATAATAAAGGATGGCAGGGCCTTGATCAAGCGGTTTTTGGCCAAATGCTAAACAAGAGAGCTAGACAAGGTAGCCGTATAAAAAGGTAGCCGTATAAAAAGGCCAAACAAAAAACATTCCTTTTATGCTTACCTGTAAAGTATGTTTAAATATTTGTCTTTCAAGGCTGGGCCAGATGCTCTAGTGGCAAAATCATGCGCCAATAGCAAAATGTGTAGCTAGCTGTTAGCAGCGCAAACTGCTGTAACGTATAGGTCTGCAAGAAGCCTCAGTATAATTAGTTTCAACATAAGAAGCTTAGTAAGCGCATTACGCGCTGTAACAATCGTCAAATAAGGTAGAACCTTCGCAATGGCCTTTATCCAAGTTGCCGTGCCAGTGCCGCTGCGCCAACTTTTCACGTATACCCACGATAACGCACTAAGTGCGGGTGTAAGAGTGGTTGTGCCTTTCGGTCCGCGCAAACTTGTGGGCGTAGTTGTTGAAACCCTACACAAACCTGAAAGCGACATTGAAAACTCCAACAAGCTAAAAGCCATTGAGTCGGTACTGGACGATACCCCCATTATAGACGAGGTGTTGCTGAAAATGGCCCAATGGCTGTGGCAGTACTATCATCATGCGCCGGGTGAAGTGCTGCACGCCATGCTGCCTGTTTTATTGCGCAAAGGCGAGTCAGCAGCGCCAACACCTCAAGACATGCTAATGCTTACCGAAGAAGGTAAGCAAACGACTGCAGACACGTTATCGCGGGCGCCTAAACAACAAGCCTGTTTTACTGCACTGGCCGGTGGTGCCTTATTAGCGTCCCAAGCGCGCAAGCAGTATGGCGCACCTGCGGTCAAAGCACTTGTCGAAAAGTCATTGATAAGCATTGAAGAAGTCGCGCCTGAATTTAAGTCAGGCAGTTGGCTTGCCTCGTTATCGGTGTCTGAAAAGCCAATTCCAGATACTGAGCAGTCGGTTGCCATTGCCGCACTTAATCGTCAGCAGGGCAATTTCGCTGTAAGTTTGCTTGAAGGGGTTACCGGTAGCGGTAAAACGGAAGTGTACCTTCAAGCCATCGAACCCTTACTGCGCGACGGAAAACAAGTGCTTATACTTGTGCCAGAAATTGGGCTTACGCCGCAAACGGTGTCACGTTTTGAAAAGCGCTTTGGTATTGCAGTGGGCGTTTTACACTCTCAGCTTTCTGATAAAGAACGGCTACAGGTGTGGCAGCGAGCAAGAGCTGGTGAACTCGGGATAATCATCGGTACCCGCTCGGCTATTTTCACGCCGCTGCACAACCCCGGCATGCTGATTGTGGATGAAGAGCACGACGAGTCTTTTAAACAACAAGATGGACTTCGCTATCACGCCCGTGACCTAGCAGCCATGCGGGCTAAGCAGCACAATATTCCTCTTTTATTAGGCAGCGCCACGCCCGCACTCGAAACACTTAATAATGCGCTAAGCGGTCGCTATGCCCATTTGCAGTTAACTAAGCGAGCGGGAGGGGCGAAAAGCACGTATCAGCATGTGTTGGACGCGCGTGACCAACCCATTCACTACGGTATTTCGCAAGGCTTGCTAACGATAATGCGCCAGCATATCAACGCGGGAAATCAGGTATTGGTGTTTGTGAATCGCAGAGGCTATGCGCCAGCGCTGCTTTGCCATCACTGCGGCGAAACCGTCATGTGTAAGCGTTGTGACCGCCCGTATACGGTGCATAAAGCGCAGAACCGTTTGCAGTGTCATCACTGCGGCAGCATGCGCTCAATGCCATCAAACTGCGAAGCGTGCCATCACAATGAATTAGTTACGGCGGGTACGGGCACCGAGCAAGTCGAGCAAGGTCTTGCAAGCTTATTTCCCGGTGTTAAGCAGGTACGAATAGACAGCGATACCGTGCGGGGCAAAGACAAACTGCACCAGACGCTAGAAGCAATAAACCGCCAAGAGTACCAGCTGCTGGTAGGTACCCAAATACTATCAAAAGGTCACCATTTTCCGCATGTAACCTTAGTGGCGGTGCTAGATTGTGATGGCGCACTTTTTAGTGCCGATTTTAGAGCACCAGAAAAGCTCGCTCAGCTTGTAACTCAGCTTGCAGGAAGAGCAGGGCGCGCTAGTAAACCCGGTGAAATGTGGCTGCAAACTCACAATCCCCACCATCCTTTGCTACAAGATTTAGTACATAACGGCTATGGGCATTTCGCCAGACACGCTTTAATGGAGCGAAAAGCGGCAGGGCTTCCCCCTTTTATTAGCCAGTTTGTCATTCGCGCAGAAGCGACCGACAGCAGTTTGGCCTATCGCTTTTTACAAGACAGCAAGCAAGTATTTCACCAGCAGCATGCTATTGCGTTAAATGGCCCGTTTCCTTGTTTGATTGAAAAGCGGCAAGGCAGGTTTCGGTTTATGCTGGTATGCAGTCATGAAAAGCGTGCGCCGCTTCACAATGCGCTGCGTTTGGCGCTGCCATTTTTACAGGCGTTGCCACAGGCAATGAAGGTAAGGTGGTCGATAGATATTGATCCTACCGATTTCAGTTAGCTTGTTGGGTAGCAATACGTTAAAATTTCTGCAGGATTGAAGTGCAGGAAAGCTGCTGCTTCATAAAGATTTGGTATATGACGTTTTCTTACGCATACAAACAACGATAACAAGTAGGAATATTGCCGACTATGGCTCAACGCGATTATGTCTCTCGTGGACGCTCTCCTCAAAAAAAGAAGCCTGCTGGTAAAGGTAGAAAACCGGCCAGAAGCGCTCAATCAAATGCGCAATCTAACGCCCCGGTTTCTGGAAAACTTCCTATTGTGCGCCTTGTTGGCGTATTCGCATTGGTGATTGGCTTTGGTGCATTTTTGTGGTCAATAAAAGACAATGTAGAAGACGACGTGGATACACAAGCTTCACGACCTGTAGCTCCTACAGAAGAGACGTTACCTGAGCTTCCTGAAGAAGAATGGGAGTACATTAAGACCCTTCCAGGATATGAAGTAGAAGTTGAGGTCAAAGAGCAAGAAAAATCTGACAAACGCTATTTAATGCAGTGCGCCTCGTTTAGAACCCGCGCGCAGGCTGAAGAGATGAAAGCCAAAATTGCATTCCAAGGTTTAGAGGCGCTTATCAGACACAGCACTGGCAGCAACGGCGATTGGTTCCGCGTTATTCTGGGCCCTTACGAGTCTAAGCGTGATGCAGAAAAAGCCAAGCACAGTCTGCGTAAAGTGAACATTGCGACATGCCAAATTTGGTACTGGAATTTGTAGCAGTTTATTGTAGGTAACACTTAATGCGGTGCATATGGCGCTGAAATAGCGCGTAGAGAAAGAATGCGTTTACAAGGAAGTATCAATGAGTATTGCCATCACCGAGCAACCCAATTACGCCGCTTATAGCGTAGAAGAGCTTGAGGACGTTCTGGAAAATATTGATAAGCAGGCCTTTCCAGAACGCTATCAGGCAGCAAAAAATGAGCTCGCTGCTAAGCGGGCAACGCTGCCACCTGAGAATGATACGGATAGCGCCCATCAAGATGAGCATTTTACTCGACCTAAGTGGTCTGAGCTTCATCCAATAACACGTATCAGTAACGGCGCTTTTTTAGTACTTATTGGCGCTTTGATTGTATCGGCATTCACCAACTTTATCGTGATTAACGCATGGCTAAATAATTCAACATGGGCCATTGTTTTATTTACTTTTGTTTATTGTGCCTTTTATTACCTGTCTATTTCCATCGATAAACGACAAGCGCAATTTGTGATGAAAGATTGGCGTGGAAAAGTAACAATTTTCACCATGCCGTTTTTGGGGCTTATTTTTACTTGGAATTTTATTGATAGGGCATTGCCCTACACGCTTCACTTAGCGTCTGAAAAACAAGAAACGGAACTGAAATTTGCTTATGAAAAAGGCAGCGGCTCTAAACACTGTCGACACTCACTGTTGTTAAAAGAGAGCGGTACCTTGTCAGATGGGCGATTATGCTTAAATCAAAGTGAGCACAAACGCTTACCAAATAAAGGATGGGTGTATGTTAAGGGCTCCGAAAGTGGTTTTGGTTTTGACATTGAAGGGTATCGATTTCGCTAAATTTCAACCATGAATTCCTGCGTACTAATCACTTCAAATGCAATTAGCCCAAGCAAAATGAGATTAACCAAAACCGTTACCCAATAAACTCTCATAAATGACGATTTACTACGCTTGTGCTTAAACATCTGCTGGGCAAGCAATGCGCCAGGCCAACCTCCCAATAGGCTTAATATATGCAGTTTTGCTTCTGAAACTCGCCGTTTTTCCTTTTTTGCAGCCGATTTGTCTATGCCGTAAAACAGTATGGTAAGCAAACTTACCGCGCCATAAACGATAGGTACTATAAACGGTAGCCGACCTGACAATGTAAATAACGCAAGTGCACCGGAGAAAATACTCAGTACGATAACGTTACGTTTTCTTTGCGAGGTTGGCTTATTGGCGCGTAAACGTTTTGCTTTGTGATCCTTGAGTAAGCTGATGTTGCAGGCGCGGTGATTACCATTTCTATCCTGCTCAACTTCATAAACAATAATGTCGCCATTAACAGGGCGCCTAGAGCGTTGTTTAAACGCTTTGATATGAGTAAACGCGCGCGTGCCTCCACCGTTAGGTTCTACAAAACCATAACCTTTAGCATCATCCCACTGTTGAATTCTTCCCTGATACTTCACTACCACTCCTTTAAAACCATTATGTAGCGTCTTCATTTTTGCTACTTTATCTGTGCTCTATCACCTAGGCATTATTTCACTTGGCCATAGAGTGTGTTGGCGAGAGTATGCACTCAATAAATGGTGTATTCAATACACTAGCGAACACGCTAAGCCCATATAGTAGGCAGCTCTGAGCGCACATTCTTTTGTCTTACCCTTGAAATTACAAAGCCTTCCCCCACTTATTTGTTATTGAATTTGAACGCTGCTGCCTTTGCTAGACGAAAAACGCAGCGGCGCCCAGCTAAACGGGGAATTAACGTGACAACGATTGTATCTGTACGACGTGGGAATCAAGTGGTTATGGCCGGTGACGGACAGGTATCACTGGGTAACACCGTAATGAAAGGTAATGCGCGCAAAGTGCGCCGTTTATACCACGACAAGATTTTAGCGGGCTTTGCTGGTGGCACGGCCGACGCATTTACGCTGTTTGAGCGCTTTGAAGCAAAGCTTGAAGCCCACCAAGGCCATTTGACCAAAGCGGCGGTAGAGCTTGCCAAAGACTGGCGGACTGACAGGGCGCTTCGCAAACTAGAGGCATTGCTTGCCGTAGCAGACGAAACCGCATCGTTTATCATTACCGGTAACGGTGATGTGGTGCAGCCAGAACAAGATCTTATTGCGATTGGCTCTGGTGGTAACTACGCGCAAGCTGCAGCTACTGCACTACTTGAAAATACAGAGCTAAGCGCGAAAGAAATTGCTGAAAAAGCACTGACCATAGCGGGTGATATTTGCGTATTCACTAACCATAGCCAAACGGTTGATGTACTAGATTACTAAGTAATAGCTGAGTGCTGTTATCGGCTTGCTGTCGCTCGTATGAATTTGAGTACAGCAAGCGCTGTTAGAAAAGGGTTTATTCATGTCTGAAATGACACCAAGAGAAATTGTTCACGAGTTAGACCGACATATTATTGGTCAACAAGATGCCAAGCGCGCTGTATCTATTGCACTTCGAAATCGCTGGCGTCGTATGCAGCTTGAACCTGAGCTGCGCCAAGAAGTTACGCCAAAAAATATTTTGATGATTGGCCCTACGGGTGTGGGTAAAACTGAAATAGCCCGCCGTTTAGCAAAACTTGCTAACGCGCCGTTCATTAAAGTTGAAGCGACTAAGTTCACTGAAGTGGGCTATGTAGGTAAAGAAGTTGAGACCATCATTCGTGATCTTGCTGATATTGCGGTGAAGATGACGAAAGAAAATGAAATGAAAAAGGTGAAATTCCGCGCAGAAGAAGCTGCGGAAGAGCGCATTTTAGACGTTTTGCTGCCTCCACCAGAAGATGCATGGGGTAATAAGGAAAACGTTGAAGATCGCGGTACGCGCCAAGCATTTCGTAAAAAGCTTCGTCAGGGCGACTTAGACGACAAAGAAATTGAAATTGATGTGGCACTTCCGCAGGTGGGCGTAGAAATTATGGCGCCTCCAGGTATGGAAGAAATGACCAATCAGCTTCAGGGCATGTTCCAGAACTTGTCGGGTTCGCAAAAGAAAAAGAAGAAGCTGAAAATTAAAGAAGCGTTCAAACTACTTATTGAAGAAGAGGCTGCACGCCTTGTGAATCAAGAAGATTTGAAAGAAAAAGCCATTGAGTCGGTAGAGCAGCACGGTATTGTGTTTATCGACGAAATTGACAAAATCTGTAAGCGTGAGGGCAACTCGTCGGCCGATGTGTCTCGCGAAGGTGTTCAGCGTGACTTGCTTCCACTTGTGGAAGGTTCAACGGTATCGACAAAACACGGCATGGTTAAAACTGACCATATCTTGTTTATCGCTTCGGGCGCATTCCAAATGAGCAAGCCGTCTGACCTTATTCCAGAGCTTCAGGGGCGTCTTCCAATTCGCGTTGAGCTATCTGCCCTTAAAGTCGGTGACTTCAAGCGCATTCTTACCGAGCCGAATGCGTCATTAACTCACCAGTACATTGCGCTAATGAAGACAGAAGGCGTGGATATTAGTTTCGACGATTCTGGTATTCAGCGTATAGCCGAAGCGGCATGGCAGGTGAATGAGCGCACTGAAAATATTGGTGCCCGCCGTTTGCACACCGTGCTAGAGCGCCTTATGGAAGACATCTCGTTTGACGCCTCTGAAAAGAGCGGTGAGTCATTCGTGATTGATGCAGACTACGTTAACAGCCACCTAGAAACCTTGGTAGATAACGAAGATCTGTCGCGCTTTATCTTGTAATTTAGCGCTAAGTAGAAGTTTCCCCGTTAGTTGATATGTTCAACTAACCCTTCTACATGAACAAGAATTAAAAAGCCGACGTTAAGTCTAATGCCAGTCAGTTAAGCTGACTGGCATTTTTCTTTGTGGGGTATTTAGTCGGTCTTTTCCTCACTACTCTGGGGTAATACCTGTCAGGTCGTTTGT
>NZ_JAKRFB010000018.1:0-73461 GCF_022348315.1 Alteromonas sp. MmMcT2-5 | reverse complement strand
CGTCCATAAAAAAATCCGATATCAGTTACCTGATACCGGATTTTGAAGCCTTGAAAAGATCGGTCAACCGATCATTAAATTCTTAACTGATCGGCATTAACATTGATGTGGCTTTTTTCGTTTCTCGCAAATGGAATGTTTCGATTTAAGCTAGGACATAATAAGCTCGGCGAGCCTAAAGCCCGTACTGCTGCTTAAGCGACTCAGCCCTTTGTTTTGCAGCTTCAGACTTAAACTCTCGACTTGCTAGCTTGCGCGAGGCAAGCGCTTTTTTATCGAGTTCAAGCAACACACTCACGTGATTTAAATACACATCGTCGTTCGCAATAGGACGTGCAGAAACTTCTTCGTACAGTTTGAGGGCAGCGGCTTTATCACCTTTAGCAACATAAATTTGCGCTAGCGTATCTACTGCGTCAGCGTTCTCACGTTGCAGTGATACGGCTTTTTTAGCGAGTTCTTCAGCTCGAGTAAGGTTTTTATCTTCAAACGCCAAATACGCTAAGTTGTTTAAGACAACAAAGTTATCCGGTGTTTTAGTTAGCACCTGCTCGTAGGTTTTAATGGCTGCAGCTCTGTCTTTGCCGATTTGACGCTCTGCTAACAGCATTGCACTTGGAATGTCGTTACTGTGCGCCTGAACGTGTTTTTCAAGAAACGTAAATGCCTGAGCTTTTTTACCCGACATCTCAAGTGCCGCTATCAATAACAAAGCGTTATCTGAGTTAGGCGTAGCGTCATAGGCGGCTTGGGCATGCTCTACAGCTTGCTCAGGCGCTTTATCGATAAGATGCAAGCGCGCTATTACGCCTCTAACGAAAGGCAGAGCCTTAACATCATCGGCCGTGCTATTGATGATATCCCATGCAGGTTTAGCCTGCCCAAGTCGGCTGTGAAAGTAAGCTTTCAATAACGTTAACTGTGCATCTGGGCGTTTAGCCAACACCTTATTGGTTAACGCCAGCCCCTGGTCAAACTGCTTTTGAGAGTCGATAATCAACAACTTACCCAATACCGCATTTTTATCTTGCGGGTAAAACGATAGCCAACGATCGAAAAACGCTGTCGCGGCTTCTACATTGTTGGTGGCGATAAGCGCTTGACCCTTTAAGTTCCAAAACGCTTGTGGCGACGCTTCATTACCTTCGACATCTGACAAAAGCGAAACCGTTTTATCAAGCTGACTATTCAACGAGTACATTCTTGCAAGAAGAAGTCTTAAATTCAGATTTGTTTTGTTGGCGTTGAACTGTGTTTGAGTATACTTGATAACGTCCTCTGCGTTCCCCTTTTCCGTTGCAAGGGCAAACCAAAGCGCTAGCGCCTGTACATCGGCGGGGTTCTTATCAATAAAGGCGCGAACAAAGGAAATCGCGTTATCTTTTTTACCTTCGGCTACCAGTAATTTAGCGCGAGAGTAAAACACCTCATTCTTTGCACCTTCTAGCTCGCTGGCTTTATCTAAATATTGGGCGGCCTCTTGGTAGGCTCCCTCTGCCGTCGCAATATTCCCTAGGTAAATAAGCGGAGCTGCAGTTTCAGGTGACTGTTCATGCCACTCTTTCGCCGCACTTTTTGCTTTTTCAAGCTGACTAGTAGCAATGTAGGCGCGAAGTAATGTGGCTTGTGACGTCACAGACTCTGGTGACTGCTCTACGGCTTGTTCAAGATTAACTAAGCCATCAATATCATTTAGTGATAACTGCAAAACACCTAAACGAGATAAATCTTCTGCTGTGGTACTCACCGCTTCAGACTTTGCCACCATTTGCTGTGCACCGACTACGTTACCGTCTTTTAAAAGCTGATAACTTGCCTTAGAGAATAGTGCGGCATCAATACCTTGCTCGCCTTCTACCCTCGCTAATACTTCAAGCGCTTCATCATTTTCACCGAGCTGCAGCATGCTGTCTGCCAGCATACGAAGACCAGGGTGATTATCAGGAAGACTAGAAGCCACCATTGTCAGGTGACGCTGTGCCGCCTCAAAGTCTTGTATTTGATATGCACTGAAGCCCGCAACCAAACGCACGACCTGATCACTTCTTCCATTTTGAACGGCAATTTCCAAGTGCTCAAGGGCCTTAGCATAATTCTCGTTGGCCGACTCAATAATGCCTTTAAAGGTATTAAGCAGCGGATGGTTTTCATTTAAGGTCAACAAGTCATCTACAATAGGTTCTGCTTTGTCGAGCTCTCTTATCTCAATCAGTAGCGCTGCATAGGCAAATTTGCTGGTTACGTCGTCAGGGTACTGACTCACATACACGCCGTAGACTTCGGCAGCTTTACTTGGCTCACCTTTTTGAAGATAAATTTTTGCTAGCTGTTGTAGCACGTCTTTATTGGTGGGGGCTTGTTCTCGCAGCTTCTCGGTGGCGGCTAGCGCTCCATCCATGTCGTTGTTTAAAACAAAGGCATAACTATCAATAAGGCCTTTATAAACTGAACTCGTATCTAGGGTTGATAAATCAGCCTGTAGCGTTTGAGCTTCTTCGTTTTTACCTAGCTGCATTAAAGCCTGTAGCTTATAAAAACCCACCTCGGCTGATTCAACTGCTGACATCCCTTCTGCGCGATAATCTACTTCGGCCAGCGCATTTTCTGCCCCTGACTGTTGGTAAGCGACCGACAATAAAGGAATGACTTGGCTAACAGGATGCCCAAGTTCCATTGCCTTGTTGAGTTCTTTTTCGGCAGCTGAAAAATTACTTTGCTGCAAGTACAGCTTGCCAAGTTCGAAGCGTGGTGCTGCTGCATCTGGCGCTTTTTGAATGGCGTTTTTATATTCAACAATGGCGGCGTCAATTTGTTGAGAAGAGGCGTAGTTCCTTGCATCTGCCAAATGGCTTTCCATTGATTTTTCACTACATCCAGATAAAAACACGCTGGTCAGCATTACTGCTAACGTTGTGCGTTTAAGTAATGTATTGGATTTCATTTTTGTCATTGTAATTCCTTGCCCTACCTCAATTTTTTATTGTCACATCGCTACACATTGAAAATAGCGCATGGTGTATTGTCTATTATTTCATCTAAACTGTGCAATTTCGTGGCAACCTTGCCATTATTCGAATATAATATGGTTTTTTGCAACACTGCTGGCAAGCATATCGCGAAATACGCTACGAATACGCTTCATAAACTCGCCCGAAAGGCCAGTTCATCGCTGTATAGCGTCTTGCGATAATAAACCGAAAAAGTACGGTTTAATCGTATGCCGCACCCTCCTTACTTAATGCACCAGGATCCTTAATGACCACAACTGTCGACATGACATTTAAAGACCTCAATTTACCAGAACCTATCTTACAAGCCCTTGAAAAAGTTGGCTACGAGAAACCGTCTCCTATTCAAGCTGAGAGTATTCCTCTTCTACTTGAAGGTCACGATTTACTCGGTCAGGCACAGACAGGGACAGGAAAGACCGCTGCGTTTGCCCTACCTATGTTGGCAAATATCGATCCTGAGCAACGTAAGCCGCAATTACTGGTATTGGCCCCAACCCGTGAACTAGCTATTCAGGTTGCAGAGGCGTTTCAGGTTTATGCGAGCTTTAGTCAAAAAATTAAAGTACTTCCAGTATACGGCGGTCAGTCGTACGACAACCAAATTCGCCAGCTTAAGCGCGGCGTTCAGGTTGTTGTAGGTACACCAGGCCGTATCATCGACCATATTAAGCGCAAAACGCTAGACTTAAGCGAACTTAAGTTCTTAGTGCTAGACGAAGCTGACGAAATGCTTCGTATGGGTTTTATCGATGACGTTGAACTTATTCTTAGCCACGCACCAGAAGAGCGCCAAACCGCACTGTTCTCGGCAACTATGCCTGGCCCAATTAAGAAGATTACTCAGCGATACTTGAAAGACCCTAAGCACATTAAAATTGCGTCTAAGGTAAGTACAGCTAGCACCATTCGCCAGCGTTATTGCCAAATTGCACCACACCACAAGCTTGAAGCGCTAACGCGTATCATGGAAGTGGAAGTGTTCGACGGTATGATCATATTCGTACGTACGAAAACCGCTACGGTTGAACTAGCAGATAAACTCTCTGCTCGTGGTTACGACGTAGAACCACTAAACGGTGATATTCCTCAGGCAGCTCGTGAGCGCACTGTTGAAAAGCTTAAACAGGGTAAAATTGATATCCTTGTCGCTACCGACGTTGTAGCCCGTGGTCTTGACGTTGAGCGCGTAAGTCACGTTATCAACTACGATATCCCGTACGACAGCGAATCTTACGTGCACCGTATCGGCCGTACGGGTCGTGCTGGTCGTCAAGGTGATGCGATTCTATTTATCTCTCATCGCGAAAAGCGCTTGTTATTCTCTATTGAGAAAACTACTAAGCAGCCTATTGAAGCAATGCCAATTCCTTCAATTAGCGAAATTAATGAAACCCGTTTAAGCCGCTTCAAACAATCGGTTGCCGAAGCAACCCAAGATGATAGCATTGAATCATTAATGCCTATTGTTGAGATGATTAAAGACGAAAACGAAGCGTCTCCTGAAGTATTGATGGCGGCACTGCTTAAAATTGCGCAAGGCGACGAACCGTTAATTCTTAAAGAATCAGATCGTCCAGATATTAACAGCAAGCCTCAGCGCGATAGCCGCGAGAGAAACTCTCGTGACCGTGATGGTCGTGAGAGAAAGCCGAGAGTACCTCGTGGAAACCGCAAGCCTGAAGAAGGCATGCAGCGCTTCCGCATTGAAGTAGGTCACGTACATGGTGCGAAGCCTGGAAATATCGTTGGGGCTATTGCTAATGAAGCAAACATAAATTCGAAGCACATTGGCGCTATCGAAATTTATGACAACTTCAGCACGGTAGACCTTCCTGAAGGCATGCCTAAGGAGACGCGCGATACGCTACAGGGCACCCGTGTTGCTGGTCAGCGTTTGAATATTCGCGAATGGTCAGATACACCGCCGGCTAAAGGTCGTGGCGATCGTGGTAACCGTGGTGACAGAGCGCCTCGCGGCAATCGTGAAGACCGCCCTAATCGCGGAGATCGCGAAAACCGTAAGCGTAAGAACTAAATAGCAATACATTCAGCCTTTATATAACTAATAGCAATATAAAGGCTGTTTTCGTTGTTTTCTAATTAAAAAGAATTGGCGCAAAATAGTGTCAGTTCTTTTTTTGTATTTGAAGCTAAGAAAACCTTTATGGATTACTTTCCGTTATTCCTAGACGCCAGAAAACTCAATGTTCTAATTGTTGGGGCTGGTGAAGTAGCTGCCCGTAAGCTAGAGCTTATTATGAAGACACCTGCGACCATCACCGTGGTGGCGCCTTGGGTTTGCGATACGGTGAAGCAATTGGCGCAAAATGACAAAGTGACACTTATTGAACGCGAGTTTGAAAATAGTGATCTCACCCATAAAGATATGGTCTTCATTGCCACCGACAAAGGCGATGTTAATCAACATATTCACGACTTAGCGCGCGCTAACAAAGTGTTGGTGAACGTGGTGGACAATACGCCGCTTTGCCAATTCATCACCCCCTCTATTGTTGACCGCTCTCCTATCGTTATTGCTATGAGTAGTGGTGGTGTAGCGCCTGTTTTGCTTCGTTATTTACGTCAAAAGTTAGAGACTGTACTGCCTGCTAACTTAAGTCGACTTGGCGCATTTTCTGAAAAATTCCGCGAAAAAGTAAAACAAACGCTTAATGGCGTTACCGCTCGCCGATACTTTTGGGAAGACGTGCTCGATGGTGACATTGCTGAAATGGTAGAAAAGGGCCAAGACAGCAAAGCCGATGATGCATTCGAATTAGCACTGCAAGCCGCGGCTCAGGACAAAAAAGTAGAAGGGCAAGTGTATTTGGTGGGAGCAGGTCCTGGCGACCCCGATCTTCTTACCTTTCGCGCCTTGCGCTTAATGCAAAAGGCCGACGTGGTAGTCTATGATCGCTTAGTATCGCCGCAAATTCTTGAGCTTGTACGCCGTGACGCTGAGAAAATCTACGTGGGTAAGGCCAAAAGCAATCACACGCTTCCTCAAGGCGACATTAACCAACTAATGGTTGATGAAGCTAAAAAAGGCAATCGTGTGGTGCGTTTAAAAGGCGGCGACCCATTCATATTTGGACGTGGTGGAGAAGAAATTCAAACCCTCATTAAGCACGGTATTGAGTTTCAGGTTGTGCCGGGCATTACCGCCGCAAGCGGGGCATCTAGCTATGCGGGTATTCCCCTAACTCACCGCGATCACGCCCAGTCTGTGGTATTTGCCACCGGTCACCTAAAAAATGGCACTATCGACCTCAACTGGCCTGCCCTTGCACAGAAGAATCAAACCGCTGTGTTTTATATGGGTTTGACAGGCTTGCCGATTATCTGCGAAAAGCTCATTGAACACGGTCTTGATGCCAATACGCCTATCGCTTTAGTTCAATCGGCGACTACCGAAAAGCAGGCGGTACTAACAGGCACGCTAAGCAATATTGTGGCTAAGCAAGAAGAGGCGCAATTACAGCCTCCTACACTTATTATCGTCGGTTCAGTTGTTAGTTTACGTGACGAACTAAACTGGTACCAATAATCCCTTCCTACCCCTTTGTGTAAATAAAGGGGCTCTGTACCAGCTTTCCGCTTAAGAACAGCGGCAGGCCTACGCAAAACATGTACAAAGTATTCAGCAACAACTCAGTGGTTTACCCACTAATCGACAGTTTTTGAATCAAGTAGCACAATCCCAAGGTCTCTCAATGCATTATTAACGGCCACTGCCCTTTGCTAGGGTAATGGGCTGGCACGACCCAAGGCAAAGGCTTCAAAATAGCCTTTACCTTGTTTTTTTCATTTTCACGCGCATACTCACAAAATGAGTGATCAATTATTGAGTTACCCCAACGATAACAATGAAGCTTCATACTTCCTCGAAAAAAAAGAACATTTGGCGCTTTATTAGCGAGGTAACGAGATACCTCGGTCTCGCTACGATCCTAGTGGTTTTCCATGTTCAGCATGCGCTCTCTGAACAACTCGAGTTCAAAAGAAAGAAGACTGATACCGGCATTCAGTTCTATTACGAATGGATTGACGGTGCGAAGCAGCAACATAACCTCAGGTTTGAAATTCCCTTTGAGTCAATTGAAGACTTGCCGCTCAGGCAAACTAATTACAAGCCCAAAATAGCACAGCGACACGTGACTGTTGCGTTGACCAAAGCAGCAAAGGCTATCGACCCCAAGGACGCAAAAGTAACAATCAAGCCCATGAGAGAAGCCATTAATATTAAAGTGTCGGGGACTGACGAAGAGAAAATAGAAGACGTTCAAGCGCATTTGCGTGACGTACAGCAAAACGCTTACGATAGCTACTTGCATGAACATTACTTTACGCGCTTTACGACCATATTTAACCAAAGTGCCATAAAGCCAGATCACCTGCGTTACATCTCTGAGTCAGTAAAACCTTTGGTGTCCGTTTCTCAAGCGTTTTACGAGATAGTCGCGTCTGAGTCAGATTCTAGAGCCTATTTTTCTTTAATTCTCAGTTGGCTGCAAAGCATCCCTTACGACACGTTAGAAGATAGAGTCGTGAGTAATGGCTCTGGGTATGCGCCGCCCATAAGTGTGCTTATGCAGAACCTAGGGGACTGTGACAGTAAAGCAGTGTTAGCGTCTTCAATGGTAAGAGCTTTTTTACCCACTACAAAGATGATTGTACTTTACCTGCCCAACCACGCCTTGCTTGGAATTGCATTAACCCCCATGGCAGATGACCGAACCATAGAGCACGATGGCGACGTTTACGTGCTCTATGATCCTACGGGTCCGGCACTCATTCCTTTCGGGCAAGTATCCGAAGATACAGAGCGCAACATTGTGACCGGGCGCTACCAAGTAGAAGTAGTAGAGTAAGTTTCATCTACATTTGCCTGTTATTCCCTGAATAGAACATCACTTCATTGCCAATCACACTGTTGGTAGATTTATCGATAATAACAAAGCTAACAGATTGCATGGTATTAGCCATTGGCGACAATGCTTCAACTGAAAACGGCACATTTCGCTTTTCGCCTGGTGCTACGTTTATAGTCGGTACGTTAATAAGCTGCATATCTGATGGCGTTTCTATAGCAATTTCATAGGTTTTGGCCACGCGGGATTTATTTAAAACGGTTAACGTATAAGTGTTTTCAATGTGTCCCGCGTTGTTCTCTCTGTAGAGCGCGTTGCGGTCACGGCTAATTGAAGCTTCGAAGTCCTGCCTGTCGATAGCCCACTCGCCCATTGCGAGCAGTATGGCAATGATTGCGGCGCCGTAAAGATAGTTAGTAAATTTACGCCCAGAGTTTCTGCCGGCTCGCGAAAAATTGATAAGTTTGAGTGGATAGCCAAATTTGGCCATGACCTTGTCGCATGCGTCAATACACAGGCCACAGTTAATGCACTCGTACTGAATTCCTTCACGAATATCTATGCCTGCCGGGCAGACTTGAACGCATAATTTACAGTCGACACAGTCTCCCAGGTCTTTGTGCTGTGAAAAACGCTTTCTTGGTCCGCGACTTTCTCCTCTCGCTTCGTTGTAAGTGACCAATGACGTACTGTTATCAAACATCGCAGCTTGAAAGCGAGAATAGGGGCACATATGCGTGCACATTTTCTCTCGAAGCCAACCTGCATTGGCATAAGTGCAAACGGCAAAGAACATTGTCCAGCCTGAAATTAACGCTGGCGCAGAGAAAGTAAAAAACTCCGTATATAGACGAGATGCCGGATAGAAGTAAGACATAAAAACCAGCGCAGTAACAAGGCTTAATGCCAACCATGCACTGTGTTTTGCCCCCTTTACGACTACTTTTGTTAGTGAGCTAGGCTGCTTATCTAAAGCCTTGCTTTGATTGTGCGTACCTTCAATACGGCGCTCTACCCAATTGAAAGCGAGAGTCCATACGGTTTGAGGGCATGTAAAGCCACACCATACTCGCCCGTAATGACGGGTGACTAAAAACAAAACAAAAGCCGCAAGAATAAACAGAAAGGCAAAAATCATGAGGTCTTGTGGATACAACACCCATGCAAAAAGCGTGAGGGTTTGACGCCCCACGTCAAACAAAATCGCCTGCTGTCCTTGGTATTGAATAAAGGGGAGCGCAACAAACAGCGTCACTAATACTACATTCAAGTATCGACGTATTTTTTGAAAGTGCCCGGTTTCCTCACGGATATAGATTTTTTTGCTTTCTACGGGTGTACAAGCAATGATGTCTTCTTGCCGAATTTTAACTGCCGTCATTAGCTTTCTCCGAAAATTTTGCGCTAATGGTAGGGATTTAAGGCCGTTAAAATAGAAACAGATTAGGGGTTTCTTTATAGATCAGTTGCTTTAGATTTTAAGGCGTAGATATTTAAGGCGTAGACTTTGAAGTCGCAGATTTTTAAGGTGTATGTTTTTCTTGTTTCAAACTTGCTCCCTTTACAGAATGTGCAAAAACTACGGTTTGCGTTACGCAGATTGATAACACGTTATTTATGAAAGACTTTTTATAAATAACGAAAGCTTAAGCAGTTGATTGCGCTTCGCTTCATTCAGAGCAAACGACGCGTTTAAACGAAAACAATGGTTAAATTCATTGGTTAAGCTAAACAGTTTTCCAGGCGCAATTGTGATGTGTAAACGCAACGCTTCTTTATAAATAGCCATTGCATCAACATGCCCCCGGCATTCCACCCACAAAAAATAGCCGCCGCTATGTGTATGAATAGTCGCAACGTCTGATAGAAGGTCGGTAAGCAGCGCCGTTATCGTCTTCTTACGAGTGATGAGTTTTTTTCGCAGCTGCTTTAAATGAGACTCGTAATTTTTTGTGGATAAATAGTCTACAAGCGCAAGCTGTATCGGCGCACTGGTTGCCAATGTACTCATAAGCTGCTGTTTTTGTATTTCAAGGGCACGCTTACCTGCGGCGACCCACCCTATTCTGTACCCTGCCACTAAAGACTTGGAGAACGATGAACACAACATGCTATCTCCCTCTTTCATAAAATGCTTAATTGGCAGAGGTGGACGCTTATCAGCATAAAGCTCGGCATACACATCATCTTCAATAAGGGCAACATTGTACTTATCGAGTAACGCGGCCACCTGCTGTTTTTGAACGTCACTCAATGAGTATCCAACAGGATTTTGAAAGTTGCTCATAAGCCAGCAGGCTTTAACATTATGATTTTTAAATGCGCGCTCAAGTGCAGCTACATCCAGGCCAGTGTTGGGTGATACCGTTACAGTAATCGCCTTTAGACCTAAACGTTGAAGCGCCTGCAGCGTTCCGTAAAACACCGGCGACTCGACCACCACCCAGTCTCCTGGTGTGGTGCATGCCTGCAAACTCAAATTCAGTGCCTCTAGCGCACCAGCGGTAATAATGATTTCATCAGGCGATATATTCACGCCTTTGGCGGCATAGCGCTTAGCGATGATTTTTCTAAGGTCCAGGTTACCTGGAGGCAAGTTATCCATGGCGCTGGTCAAGGAAATTTGCTGGGCGGCAGCTGCAATAGACTTATTTAAATGTTGCCTTGGATAAAGGCTTGGGTCGGGGTAAGCAAATCCTAAACTGAACATGTGGGGGTCGCGAGAGGCCTGCAGCACTTCATATACAAAGTCGTTAATGCTGACGGCTTCTGTGGCCTGTACACGTTCTTTTGAGGCATTGCTCGCTTTAGCTGTTACCAGAAAGCCCGAACGTTCTTGGGAGCTTACTATGCCTTGGCTTTCTAACATCTGATAGGCGTGCAGCACTGTCATTAGGCTGAAGCCTGTTTGTGCTGCCTGTTTGCGAAGCGATGGGAGTTTTTCGTTTTCTACCCACACGCCGCGTTCAATCTGCTCTTTAAGTTGGTGAGCTAAAACTTCGTATTTAGCCACGTTATACTCCGATAGTTCCCACCAGCGGAGTATAACAGTGAGGACAGTTTTCTGTTATAAAAACAATACTGCCAATTTACGCATTATCTTAGGTTATAGATTTTCTTCAGCAAAACTCGCAAGACGACTTCTTACCACGCCGTCTAGGTTAATGGTGGCACTGCCCGAGAAGTCTTTAAACTTCTCAACCAAGTAAGTAAGCCCCGATGTCACTGCGCTCAGATAGTTACTGTCTATCTGCGCCAAGTTACCGCCCACTATCAGCTTCGTTCCTTCACCACAACGTGTGATGATGGTTTTAAGCTGTGACGCGGTTAAGTTCTGCGACTCATCCAGAATCACAATCGCATTTTGAATACTTCGGCCTCGCATAAAGTTTACCGACTTGTACTGAATGTTGGCTTTTTCCATGATGTAATTCATAGAACCTTTGGTATTTTCGTCGTGCTTGTGGAGTACTTCCAAAGAATCGGTAATTGCTGCCAACCAAGGCAACATTTTTTCTTCTTCCGTTCCCGGCAAGAAGCCGATGGACTCAGCAATTTCCGGCGTGCTTCGCGTGACAATGATTTTGTCATACATGTTACGCTCTACCACCATTTCAAGGGCTGCCGCTAACGCAAGTAGCGTTTTACCACTACCGGCAGGGCCTGTGAGAATAACCATATCAATGTGTGGGTCTAGCAGCGCATGAAGCGCCATGGCCTGCCCTATATTTTTGGGTGTGATGCCCCAGGCATGACGACCCATCAAGCGTTCGTAACCTAAATCCAACACCTCTAAGTGATCGTCGGTAATCTCTTCTACCAAGCCAGCAAATTGCTTAGTTTCATCTAGTAGGAACTCGTTTACATACGCTTCTGGCAACATAGACTTGGGGATGGTGTGAATCGTATCGCGTCCTTCGCTGCGACTATCCACGCTCTTTACGCTGTCCCAAAAGTTACCTTCAAAGGTGTGAAACCCGCGAGATAAATATTTGATGTCAGTAATTAGCTGGTCGGTGCGGTAGTCTTCAACATGAGCGAGGCCTGCCCCTTTCGCTTTAAGGCGCATGTTTAAGTCTTTGGTAACCAACACCACTTTTTGCGGCGCAAACGTCTTTTGCAAGTGCAGCGCTACGTTAATAATGCGGTTGTCATTCTCGTTGCTGGTAAAGACTTGCTGGGCTTCGACCATATTAAGGTCGGCGAATATAGATAGACTCCCTGTAGGTGCCGTTTGACCCGCGCCCAACCCTTCCATCGATACACCCGCTAGCATATCTTCTGGCGTTGCGTCGTGGAGCAAATCCTCCATAGCCCGAATGGATACCCGTGCATCACGCGCCACGTCTTTTTTGCTGTCTTTGATGTAGTCAAGCTCTTCCAATACGGTCATTGGAATAACAACGTCATGTTCTTTAAAAGAGAGAAAAGCGTGAGGTTCGTGCAGCAGAATATTGGTATCGAGGACGTAGATCTTAGTATCGGTAGAATTTTTTCTTGGCATCCTTCACTCCGGTAAATAAAGCCAGGTTAGCCGTATTATTCATTTATGAACGCACGCGCTAACAAGCTACAGTTACGGTTGTAGGAGAATGCCGCTCGAAACAGGACTTCTTCCCCTACTCGCGTCGACTGAGAAGCAGTACTACTCTTTCTGCCTCAAAGGTTCGTTTGTTAAATTAGCGAACCCTTAATTCCACCATAATCCAGTTTTTGAGATTTAGCACTGTTTTTTCTTTTTTATTTTTCGTTAGAGCAAGTGATAAGCGAAGAGCAGTCCCTTCACGTAATATGAGATAGCACAGCGCTCCAACGGCTCGTGCTTATAAAAACGGACACTTCAATCTTTATTATTCATGCGGGATGATAATGCACCGCGCCATCGATAGCGTGGTGCAACAAAAAACGTTAGGTGAGGAGTCGCTGTTCACCGTATGGAAGCGACTTCAAAAAGCAGTGAATAGTGGCATGCCACCTGGCACAGCGACGTTCCTAACCTTGTTAGAGCCCTACAATGCACCTGAACTTATCAAAGCCATCAACAATGCAACGAGCGATGATGCTTTCAAAGCCATTCAAGGAATTGAAACTTTGTACCAGTTACTTGAGTAGGCTACTTAATGAAGTAGCCTATTGCTTTATATTCGCCATCAACTTCCACCATAGAAAGGGTCTCTACTTTCATTGTGGTCTGGGAATCAAAGTCAGTGGTGAACGACAAAATTAGGTAGTTTCCTTTAGGCAATCCAGGCAGTGAAGTTGGCGCTTGCGCTAACGCAATTTCCCTCGACTTGACTGCCCCCAATGGCTCCCTGACTAGCTGCATCGCCTCTGTCCATTTAGCTATTGAAATACCGCTTCTAAAAATAGCCCCACTCTCTTTCCAGCTTTGTTCATATTCACCGCTGTCGATAAGTTCCAGCCAACTTGTTGCATCTTCAAGGACTTCGCTACTGACATTAACTGGCTTACCTTCTTCAATTACTTGGTTGTTACCATTGTTCGCATTGACCGTTTGCGCATAATAAATAGCAGCAAACAAACTGATGGCGAGCGCTAGCGTGATCCAAAGAACATGTTGGGGATTCAACGACGTTGGCCGGTCACCCTGCAGCTTAATTGAATGATGAGCTGCGGCATTCTCGCCCGCAGTAGAAGTTTGCGAGGTTGGCTGCCCTTGAGCATGACTTGTAGTGGCGTGGGTTTCACCCATTAAAAGCGCATCGGGCGTCGTTTCGAAAACTGAAGCAAGTGCGCCTATTTAATCGTGTGAAGCAGATTGTGTTTTCTCAATTCGCTGAATAGTACGCAAACTTAATCCAGACACATCTGCCAGATGCTGCTGACTCCATGCCCTAGCATTGCGAAGTTGTATAAGCTTTTGACTGTCTACTTTCATATCCATCTCGCGCTTCCTCCTGTTAGCTGCGATTCACATACGTTAAGAACGTAACGCGGTTAACAGTAAGAAATATCCATGGTTAGTGATACGACAGTTTTACGCCAACCCTGTGACAAAGCAAGCCTGATAGGCACGTCAACGTTCTTATTCTTTTGCTACCAGCATTCTCGTTGTGAAGCAAAGAAGGCCTACTAGTGCTAATCGTCTTGTTAACGCAGGGCATAGGTACTCAATCCCCCCACCTGCAACCGCAAATCAAATGAGCTAGTATTAATGACTTATCACAACGCAATGCGTACAATACCGCCCCCCGAAAAATAGGTTGGTGATTTATGAGTTCAGATAGTCAATTTTCAGTTGGTCAGCGTTGGTTAAGCAACACAGAAATAGAGCTGGGGTTAGGTGTCGTTATTGGTAGCGACTTCCGTTCTGTCGAAGTGTTGTATCCAGCAACAGGCGAAGCGCGAAAGTATACTAAGCAAGATGCGCCGCTTACGCGACTAATTTTTGAAATTGGCGAAACGGTCAAAAGCCAAGACGGCTGGGAAATGACCATTACTGAAAAAGAAGAAAGCCAAGATCTTTTCATCTATCACGGGCTTCGCGAAGACACCAAAGCGCAAGCGCGATTACCTGAAACCATGCTAGACAGCCACATTCGCTTGAACCAACCTGAAAAGCGCCTGTTCAGTCAGCAATTAGACAACCCTAAATGGTTCGATTTGCGCGAGCGTGCTTTAGATCATCAATACGATTACTTACGTTCAAACACCATTGGTCTTGCAGGTGCGCGCATATCGCTTATTCCGCACCAACTCCACATTGCGTCAGAGGTAGGCGGCAGACACGCACCTCGCGTATTACTTGCCGATGAAGTAGGTCTTGGTAAAACCATTGAAGCCGCGTTGATTATTCACCAGCAGCTTAAAACAGGCCGCGCAGAGCGCGTGCTTATTTTGGTTCCAGACTCGCTCATGCACCAATGGTTAGTTGAAATGCTTCGTCGCGTTAACCTTCCTTTTGCCATTTACGATGAAAGTCGTTGCGAGGCTATAGAGAAGAGCGAAGGCTTACAAGATGACGAAACATCTGACGCGAGCGCTGTGAATCCATTCGAAAACGACCAGCTAGTACTTTGTAGTATCGACTTCCTAAGCAAGAGCGAAAAACGCCAGCAGCAAATTCAAGCTGCAGGATGGGATTTAATGGTTGTCGATGAAGCCCATCACCTTGCGTGGTCAAGTGAGGCTCCCTCTGCAGAATACTTGTGTGTGGAAGCGCTGGCAAACCAAACGCCAGGCGTATTACTGCTTACCGCAACGCCTGATCAACTTGGTCACGAAAGCCACTTTGCCCGCTTGCGCCTGCTCGACCCGGCTCGCTTCCATAGCTACGATGCATTCTTAGATGAAGAATCGAAATACAGCCAACTGGCCGATGCGGTAGCGCCATTACTTTCAGACGCCAAGCCTAACGACAAACAACGCAGCAAACTCGCAGAATTCGCGCCTGACGTAATGGAACATGCGGGTGATTTAAGCTCGCCGGAAAATCGCCATGCGCTGCTGCACCAACTTATCGATTGTCACGGCACAGGCCGTATGCTGTTTAGAAACCGCCGCGCCAATATCGAAGGCTTTCCGATGCGTAAATTAAGCGCTTACGAACTGACTTTGCCTGAGGTTTATTCAGATGCCGTGAGCGGCGGCGACTTAACCTATTCACTGTATCCTGAACGTATGGCAAGCGTGGTTAACAGCTGGACCAAGCAAGACCCGCGCGTTGAATGGCTGCTTGATTTCATGCAAAGCGTTAAACCAGAAAAGATTCTGCTTATTTGCGCAAGCGCCCGTACAGCGCAAGAGTTAGGTGAGGTTATTCGCACGCAAACCGGCATTCGCCACAGTGTATTCCACGAAGGCATGAGCATTGTGGAGCGCGACAAAGCGGCCCATTATTTTGCCGATGAGGAAGACGGCGCACAAATTCTACTGTGTAGTGAAATTGGTAGCGAAGGCCGTAACTTCCAGTTCGCTCACCATTTGGTGCTGTTCGATTTGCCTATTACGCCAGATCTGCTTGAACAACGTATTGGTCGTCTTGACCGTATTGGCCAAACCCAAACCGTACAAATTCACGTGCCGTATTTAGCGAAAACCGCGCAGCACGTATTACTAGATTGGTATCACGAAGGGCTGAATGCCTTCGAAGAGACCTGCCCCACGGGCTCTGGTGTATTCGACGACGTTAAGCCTCTGCTTATTGGTGCGTGCTTACACCCTGACGATATGAGCGCGCGTGACGAGCTAGTGAATATGAGTGTTACGCTTAATAGCCAGCTCGTAGCGCAGCTTGAAGCCGGTCGCGATCGTCTTCTTGAGCTTAATGCCTCGGGTGAAGGCCGCGTAGAACAACTGCTTGAAGACATTATTACCCTTGATAGCGAACAAGATTTGTCGCGCTTTATGGGTCGCGTTTTCGATGCTATCGGTGTTCAGCAGGATGAAAAAGGCAATGACTGCTTTATTCTTATGCCAACCGAGTCGATGGTGAGCCAGCTTCCAGGTCTTGACCCAGAAGGCATGACAGTCACTTACAAGCGCCGTGTTGCCACCACGCTAGAAAACGTGCAGTTTTTAAGCTGGGATCATCCACTTGTGCATACCGCCATGGACGTAGTACTCACCGACGTACACGGAAAGAGCAGCATGGGCTTCATTGCCGAGCCGTCTTTGCCAAAAGGCGCTTATTGGGTTGAGGCGTTGTTTGTGCTGCAAGCGCAAGCGCCTAAAGCGCTTCAGTTAGGCCGCTTCTTACCTCAAACGCCCGTGCGAGTGTGTTTAGATGCGCAAGGAAACCCGTCTGAATTGAGCTTCGACGTTAAGCGTAAAATTGGACGTAAGATCTCGGCTCAGCTTCTAAAAGCCTTGCAACAGCCGCTTGAGCTTGCCATTGAAAAGGCGCGTAAGCTTGCCCATCAGCAAGCCAACCAAAAGCAACACGACGCACTTAACAGCATGCACAGCACGCTTAACGAAGAAATACAGCGCTTACGCGATCTTCAAAAACGTAACCCTGCAGTACGTGACAGCGAAATAGAGTTTATTGAAACGCAAATGAGCGCCCTTGATAAAGTAATTCAGGATGCAGATGTTCAGCTGGACGCCATTCGTATTGTGGTAAATAACCCGTAGCCTCGAAAGGTTAAACATTCAAAATCGACTGTGAAGTAACGAGTACATAATGGCGAACCCAAGTTTTGTTTATAACCCACCGATGACACCTTATCTTGATATTTTGTATCAAGATGAGGACATGGTGGTTGCGCATAAACCTAGCGGGCTATTGAGTGTTCCGGGCAAAGCATTAGCGCACCGCGACTCGCTGATTAGCCGGGTGAACCGTGTGTACCCCACCGCCACAGTAGTGCATCGCTTAGACATGGCGACTTCGGGTATTTTGGTGCTGGCGCTTAATAAAGATAGCCATCGCCATATCTCGAAACAGTTTGAATTACGTCAAACTAAAAAGCGCTACTTCGCCCGGGTTCATGGACATGTAGAACAAGACAGCGGAGAGGTTAACCTTCCCCTTATTTGCGATTGGCCAAACAGGCCAAAGCAAATGGTAGACTTCGAGCGCGGTAAAAAAGCCGTAACGCACTTTGACGTCATTGAGCGCACACTGGATGAAAAAGAGCGACCCCATTCTCTCGTTGCCCTTTATCCCATTACCGGTCGCTCTCACCAACTGCGAGTACATATGCTTGCTTTGGGTCACCCTATTTTAGGAGATAGACTCTATGCCCACGAAGAAGCGTTATCCATGGCGTCTCGTTTACAGCTTCATGCTGAAAGCTTGAGTTTTTTGCACCCGACACTTGGGCACTGGCTGCACTTTAATGTCGCCATCCCTTTTACTCCGTTTCGCCCAAAGCCGCTTTCAGAAAGTATTGAGTAGCGTTTTAACGCTATTCAACTTTATCAATAGACTCCATTTTAGTTTTAACACACCCTGCCGATAACCTTCTTACAACGCTTGATGTACGAATTAATTTGATGCTTTCCAAGCTGAATAGATCCAGATTAAGGTAAAGGCAAACCACATTTTATGAAAAGGCACGCTCTCCTTTTAACATTTGCTGTTATTGTTTCGCTATTGCCTATGACAGCCCACTGTGACTTTTTCACAGATGTTAGTCACGCCTATCTGCCTGGAGAAGTGAAACCTTTGATGATTGGAGAAGTTGAATCCCCAATTATTGAAATTGAAGCGCAAACACCGTTACCTTTGGGCGTGGCTATCATACTCACAGAGCCTTTTCCCTCTAGCCTTACGCTCGCGCAGGGAAATAGCCTTGCCAACATGCTTGCTGAAAAAGGCTGGAATGTAGTGATAAGTCCGTTTAATTTTCCGGTCAATGTCACTTCCCAGCAAAACCAACATGCTGAATCTACAAACACCGACATGTCAGACTCTGAAACTACGTCTATGTCAGCCCAAAATATCCACCCCAGAAGTAATCAACTTACGCAGTATCTCAATTTCGAATCAGCAACTTCAGCACTGAGTTTACAACTCAATGCATTGAATAATTATTTACAAGACAATTCAGGCTACCGTATGGTCATTGCACAAGGCATGCTGGCCACAACTTACTTGTCCGTCGTAGAGCAACAGCCTCAACTTCATCCAGACACTTTCGTAGCCATTTCACCTTTTTGGCCAGAAGAATCAACGAATACATTAGTTATAGATAATATAGCGCAGTCCAGCTTTCCAATATTGGATCTGTCACTAAGTGGATTTAACGATTGGGCGAACAGTACCACGCAAAAACGAAAGATTAGCGCAAAAAACGCACTAAAAATGCACTATCGGCAAATAATTATCCCCAGCAATTTATTAGCCTTTAGTATAAAGGAGTTTCAGAAACCCCCTCATATTCAGATAGTTGCAAATAGTACTATTGGTTGGACTCGCCACCTAGGCTGGTAATTCGATAATTTACCGATTACGCTAAATTAGTATCCAAAACAATTACCTAAATTTAATGGTGTAAATAGCAAGCCTCTGTCCTAAGCAGTAAGATTGTTATGAACTATAATACTTTTAGCAAACATAAACGGTTGAGTTACTTGTGAGTGTTCAAGATTTCGTAGATAACAAAGCAAAGCAGCTGTGTTTCTATTTGAGAGCATTTTGGCAAGGAGAGCTTCCTATCGAGGAGATCGAGCTATTCTTTTGGGATAGTATGGAAGAATGGGGGCAAATTGATTACACCTTAACGCAGCCCTATACACAAAAAGAACGAGTTTTTTGGCATTTACTTCACCAAGTGCATTATTGGAATGAAGATAAGCTAATTAACGACCAGTTTCTTGTAGATGAACTAAATAACTGCGTGAATTTCCTTGAAGGTTTGGGTCATTGCCCACTCGACTGCGTAGGCATTCGTCCATAGTAAAACTTTCACTTCAACGCGTTATTGCTTCTCACTGTGGTTCATGGCTCAATATGCTTTTGTATTCTTGCCTAAGGCCGCAGTTTTGCTCAACGCTTTAAAAACGTTTAACGACAAACGATACCTCAGTATATTTCTTTTCGGCATTTCCAGTGGCTTCCCTTGGATCATGATTGGTTCAGTGCTATCTGCTTGGCTCAAAGATGAAGGTTTGTCTCGCTCGGCCATCGGCTTATTCGGCATTATTTTCGCGACATACTCTTTTAATTTCCTCTGGTCTCCGCTTGTCGACAAAATCAAGCCCCCACTATTAGGTCAACGACGAGGTTGGATTTTCGCTATGCAAGGCTGTGTAGTTTTGCTGTGTTTAGTGATGTCTCAACTCACTGCAGACCAAGATTTGTTTTATGTTGCATTAGTCGGTTTGCTTATTGCTATTGCCTCAGCCACGCAAGATATCGCCATCGATGGTTTTCGCATTGACTGTATTGCCCAAGACGACAAAGACGGCATGTCAGCTGCGTCTTCAGTAGCCACCGCTGGCTGGTGGACAGGTTATGGCGGGCTTGGTGCTATCCCGTTCTTCTTGGCTGACATGACATCTTGGACTTGGCCAAACATTTATCTTTTACTCGGTGCTCTCATGGCTTTATTAATGTGCGCCACGTATTTAGCGAACGAGCCACAAATTGACCGCGAAGCCTTGCTTGAAAAGATAACAGCCAAAGATACAAAGCAGTCTCCCGTTTTTCACTGGATACAAACTACTCTGGTCACGCCATTCGCCGAATTTTTCAATCGAAATGGCGTTAAATTAGCGGCGTCGTTTTTACTGTTTATCTTTCTATTTAAAATCGGTGAAGCCTTTCTAGGCCGCATGAGTATCGTGTTTTATAAAGAAATTGGCTTTTCTAATAGCGATATCGCTACTTACTCAAAATTGCTCAACTGGTGGGTAACCATCGTGTTTTCACTGTTAGGTGGATTGGTTAACATTCGCTACGGTATTTACCGCGGATTAATGATTGCGGGTGTGGCCATGGCCGCGTCTAATTTATTATTTGCACTGATCGCGCAAACAGGCCCTTCCACATCTCTTTTAGCCATAACCGTTATTGTCGATGGTTTTACAGGGGCTTGGAGCACCGTTGCCATGGTCGCGTTTATCTCACTATTGTGTAATCGGGCGTTTAGTGCAACCCAATACGCACTCATGGCCTCCCTGAGTGTTGCAGGCAGAACTTTGGTCGCTTCTAGCAGCGGCTTTGTTGTAGATAGTCTTGAAGGCAATTGGAGCTTGTTCTTTATTCTCACAGCAGTCATGGTAATTCCCAGCCTTTGCTTTTTGTATTCAATTAGGCACCACATAAAGCGCGTTGAGTCACCGTAATTTTATTCTACTTCCTTGCAAGTTAGCGTTAGTTGCCTACATTTAAGGTAGGTATCTCTACCGCATATTACTTGCAAGGATGAACGTGAGCTCAAACCAGGCTGGCCAGTCGCAGCGCAAATCATCATCAATTTCGCGGACATTCACTTTTTCAAAAGTGAGTGTTACAGCACTGTTGATCGCTATGGTTGTCATTGCGGTTTTAATCGCGCTGATGAGCAAACAACAAGCTCTCATAGCAGCCTTAAAGCAGCAGAGTTATTTAGAGGACAATATTCTTGCCACTGAGTCTAGTATCAATCAGTTTACGTTTCAGGTGGAGAGCAGCGCGTTTTCTGGCCCCGCGAATTATACTATTTTAAAGCGCGAGCTACAGGTCACCGTTCAAGGTATATCAGAATACCTTCGCAGTAGTGCAGGTCAAGCTATCTCGCCCACCGTCTTATCCGAGAGGGACTTTGCAATAGCAAAAGAAGGATTGAATAGCGCGTCTGCACGGCAGGTCGCGCAAACCACACTAGATTTACTTTATACTCTTATTGAGTTGCCGACAGACGATGCAACTCAACGTATTCAGCAGCAATTTAGCCTGCTGCCTATGGTCAATGCCATGCAGGCGGAAGAAAACGCGTTGTTACTGCGTATTCAGGCGTTGCGCAATAAGATGCTTCTCACTACTATTTTGGGCGCAGTCGTCATTGTACTTTGGTATTTTATTGCATGTTTTTTTTACAAAAGTAACGCAAACAAGTCGCCTAAAAAGTTTGGTAAATCGAAGTTGAGACTTGCCGTTGTGGATGACGATAGAGATTTGCAAAACAAAGAGTTTTTGCAACTGATTAGTCATGAATTCAGAGCGCCAATAAGTGCAATTATCAGTGCTCTTGAACTTATTCCTAACATGGAAGAAGAGCGCACCAGACTAATTCAGCAGGCTGAACAATCCAGCTATCGACTTCTTAATCTTACCAACAACCTTACCGATGTATTAACCAATAACACTGAAGACGACTTGCACTTTTCAGATGTCGACCTAATCAGCTTGCTCGACGAATGTATCTCGCCGTTTTCTGTACGCGTAAAAGACAAAAAAATCGAATTTAATATGCACTGTAGTCACAGTGTGCCCCATTACGCAGAAACGGATCCTGTCGTCCTTTCTAAAGTAGTAGTTAACATTCTTGATAACGCCGTTAAATTTACGGCTCATGGACTGATCGACGTCACCGTTACAACCTTGGTGAAAAACCAAGGGATTTTTCTCGTTATTATAATTAGTGATACTGGAATAGGAATTGATGAGGCGACGCAAAAGCGCATGTTTGAACGCTTCTATCGCGGCGAACACTCAACTGGCCAACGCTTCCCGGGGGCAGGAATTGGCTTGTCTGTAGCTAAACGTAGCGTTGATAAGCTGGGCGGTGCACTACAGGTAACCAGTACAGTTGGAGTTGGTACAGAGTTTAAAATTTTACTGCCTCTGAAACCTATTGAGGATCTTCCCGCTACAAATTCAGCACCGTCTAATGCGACCTTCGCCGTAGTTGACGATTTAGAGATATCTAGGCTGCATTTACAATCAATTATTACCAAAGAGGGCTTTAGCGCACGCACGTTTTCATCTGGTGCGAACTTGCTCAATCTGCACGAAGAAATACTCCAGTTTTCAGGCATTATTGCCGATTTGTATATGCCGGGCATGAATGGTCTTGAACTAGTGAGGACGCTTAAGGCAATTTTTGGTGAACGGGTACCGCCCGTTATTGTGTTATCAGCAACCCCAGATATTGCCAACATTATTGCAAACAGTGAACTGCCCATCTATCAAAGTTTTGTTAAACCCATCGATAGAAACCGCTTTGTAGATGCGCTCCATCACCTCACAGCAAGTAACGCAAGAGTTGTTGAAACAACGAAAAAGGCCAACGTGTTACTGGTAGAAGACGAGCCCATTAATGCAGAAATGGTGGGGTATATGCTGCAATGTATGGGTCACGAAGTTACCGTGAGTTACACCGGTGACGACGCTATTATTAGAGTGAGTGAAAATGCGTTTGACTGTGTACTGCTGGATATCAACTTACCAGATATCAATGGCTTGGAAGTCGCTAAAATAATGAAAGAAGGTCACCCTGACCTTCCAATCATCGCCCTTACGGCCAATGCCCACAGAAGCGATAAAGAAGCGTCGCTGCAGGCAGGTATTCGATACCACTTAGTGAAGCCTGTCACCTTTCAAGAGCTCAAAAACACCCTACGCCTAGCACTATAACGCGCCAGGCGCTGCATAAATGCGATATTGATTTCGGCCGTTTTCTTTTGCTTCATAAAGCGCCTGATCGGCACACTCAAGCCATGCCATCGCTCCTTTAAAGTCAGGAGAGAATTGTGCAAGGCCTAAACTAACAGTGAAACTTATTGACTCACCTTCGTGTTCTACCACTAAACGCTGTGCTAATTGTCGGATACGTTCGGCCACTATCTTGGCATCTTCAACCGAAGAGTCATTCAGAATAATGGCAAATTCCTCGCCGCCGTAGCGCCCTGCAAGGTCGGTTTCCCGCACACAGCGCTTAATCAGCGCTGCTAACATCTTAATCACCTTATCCCCTGCCTGATGACCATAAGTATCGTTAATGCGTTTGAAATGGTCGATATCGAGCATAAGCGCAGTACTTGGCTTTTCTCGGCGCACACAAAGTTTGTGCATCTCATCAAAGCGTTCCTGCCAGTAGCGACGATTATATAGCCCAGTTAGACCGTCCACGCGGCTCGCAGTTTTCAACTCTTCGTTAAGATGCTCCATTCCACGCTTACCGAGCGCCTGCTCAGTGACATCGTAAACAAGCATACAAAACCGCTCTACGTTGCCGCGCTTATCAACAATAGGGAACATGGTCACATTTTGGTACATGAACTCTGCAGCGCTGGTTACAGGGCGATTACAACCAAACTTAAACAAGTAAGGACGCTGCTCCCAAATAATAAACACCGGGCTCTTCAAATTGAACACAGGGTCAACTTTGGTTCTCAGCCATTTTTCTTCTATTTCCGGGAAATGAGAAAAAAGACTGTGCCCAATGATTGCTTCCGCTTTCTTTGCACCGTGGTTTTCAAGAAACTTGTTCCACACTTGAACCTTGAAGTTGCGGTCTAGCACTGCTATGCCCACTTCAATGGAATCGAGAAGCTCTGCGGGTACTTGAGAAGAATTAACTAAAGCACCGGTGGAAAGTGCGTCTGTAGATGCATTCATAGACTTTCCTTGTCTTGTGTCACAGCGTCATCATCGAGCAGCCGAGAATAGATATGGTTCATGGCATCACCAGGAAATAGCAACAGCAGGTCAAAGGAAATATCTCTGGCCTTAATGGCATAACCTATTTCGATAGCCATGAGCTTGCCCCAACGCTGCACGTTATCACTTAAAAGCGTTGATAGTCCTTGGTGCTGCCCCAGTAACACCGGATGCGTGTGGCTAAAGGCGACATTTAACTGCTCTGACAAACCGTTTAAACAGGCCCCGATAAGAATATTGGAAACATCCATTAGTGCTTCTAGCGCTAGTTTGTCGGAGGAAGCCGACGGCGGATACTTTAATAGTTCAACGATGTTTTGAGAGTTTGTGTCGTTAAAAATAACCAGCGCTTCGCCGCTTATACCTTCACTAATAAAGCCTTTTGAAACTGCCGACACGCTGTCGTTACGGTTAATTTCCGCAACCGCCATAGACAGTTCGTTGCTTTCAATTAAGTTGACGTTTGGGATAGGCAAATCAATAAACTCGCCTAGCAGTTGAGCAAGATTCTCACCCGCACGCCCCATGGCAATATTGACCATTTCACGGCATGCGTCTAATTGATCTTCTTTACTCATCTGGCGCTTGGCTAAAACGGCATTTGAGTCGCTATCGTCTTGCGCTTTTTGTAAGCTCGCGCCAGAAGAATGCGTCTCGCCACTGTAAATCCCGTAAGAGGCTAGGATGTGGCTGAGTTTTTCGTTATCAATTGGCTTTCTTATGAAATCCAGGGCACCAAGAGCGAGCATTTTTTCTCGCGCTTGCGCTTGTACATCACCGGAAACGACAACCACCAAGCAAGGAAGATCCTGTTGGCGAATGGCTTCCATGGTTTGATAACCGTCCATTACCGGCATGTTTAAGTCGAGAAACACCACATCGCCTTTGCCTTCGCGAACAAGCGCGAGGGCTTGCTCACCATTCTCAGCAAACGAAATATCCACGTCCCACCCATCAGGTAAACTGCGCGCCATCTGGCGCCTTGCGAAACCTGAGTCGTCGCATATCAATATAGGAGTACTCATGGTAACTCCTTATATGGCAACAGGGGCTTTAATGTGTGGGTGTGACTGGTAATTTTTAAGCGTAAAGTCGTCGAAGGAAAACCCGAAGATATCTTTCACCTCAGGATTAATTTCCATAGTTGGGCGCTCGAAAGGCTCACGACTTAGCTGCAACTCTACCTGTTCAAGATGATTTGAATACAAATGCGCATCGCCTAGCGTATGAATAAAATCGCCGGGCTCTAAATCACACACTTGCGCCATCATCATGGTCAGTAAAGCATAACTTGCGATATTGAACGGAACGCCCAAGAAAATATCGCCGCTTCGCTGGTAAAGCTGGCAGCTAAGCTTACCGTCTAATACATAAAATTGGAAAAGTGTATGGCAAGGTGGCAATGCTTGTTTGCCCATCGCTGCATTTTCTTTAGGAGAATAATTGGTATCAGGGAGCACTGCAGGGTTCCAGCCGCTAACGATAAGTCGACGAGAATCTGGATTGTTTTTGATTTGCTCAACCACTTCGGCAATCTGGTCTACCGATGTGCCATCACCGCGATCCCAACTGCGCCACTGATGTCCATAAACCGGACCAAGCTCGCCTTCTTCGGTAGCCCACTCATCCCAAATACTCACACCGTGCTCTTTCAAATAAGCGATGTTCGTCTCGCCTTTAAGAAACCAAAGTAGTTCGTGAATAATGGATTTAAGGTGACACTTCTTTGTTGTCACCAAGGGGAAACCTTCCTGTAGATTAAAACGCATCTGATAGCCGAATACACTTAACGTACCTGTACCAGTTCGATCTTCCTTTTTCACACCCGTATCACGTACATGGCGCATTAGAGCGAGATATTCTTTCATCGTTATTCTTATATTTTTTGCTGTTCAACATGGTCTTTTCCGCGCATGTAAGCACGGACTATTAATCCTATTCCTAAAGCTATCATAGGTAAACAAAGAAGTTGCCCTTGGCTTAGTCCCATTTGATATAAGCCAATATGTGCGTCGGGCTCTCTGAAGTATTCAACGATAAACCGGAAGGTGCCGTAACCAAGTAAGAACAAGCCGCTGACCGCCCCTACTGGACGCTTTTTGGCAGAATATAGCCATAGGATAATAAAGAGTAGTACGCCTTCAAGCGCAAACTCGTAAAGCTGTGATGGATGACGAGGGATATTACCCGCGTTAGGGAAAATGACCGCCCAAGGCACATCGGTGCTACGCCCCCAAAGTTCAGCGTTTAAGAAGTTACCTATGCGTCCGGCACCCAAGCCAATGGGTACTAACGGGGCAACAAAGTCGCCTAGTCGAAGGAAGGTCGTGTTCATACACTTGGCGCGCCAGAATAAGGCTGTTAGCACCCCTAAAAGCCCGCCGTGGAAGGACATTCCACCAGCCCAAATTTTGAATAAGTACAAGGGATCGTCGAGGAACATACCAAACTGGTAGAAAAGCACATAGCCTATTCGTCCGCCTAATATTACGCCTACGAAGCTCCAGAAAAGCAGATCGCTTAATTGCTCACGGCTCCAGTTGGTTTGTGAAAGACGCTTTTGTGCCAATAGGTAAGCGGCGATAAAGCCCACCAAATACATAAGGCCGTACCAGCGGACACTTAACGGACCGACACTGAAGATAACGGGGTCGATACTGGGAAATACCAGATAACTGCTCTGTTCCATTACTTTATTCAATTCCTAAAATCATTCTAATGCTCACCAACACGAGTAAGCACGCCAACATCGCTTTTAACACACGAACATTTACTCGCTGCCCAAGCTTTGCACCTATGTTTGCGGTAAACATAGAGGTGGCAACAATACCAGCTGTTGCCGGTAAATACACATAACCTAAACTATGTTCTGGTACATCTATCGCATTGTAACCGGCCACGATAAAGCTCGTGGTACCAAAAACGGCAATAATAAGTCCGCAAAAGGCAGCACAGCCAATTGCCGCGCGTACATTAACACGAAACCATACCAGCGCAGGTACCAATAATGCACCGCCACCAATACCCATAAGTGCACTTAGTAAGCCAGCTCCACCACCAACAGTCGCAAGCGTACCTTTTGATGCGTCATTTTCTGAGGCTTTTTGCTTACCAAATATCATCTGCATCGCAATTAAAATAACCAGCACCGCAAACACATCTTTAAGCAGTTCACCAGAAATATGGCTTGCTACCTGAGCTCCGGCAAATGCGCCAAAAGCAATACCTAAGCCTGTGTAAAGCACAACATGCCTTTGAATATTACCCAGTTTGTAATGCGCGAAGGCCGACGACATTCCTGTGAATATGATGGTAGATAATGAGGTAGCGATAGCGACAGGCATTACGGTTTCAGTGGTCATTCCCATGAAATGTATAAGCAAATACGACAACACAGGAACGATGATAAGCCCACCGCCAATGCCCAGCATACCCGCCAGAACACCTACCACAGAACCTAAAATAAGGCAGCTAAGAACTATTACAACTAATGGATCCATTCCTTAAGCACCTGCTCGGATAAGGCCTCCCAGGCCCTTGGTTTCAAGATATTGATTCAAGTGCACAAAAACTTCTTCTTGGCTAACAGAGGTGAGCGCCAATGACAGTAACTGCTTACATTCATCCAGCGTGACTTTTCTAATAAGCCAGTTTATTTTTCTTAAGTTAAAGCCGTTCATACTTAGGCGGCGATAACCCATTCCCATTAGCAGTAATGCTCCAGCTGGCTCACCTGCAATTTCACCGCAGATAGTCACGGGCACTTGATTTTGATTGGCTTTTTGAACCACGTCGTAAAGCGCCCCTAATACCGCAGGATGATAGCTGTTGTAGAGCCCTGCCACCCGCGTATTGTTTCTATCCACCGCGAGCAGATATTGGGTCAGGTCGTTACTGCCTACCGAAAAGAAATCCACGTGCTTTGCTAATTGAGGTAGCTGATAAAGTACCGACGGGACTTCTAGCATAATACCTAACTTAGGCTTGGTTAACGTTTGTCCTGACTCTGCAATCTCATCACAAATTTCATAATATGCCTGATTAATTAGCCGCTTAGACTCCTGCACTTCAGATACGGTGGAGATCATAGGCAGCATAATTTGCAAATTGCTTAGGCCTACACTTGCACGCAGCATGGCACGAACCTGAACCAAGAAAATTTCTGGATGATCAAGGGTTAGGCGGATGCCTCGCCACCCCAAAAATGGGTTTTCTTCATTAATGGGGAAGTACGGTAGTGGCTTATCGCCTCCTACGTCGAGAGTACGCATAGTGATAGGCAATGAAGGCGCGGCCTCAAGCACTTGGCGGTACAGCTTTACTTGCTCTTGTTCTGAAGGAAAACGCTCGCGTAACATAAAGGGGATCTCGGTGCGATAAAGCCCTACACCCGCGCCAATTTGTTCAGCGTTTAGCTCGACTTCAGCTGAAAGGCCAGCATTGATATAAAGAGACATTCTACAGCCATCAACACTTTCGCAAGGTTTATCAGCCTCGGCGTCAATTTTCTCTGCGATGGCCGACTCTTCTTCAATGAGCTGTATAAATTCAGACTTGATGTTACGTTCAGGCGATACAATGACCTCGCCTGAATACCCATCAAGCAAAATCTCTTTGTCTTCGAGTAGTGCTGGCGTGACGTTTTGACAGCCCATCACTGCAGGCACGCCCATGGCTCTAGCCAATATTGCCGCGTGAGAGTTATTTGAACCGCGAATAGAAATAATGCCTTTTAGCTTACCTCTTGGAAATTCGGCAAGCATAGGCGCTGAGACTTCATCAGCTACGAGAATACTGGCTTCGGTTATCGTTTTTTCAGTAACCTTTTTGCCATTCGCTTCATACAAAATGTTGGCAAGAATACGGTCGGATAAATCGACAATATCAATGGCACGCTCTTGCATGTAAGGGTCGTCCATTGCTTGAAAGCGTGCGGCATAGCTTTCTACAACCATTTTTAATGAAGACGCCGCATCCCAACCTTGGCGAATTTTTTCTTCTACTTCCCGCCCAAGGCTGTTGGCATCTAGCAGATGATGATATAGCTGAAAAATGGATTTAACATCGTCGGGAATGCCGTCATCTAACCGCTTCGATAACGCATCGACATGACCTCGCGTAACTTCAACCCCTTTGCGATAGAGTTGAATTTGATCTTGAGGAGATTGCGTGCGCTTTACGACCCAGTTTTTAAGGTTAATAGATTTGTCTGGAGACACTCCCTTGCCAATAGCAAGGCCTGGAGAACCCGCAATACCACGCACATTTTTTTGCCGCGCAGTATTGTCGTTTGAATTTGACAGCGTCAAAGCCCCGCGAATATCAGCATTGGTTATTTCTAACGCGAGCTGCGCAGCAAGGGTGACTAAGAATGCTTCTTCGTCTTCACTGAAGCGGCGCATTTGTGATTGCTGAAGGGTAATAACACCAAGCACACGCCGTTGGTTGATAATAGGCGTACCTAAAAAGGCGTTATAGTTTTCTTCCTGAACTTCGGGGTAATGTTTGAATCGAGGATGGCTATGAGCATTAACGATATTAAGGGGCTCTTCCCGCTGACCTACCAGCCCGATAAGCCCTTCTGAGAAGCCAATGCGTACCTGCTCGACTGCATCGGGATGTAGTCCGTCAGTGGCTTTAAGGATAAATTCTTGGGTGTCGTAATCGGCAAGGTAAATAGAGCATGAATCGACATCTAGGGTCTGTTTAACCCGTGAGGCTAGCCTAAACAACGCCGTATCGAGAGCAGGAATTTGATTCATTTCCTGCACGATACGCTTTAACGTGGTTAACATTGTTCCTTGCTGGCTCTGATGGCTCACCGGTTTTTCCTTTTTTACTCGCAGTTTACTCGCTGCTTACTCCGCACACCGCAATATTGCACACCTCTTTCTTGCGTACCTGAACTTCGCATACGCTTATCCACGCCTGCGTTTCTTGCCACGTTTATGTGGCGCTGCGTTTTGGCGCTGTTGAGGCCGATGCTGCGCAGACAAAACTACAGGCGAGAACTCTTTCATTACTCGTCTGTATACATCGCGCTTAAACGATACAACGTTTCTTATTGGATACCAGTAACTTACCCACCTCCAGTCATCGAATTCAGGATGACCTGTTTTAAGTACATTAACGTCTCGCTCGTTACAATCGAGCTGCAACAAGAACCATTTTTGTTTTTGTCCTATACAAACAGGGTTGCTGCCTTGTCGAATTAATCGCTTCGGCAGCTTATATCTAAGCCAGTTACGGGTAACACTTAAAATAGTGACATCTTTCGGTGTCAGCCCTACTTCTTCGTGAAGCTCGCGGTACATAGCTTGTTCAGCAGATTCCCCTTCATCAATTCCGCCTTGAGGGAACTGCCATGAATGTTGACCATAACGTCTTGCCCAAAATACTTGACCCATTTTGTTGCAAATCACTATGCCCACATTCGCACGGAATCCATCGGCATCTATCACATAGACTCCCGGGCACACTATACTGTTATATGTTTTCATTCTTCCACAAACTATGCTCCAATCATAGTCTTAATATTCGTACCCGCTTTTCAAACAGGAAATTAGCCATATTTATGCAGCCTCCAGCGTCTCCCCCGTCATCTCCAGATAGCCTTTTAGCCCGTTGTCATGCGATAGCAGGCTTGACGCTTGGAGAGCTTGCGGACATGGCAAATGTAGCCATTCCGGCCAATTTACAACGTCACAAGGGGTGGCCAGGCATGCTGATAGAGAAGTGGCTGGGCGCGAGTGCAGGTTCGAAGCCTCAACAGGACTTTCCTGAACTTGGTATCGAACTTAAAACCATTCCCATTGACGCCCATTTTTCCCCCTTAGAAACCACCTACGTTTGTTTTGCCCCGCTTTTGATGACGCCCGGCATTACATGGGAAACGTCTAACGTGCGCAACAAACTACAGCAGGTATTGTGGCTACCTATTGAAGGTGACAGAGCTATTCCGCTGGCCCATAGGCGGGTAGCAACAGGCTTCTACTGGCGACCGAATGAACACGAAGATGCGGTATTGAGACACGATTGGGAGGAACTGGTCGAGCAAATTGCAACTGGACAGGTCGAGTCGATCACCTCTCGTCAAGGCGAGGCCTTACACATTCGTCCTAAGGCAGCAAACGGGAAAGTGCTCACCGACGCGTTGGGGCCAGAAGGTCAGCGTATTAAAACCCGTCCTCGCGGCTTTTATTTACGTAAAACCTTCACCCATCAAATATTGATAAATGCATTTGGTGGCTAACGCGAACTCAACGCCTAGCACAATACTCTTGTTATCTTAGCGGCGTGGAGTTTAGGTGTTTAACCAAATATTCACTCAAAAACTTTTCTGAATTTATCCCCATGCGTTTTGCCACGGCTTCAAGTTTAGCGTCGCTGCGCAGCAGTACATTCTTGGCGTACTCTAAGCGGTAGTGGAAAATGAAACGCCTAAAGTTTTTCTTTTCGGTAAGTTGCAAGGCCAATGCGAGCGAGGTGGGGTCGATATCTGCCCCTTTACAAAACTCACTGAGGGTAAGGAAGCGAACCTTGTACGCCTTTGACTCTATGGTGTAGCGTTCTGCTTTAGAAATAATACTGCTAATTTCATAAGGCGTTGCTTTGCCTTCATCTAAGCGTTCGTAATCGAGTGGCGACGGGGACGTCCGTCGTATAAAGGTTAGTGAAAACAGTACAACTAGAATTGCCGTTCCAATCATCAGATGATGAAATCCTTCCCAAAAAGGAACAGGGAAGAAGCCGAATGTTGCGGCCGTCACAAGTAAAATACTCATAAACGCAACGCCAACCAAGCTCCCCATTACTCCGGCAAGCCTAGGCATTTTCAGGTTTTTTATATCCACCGCCTGCTCTGGTAAGTGCCTATGGTACATTTGAATATGCTCGGTAATAAGAATACCTATGAGCAACACGCTAAACCCCGTTAACAGTGATGCAATATAGGCAGGCCACAATAGCAGAGGCTGACCATGAGGAGACGATGAGAGCCATTGCTGCTTATCGTCTACGGGTATTAGGAGAATGGCGCACTGAAAAACGCCGGTCATCACGACAGGCCACCACAGCCGCTTTCGTGCCGTAGGGTAAGCTAACAGCATGGGTTTTATTGCGCGGTAACAACACGTAATCGCGATTACAGCAAATACTTCTGATAACCCGTAGATACTAGCCAACCCTGTGGCATTTGCCATACGAAGCCACTCATCCAGCATAAACACAGGCCAGCACAAAAACGCTGCCGTTAGCCAGCGTCCACTACGTAAATTGACTTTTTGAACGAACAGACGCACAAAGCCAATGGCATAAATGCCAAGCAGTGCGTAAAGGAAATAGTCATTTATGGCTGAGGTCATCAGCGCCCTCCATCCTTGAGATTCGAGTTGCCTTTACCGTGCATGTTTACAGTAACCACATATACATAGAAAACAATTACCAGTAAACGTCACGTTGCATAGCCACTGTGCGAGTTCGTTCCATAATACGAATTAATGTACTGAGCTTTTCTGACGTCCATTTTCGCACCTCGTCATGAGAGTCTACTTCGGCGTCGTCTATTGACTGCTTTAACATAAGCAGCGCATTCAGCTCATCAATACCAGTGAGCAAATCTAACCACGGCGCGCGAAAATTACCCCGCTCTTCTACAAACAAGTCACCCAGCAGAAACCCACTCCATAATGTCTGCCTAAGCATCACTTCTACAGCGCTGTAATTGGCAGGCCCCATGGTTTTATTTAGCGGCATGCTTTGCTGTACAGTTTGCCAACCTTGCGACAGCCAACCTTTTGCATGATCAAGCACCGGATGGTCAAAACCCGTTGCGACTTTTTGCCACGGCTTATTCTGGATAAGACTTATGGCGTGTAGCTTAATGTCTGTGGCATCGTTGTCGAAAAACAGCTTTTCAGGCTCATGAGCCTGCATTAAGCCTGTTTGTCGTCCTTGCAAATAGCTTACTACTGCAGGATGTTTGCTGAGTGTTTTGTTAAACATGCTCTTTTTAGAGAGCAAGTAACGCAAACTTTGTAAGTCGTCTTGCCAACCCCACTTTTGCGCATGGGTGACCAGTTTTTTATGCAGGGCTAGTAGCTCAGGGCACTGCAGAACCGGCAAGTAAAGCGATACACTTTGAAGTAACAAGCGTACACTCTTGGCGACTTCCGCGAGCATTTTTATTGAACCACTTTCGCAAAATACATGCTCGTGGTGCTGCCAATGCGCCAATGCAGTTTGAACCGCGTGGCTAAATGCTTCTTCCGTGGTGGTTGTGTCTTCAAGCGCAAGGAAATCTGGCAGGTGTCGAACTTTAGCGTTAAAGCCGTGAAGTAATTGATATCCCTGCGCCGCTTTTGATACATCACTGAGGCGTACCGGCATGTTGTCGTTTATTAGCACCGCCAACGTAAACAAACTGTTGATATCACCTGACATCAACTCAAGCTCTATTTCGTTGATTGGGGAACTGGCTTTTTCTGTACTTGCTTCACCACAGTCCAGCACAATCTCAACCACACTTTCACCCACACTAGCCACATAGGCATTGCGAGTAAAGTGAGTGCTAAACTGTTTAGATAGCCGCGTGTTTTTTGCTGCCACATCCCAATCCTGGGGCCAAGCGCTGGCTTCAAATAGCGTAAGGTCGGGCCTTGAATTATCAAGGCTCACATTGTATTCCATGCGTTTGTGCAGACCACCGCTGACCACGCCGTTAGTCTTTAGCGTCTGTTCGTATTCACCATTGTTACCTCGAACACGAAAGCCCATTTTATTGTTTTGAAAATCGAGCTTATCGGTATCGTAATAGTCGTTTTCAAGGCGCATTTCACGATGAGAGTTAACCTGAATACTGTTTTTTTCGAAAAGAGGAAGTACACGTTGAGTAAACGCATGGTGGGCGTTGTCACCCGTTACAAATTTTAATTCTATTTCTGACATGGTTGCGCTAGGCACAGCTTATGATGCTGACACCTTACCTTTGTCGCTTACTTTTCGCAATGCTGGCGCCATGAAACAAGATGCTTTAATTAGACAAAAGTGGAACAAACTTGCCTTTATCGCGGTCAACCAATACCATCTTCACGTTTTAAATTCTAAAATTGGACTTCATATGATTCGAAAGTGGTTAGCAGCAGCCCTTATTGCATGCTCTTTTCAAGCATTTTCGCTACAAGATACCGCTGATTTAGAAGCGTCTTCTTCGCATTACATAAGAGATGACTTGTTTATCTTTATGCATACTGGACCTGGTCGTAACTACCGCATTCTAGGTTCAATTGAGGCGGGCACACCTATTACTGTGCTCTCCCGCGACAATGATGCTGAATTTACCCAAATTACCGACGATGAAGGACGTAAAGGCTGGGTTGAAAGTAAGTTTGTGTCTAATACCATGTCGCAAGCCGAGCAATTGCCAATCATAAGTGAGAAGCTAGCTGAGAGCCAAAGTGGACTTCAAGCTGCACAATCAGAAAATGCCAAACTTCGTCAGCAGCTTAACGATGCTCGCCAAAAGGTGTCTAAACTTTCCACCACAAACGACGAGCAAGCGTCTCAAATTATTCGTTTAACGGCTAAGGTTGAAAGCGCGAATAAAGATGAGCTGGTTACCTGGTTTACACGCGGTGGTATGGTAGCCGGTGTGGGTATATTACTGGGCGTAATGCTGACTTACCTTCCCAAGCGCAAACGCAGAAGCAGCGAGTGGATGTAGTGTAGGTTTTATAGCTGGACGCTAAAAAACGAAAAAACGCCGATGTTAGCATCGGCGTTTTTTATTGGGCTTGTTTCGGTAAACAGATTAGAAGTGACAAAGTGCAAACACTTTGATGAGTTATATGCGCCTATTATCGTACCGTAAGCACCACTCTATATCCTCTTTTCATACGAGAAACATCACCTTGGTCATCATGTGAACCTCGGGCTGTTATCCTCTCATGTGCATAACCCCATTTAAGCTTCGCACAAAGCTTATCAATGAGTTTTAACCCTATTCCAAATCCGCCATCTAACTCACTGATAGTCGGCGCAGATAAAGTCGCTTGGCCTTTTTCGTTAAGCGCCTCTTCTTCAAGGCCGTCCTCTTCGTTGAGCACGGTGAGCGTTGCATCTGAAAGACTTATTGTGACTTTTCCTTGCTGCGTGTGCTGATAAGCGTTTCGAATCACATTTCCTATCACAATTTCGCTCGCCGTTTTCGCAAGCGTTAACTCACAATCGCTCAATTGCAGCTGCACACTCACGTCTTTTCCCGACAGCAAATACATTAAATCTTGGCTTAGAGCCTCAACCATTGCTTTAAGATTAACCTTTTCTCTGGGTAAAGCTGCTTCTTCATTTCTTCCTAACCAAAGTAGAGTTTCGGTCAAATCTGCCATGGTTTTTGAGGCATGATCCACCCGCGCAAGCGCGTTATTGCCTTTAGTATTTTCACTATCGATCACTCTGTGCAGTAATGCCGCGCTACTTCTAATGACGGCAATCGGCGTTCTAAGCTCGTGACTCGCGTGGTTAACAAATTCCCGTTCTCGATTTAGGATATTGCGCACGTTTTGCAAGCTGCCATGTATCATCCCTGCTAGCGCGTTAAGTTCCTTATAACGAAACTCCGGGATAGGCTTATCGAGCTCTTGTTCATCCAAAGACGCCGCCCACCTCTGCAATGACTCTATGGGGCGAGACACGCTGCGCATAAGAAAAAGCAAGGCGACAAAAAACGAAACCAGTGCAACTACGCCCACAATGGCGCTGTAAATAACATGGTTTATTCTAAAGTGTTTTTTGCCGTCAGAAGGTGGCGCGACAAACACTTGGGTAACGTATCGCGATTCTCCATTTTCTAACGGAACTAACACGGCAAAGTGAGCCGAAATAGGACGGGAAAACCAATCAGGTTTGTTGATATCTTTCATAAGTGAAAACGGTATAAAGCTCTCTTTGGAAAAGCTCTGCTTCACTTCGTCAGGCAAACTCTCGTAGTTCGCAAAAACATGTAAATCGAGAATTTGAGCATGCTTGTTGTCATCAAGCTCTGCGCTTTCTGCCGCCCGTATCATGGTATTTCTCAGCATGCCGTCCATACCATCGAAAAAGCTATCGCTGCTTTGTATTGAAAAGAGCACGATAACTACGGCGGCCAAACTTAATAGCGACCACAAGACGTAGCGTCTTAAGCTGATGCGAAGGCCATTTACCACTGATCGTTTCCTTTATTTGTACTTTTTGGTTCCGCGCTTGTACTTTGCACTGAACTAGACTGTTCTGGTTTTAACGTCACACAAAAGCCTGTGCCGGCTACTGCTTTTACCTCTATGCTGGCATTCGCTTGCACCAGTGATTTACGCAAATTATGAAGATGCACTTTAAGCGCATTGCTTTCTGGCGCATCTTCTCCCCAAACCGCATCGAGAAGACGCTCCCGTGGCATAACTTTTCCTTGTTGCTGCAACAATGCCTTTAGCAGCGTAAATGCTGTGGGGCTTAACTTAATAGGCACGTTCTCAACACTTACTACGTCGCTTCCCATTGCTAAACTTACGTTGCCAAAGCGCAGCTTTTTCACTTGTGATGAACGCCTGTGCGCCAGTGCGAAAACGCGAGCAACCAGTTCGGGCATGTCAAACGGTTTCACTAAATAGTCATCGGCGCCTTTTTGAAACCCTTCTAGCTTGTTTTCCAACTGGTCACGGGCGGTTAGCATAATAATAGGCGTATCGTTGCCGTCTTCCCGCACCCTTTCACATACGCTTAAGCCATCAAGTCGCGGTAAATTAATGTCCAGCACCACAACATCAAACGGATGCTTTTGGATAAGAGACAGCGCGGCTACACCGTTTGCAGCGTGGTCACATACCATGTCTTCAAGCTCTAAATAGTCGATAATATTGCCCGCCAGGCCCATATCATCTTCCACTAGTAACACGCGGATCATTAGCCGTATTCTCCGTTAAAGGTTTTACCAAATGCTTTGCCATTAAACGTCTTACATCGTCATAAATTAACAGTAATGCGGGTATTAATAAAAGTGTGATGACGGTGGCAAACAATATACCGTACCCCAGCGACGCGGCTGCCGGAATTAAGAACTGCGCTTGTATCGACGTTTCGCCCAATATGGGATATAAGCCTACAAAGGTGGTAATTGAGGTCAACAACACAGCCCGCAAGCGACTGGTACAAGCTTCAATAACTGCCGTTTCCACCGGCACACCTTCTTCTCGCAAAGCGTTGAATCGTGAAACTAACAACAAGCTGTCGTTAACCACCACACCGCTAAGCGCCAATATGCCGTTCAGCGAGAGCAGACTTATCATTAATCCATTCGACCAGTGGCCGATAATGGCTCCGACTATACCAAAGGGGATGGCGGTCATAATAATAAGCGGCTGTACGTAGGATTTAAGCGGAATCGCCAACAACGCAAAAATAGACAACAAGGCTAATATAAACACGCTCTGCATGGAGCTTTGCGTTTCAGCTTGCTGCTCAGCCTCACCGGCAAAATAAAGCGATAAGTCCTGATACTGGCGCGATAGCTGAGGAACAAACTCGTTGTTTAAGTAATTCACCAGTTCGGTTGAGGTGATAACATCGCTATCCACCGACGCGCTAACCGTTAGGGCGCGTAGGCCGTCTATACGTACCACCTGTTTTTCTTGTACATCTTGAATAACGTTAGCCACTACAGAAAGCGGTACTACGGTGCCGTCGTCCAGACGCACTTGCGTGTTCATTACATCAGACGGATTCATTCTGTCTTGTTCAGGATAACGCACCCGCACTTTTACTTCGTTTTTATCGCGCAAATAGCGCTGAACAATTTCGCCACCAAATGCTTTTAACAGTTGCTGCGATAGGCTTTGCGTATTCAACCCCAACGCTCGTCCTTCGGGGGTAAGTTCAAAGCGCATCATGGCTTCGCCGGGTGTCAGCGAACTCTCAACTGCATATACACCATCGATATTGTTAAGTACTTCAATAAAGGCATCGTTAGCCGCCGTCAGGGTATCGTCGTTAATGCTTTTAATTTCAACGTTAAACCCGTCGACCATCTCTCGGCGTGAGCGTATTTTTAGACTTTTTACGCCTTCTAAATTGCCAGTTAACGCATTCCAGCGTGCCGACAATTCATCAAGAGAATAAGAGGCGTCTTCATCAAGTGAAATGGTGATTGTGCCGCTTTGATCGCCACTCGCCGTTACTTGCAAACTGCTAATGCCACTTTTATCTGCGCCACTTTCTTGGGTTAATTGACGATCTGCCTCTAGCGCATTTTTCTCTAGCATCATTAAGTTGCGTTCGTTCTGTCCATAGCTGGCATCGCTGTAAAGCGACATATTGGCCGAAACCGTGTCGCCCTGCATGCTGGGGAAGAAGCTTACTCTTACCGCACCTGTAAGCGGTAGGCTAACCACAATGACAAATAAGGCAATAAACAACAATACAGCGGCATAACGGTAGGCTACGGTGACTTTCAATAAGCGCTCATACACGCGGTAGTTAAACCACTGAAGTCCACCATCCGCTTTTTGCTGCACTTTGTTCCATACGCCACCTAATCCCCTCCGCGCTTTTTGCTTGGTTGGCAGATGGGCTAAATGAGAAGGTAAGATCAGTTTCGATTCCACCACCGACAGCAACAAACACAAGGTAACGATAGTGCCGAACTGAGAATAAAGCGTACCTAAGCCGCCCGATACGTTCGATAATGCGAAAAAAGTGGCCACTGTGGTTAGTACACCAAACAGTGTGGGAACCGCCACTTTATGGGTACCTAAAATGGTATTTTGAAGCGTATCGCCATGTTGTTTACGCGTGGCGTACACGCTTTCCCCCACCACCACGGCATCGTCCACCACAATGCCAAGGGCCATGATAAAACCGAATGTGGTCATTTCGTTTAGCGTCATTCCCGTATAGCTGTCGGTCATGAAGTACAAGGTGCCGAAGAAGATAAAGGGCAAGCCAGCCGCCACCCAAAATGCCACGCGTAAATTTAGAAACACGGCAAGAGTAACAAATACCAACACAATGCCCATAAGCGCATTGCTGGTAAGTAGCGTCAATCGCTCGGTAATAAGCGTGCTTTTGTCATACCAGGTTTCAAGCTCTACGCCTTCAGGTAGCAAGCCTTTTTCGTGCCATGCGTCCACTACTTCGTGAGCCTGCTGTACCATTTTTGTTACGTCACCATATTCGTCCATAAGCACCTGGATGCCATAGCCATTGGTACCGTTGTAACGTGACAAGTGATAGCTGTCGTCGGCAAACATATCGCGCACTGTAGCAATATCGCCAACGGTGAGTATGACGCCATTGGTATCGGTAATGAGGGGGATGTTGGCAAAATCTTTCGCCCAGTAAGACTGTTCAGACGCTTTTAAACGAATCACTTTTTCTTTGTTGCGCAAGCTGGTTGTAAGCGCGGTATTCGACTCCTGGTTAACGGCATCAGCCACGTCTGACAGCGTTAATCCGTAGGCTTGAAGCTTACCTTCGTCTATTTCAATAGACATCATAGGGTCGACAAAGCTGCCTGCGCTGACTTCGCGAATGTCGTCTGTTGCCAGTAAATCTCGCTCTAATTGCTCACCCAAGTATTGAAGCGAAGCGTGATCGACGTCACCATAAAGCTGCACCCAAATAGCGTGTTCTTGTCGGCGTGCTTTGCTGATAACAGGGTTTTCAGCATCCGATGGGAAGTTAGAAATACTATCTACTTCGGTTTTGATGTCGTTGAAAAGCGTGTCTAAATCGTATTCGGTTTCCTTTTCTACCTGCACACTGGCGCCGCTGGCGTTCGAGGTAGACGTAATTCGCTTAATCCCAGGGATTGCCTCCAGCGCGGTTTCAATTTTGATAGCTATCCCTTCTTCTGCTTGTTTAGGATCACCACTATCGTATGTCATTGAAATGGTAACAAAGCGTGGCTCCATACTTGGAAATGCCTCTTTGCGGATGTCGTTCATGGAAACCAAGCCAAGCACGATAAGGCTGACCATGAGCAAATTGGCCGCTACTGAGTTCTGCGCAAACCAAGCGATAATTCCCCGGGAGTTATTCCCGCTATTCCTATTGCCTTTCGGACTCTCGCCCCCGTCAAACGGCGCGCCGTTTCGATTATTTGTCATCGGCTTGCCCTCCTGTTTGTCCTTCCACCACAGGCAATACTTTGGTATTCACCAGATAGCTGTTTAAAGGGCGTGCAACCACCAGCGCTTGGCGTATTTCGCCAACCTGTTCTGACATGCTGTTGCCGCTAGCGTTACCCGGGATTTTACCCGCAACATTACTCACAATATCGCCCGTAACATCACTGGTTTTTGGTGGGGTGATGTAGGCATAACCTTCGCTTTCAAACAGAACCGAAGGCGTGAACTTTGCCAACTGCCCGGTAGATGGCATTACTAACCATACTTCTTGCTTTTGCGAGATAGCAGAAGCCGGCAGTTTCCAGACATTGTCGAGAGCTCTTCCTTCAATATCTGCCTGCACAAAGCTGCCGAATAAAAGAGGCGTTGAGTATGCTAACGGCTTTTCAATAACCGCTATGGCGTTACGCTGACGCGTTGTATCACTTTGATGCCATTCAGCGCGAACGATATTGGCAACCCAGGTATTTCCTGTAGTGGTATCGGTAAGCGTTACCGGCCAGTTAAGGGAGGTATCACCAGACAACTGCGTTTCATCACCAGAAGGTAATTGAGCCCATTGGCTAGGTGAAAGGCCAATAGCCACTTCGGCAATATCTGCAGAATAGAGTGTGGCGACCGCACTGCCAGCTTGAACATAGCTCCCTAGCGCAATGTCACGGCTGACCACCAATGCATTAAAAGGTGCACGTAACGAGGTAAACGCCAAATCTCGCTTGGCTGAATTTACACTTTGCTCGGCTTCATCCAAAGTGGCCTGAGCCGCCTTTAGCTGTGGCTCACGCAGTACTAATGCCGATAAAGGTTCACCATCAAGCCCTGAACGTGTCCATTCATCTTTCGCTTGAATACCCTGTAATCGCTCTTCTTCTAGACTTACCACAGCCGCTTGATAGGTAGCATTTGCACTTGCTAACGCCTGTTGATAGTTGGTGTCATCAATACGTGCCAATACCGTGTTATTTGCCACTAGGGCACCAGTTTTAAAAGACGAAGATATATCAGTAACTTGACCACTAACCTGTGCGACTAAGCTCAAGCTATCTTGCGGAACAACCTGACCATACCCCCTCACCTTAGCGTTATAGCTGTCGGCGGTTACATCAATAACGCCTACTTGAGCCAGCTGAGTATTGCCGCTTTGTTCTCCCTTTGGGCTGCGATTAGTGGTATTCACTGATGACGTGTCGCTTGCCTTGTTAAGCCTGTTCACACCGCTATCGGCAGCAGGTAATGCTGCTGGCCTTTCACCACCTGCAGTTTTCTTTGCCTGAGCGGCATTTTGTGGTTGCTCAGTATTCGCGGAAATTGCTGGAGACGTTGGCTTTGATTCGGTCTGCGGTTTTGCGCCGGGATGTTGGGCGCCCATATTCATCATGGTATACATAATCGCTAGCGCAATACTTGCAGCGGCGAGTAAGGTTACAATAATTCGTTTGTTTCTCATTGTGACACTCCAAGGCCAAGGGCTAGGCCTAAGTCAATTCGGTTTTGTAATTTCTGGGCGTGCAGCTCAACTGCCTGAGCTTGTAAGTTAAAGCGCGTTTCATATACTGAAAGTAAGTCCAAGATGTCAGCAAGGCCCTGTCGATATTGACCTTCAATGGTAGAGACGCTGCGCTCTGCATTCGCTAACGCCACGTTGGTGTGGCTAATTCGAGCACTCAACGCGGTTTCGCTATCCAGCGCATTTTGGGTTTCCTGTACCGCCGTTAATAACGTTTCGCGATACTGCCACCAGGCATTGGCTGAGGTTAGCTTTGCATCTTCAATTTGCGCCCTTAAAGCGCCCCCCTGAAACAGTGGCGCGGTCATCTGCCCAAGCAAACTCCATAAAGGGTTAGTAAACAAAGCTTGTGAAGGTGTAGAGGCATTATCAGAAAGGGATGCAGACAAGCTAATGCTTGGCAACAGGGCTTTGTACGCCACATCGACTTCAAACTCTGTTGCTTTTAACGCATAAAAGGCCGCCTGAAGATCGGGTCTACGTGCCAGATCCTGTTTCGGCAATGTTGTTAGCGGCAATAACACGTCGGGAAAACTAACTTGAGTGTTGAGCTCGTTTAGCGATTGGTTTTGTCTGCCTAAGAGTACGGCCAACGTGCGCTTTGCTGTTAAAAGTGCATTTTCATATTGGGCAATAGTAGCGCGAGTATTTGCACTGCTTGTACGCGCAGTATCTAAATCGTCTAGGCTTCCCAGCCCGGTGCTATAGCGCTTTAAAATAACGGCTTCGTTATTTTCTAGTACCGTTAACCGAGACTGCTCAATATTCAGTAATTGCTGCTGAGTGAGTACGTCGATATAGCTTCTTACTACGTTAGCGACCAGAGAATCTCTGGCAGACTGATAGCTGGCTCTGGCACTTGCTGCATCTAAGTTTGCTGCACTTATTCCATCGCTGATTTTTTGCCATAGGTCCAGCTCCCAACTGACATTTATGCTCGCGCTATAGCTCGGACTGCTCGAATTAGAGCTCGTACTGGAGTTGGTATTTGAGCTGGTAGATGCACTGCTATTGGTGGTTTCACTTTTTGACGCAGAGAAGCTCGCGTCAACATTAAGGTTCCTATCCGCTTTTGCACTATCAATGGCTACTTGTGCTTTTCTAAGCGTTATTAACGACTGCTGCAGACTAGCATTAGAAGACAAGGCTTCATCAATGTAACCAGCTAAGTGGGGTAACTCTTTGATATCAATGACATCGGTTAACGTCGTGTCCGAATTCAGCAGCAAGGTTTGTGTTGATTCTTGTTGCCGTGCTTGAGACTGCCACACAACGTTGTTACCCGTTGACGACGATGCCGATTCGCTCAACGCTCTGTCATCAGTACTTGTACATGCAGACAGCAAAATGCAAAGGGTAATGCTATTTACCGTCAGTTTTATCTTGCCCATGACTTGTGCCTATTATTTGGCGCACAGGCTACTTTCGAAGGTCTATGCGCAGCTTTTTTAAATTAACTGACACGAGTATTTCAAACGCAGGGTTAAGGTCCGGTTAAGGAAAGAGCAAGGAATTAGAAATAAATGAGAAAGGTAGGAATAAGGTATTAAAAAGGCCAGCTTAGCGCTGGCCTTTGAATGACATGTTGTGAAGATAGCTCTCAATTAAATCGCTATCTTGCAAAGTCGGTATTTACCGCAAGTATTACCGCTTATTCATCATCTTCAACTAGGGTCATCAACGATGTGTTACCACCTGATGCCGTAGTATCAATACTGATGGTTTTTTCGGTCATCAAACGCTGAATAAGGTTATCGTTATATTCAGCTGTGATAACCGGCAAAATAGCGCCTTCGCGAGATGACAGCATTGCTGTAATACGCGCAGTACGCTCTGTACCAGAGTCGACCACCACGCCAGATAAATCTTCATCCATTAGCAAGGTATCTAGATGCGCAAGACGCGCTACCTGGAATAAGCCTTTTGGTGCGCCAGTAGATTCAAACTTGTTTTGAATTTCTACTGCTTCTTCATAGAAGATTTCAGACACAACTGATACTACCGGGTTACCCGTTGATAGCGCGGTCACAATAGACAGTAACCAGTATTCAAAGGTTACTTCTTTATCGGCAAAACACACCAAGATCCCGCGAGGCTCTAGGTAAAGCTTGTTCGATTCACCTGTTGGCCCCGGCAAGGTTTGAGGCTTGGCAAGCTTGCGTTCAACACTGGTTAACTGCTGACGCGCCGTCGCAAGCGTACGGTTCAAGTCATCAGCAAGCTCGTCAACGATGTCCACTTTCGCAATTTTTGCCAGAAGCTGACGTACCATAGAAATACGGTCATTCAACGGCGTATGACGCCACTGCACTTCTACCGCTTTCGCTTTATCCATCATTACGTGCGCACGCTCGGCAATCTTTTCATCACCGACAAGCGCTGCATCAGTACCGTCTACATCATCAATATGCGATGGCTTAGGTGTGGCACGTTCCATCATTAAGCGAGGCAGATAGTTAGGACCACCCGCTTTCGGACCTGTGCCAGACAATCCACGTCCACCGAAAGGCTGAACGCCAACAATAGCGCCTATCATGTTGCGGTTAATGTACACGTTACCCGCGCGGCTCTTCGCTGCTAGCTCGTTAGCACGCTCTTCAATACGCGAGTGAATGCCCATAGTTAGGCCGTAACCTGTGCCATTGATTTGCTCTAGCACACTATCAAGGTCTTTCGACTTAAAGCGAACAATATGCACTACAGGGCCAAACACTTCTTTTTCAAGCACATCGATGTTTTTGATTTCATACAAGGTCGGCGCAAAGAAAGTACCGTTTTCGAAGCCTGCTGGCATTTCATTGCGATAAAGCAGCTTAGCTTTATCTTCCATGTACTCTTGGTGATCGGTCAGGCTCTTAAGCGCCTTCTCGTCAATCACAGGGCCAACATCGGTAGCAAGCTGCGTTGGATCACCAACGGTAAGCTCTTTCATGGCGCCGGTTAGCATTTCGATAAGGTCATCAGCAATTTCATCTTGTACGAACAATACGCGAAGCGCTGAACAGCGCTGACCGGCACTTTGGAAACCAGAGTGGATCACGTCATCAACTACCTGCTCTGGCAGTGCAGTTGAATCAACAATCATACAGTTTTGACCGCCGGTCTCTGCAATCAATGGCACCTGTTCGCCACCACGTTCTGCAAGTACTTGAGAAATTAACGTACCGGTTTGCGTTGAACCTGTGAACATTACCGCTTTAATGCGCTCGTCTGGCAGAAGGGTTTCGCCCACTTCTTTACCTGGCGATACGATAAGTTTCAATGCATCTTCTGGCAGGCCTACCGAGTGCATAATATCTACCGCTCGCTGCGCAATAATGCTGGTTTGTTCAGCAGGCTTAGCAATAATCGTGTTACCTGTTACAAGTGCCGCTGCCACTTGGCCTAAGAAGATGGCTAGTGGGAAGTTCCACGGGCTAATACAAAGCACAACACCACGAGGAAGTAAGCGTTGATCTTCAGCAAGCTCTTCTGCACGCGCCGCGTAGTAGCGACAGAAATCAACGGCTTCACGCACTTCATCAATACTGTCTTGCGCTACTTTACCGGCTTCACGCATACAGATAGCGATAAGCTCAGCCATGTGGCGCTCAAGCGCATCTGCTGTTCGATTAAGTATTTCAGCGCGCTCGCTTACATCGCGTTTAGACCATGCTTCAAACCCAGCTTCGGCTTCATCTAATGCTTTGCGCATATCATCAGGCGTAGCGTAATGGTGATAACCTACCACGTCGTTGTGGTTAGTTGGGCTAAGTACCGCTGTCGCACCTTCTGGCACTTCACCGGTCACTTTGTAGTAATCCTGCCAGCGTTCAAGTTCGTGTTTAAGCGCCGTTACCGCATTGGTGTCGGTAAGGTCTAGACCACGCGAGTTATCGCGCTCTGGCGCATACAGCCCACGTGGGGTTTTGATTAACTTGTTATAGCGTACTTTCAGGCGTTGTGTTTTCTCTACCGGATCTTCAAGCAAAGACTCAACCGGTTTTTCATCGTCAACGATAGCGTTTACAAACGACGAGTTCGCGCCGTTTTCAAGAAGACGACGTACAAGGTAGGCCAATAAGTCTTCGTGTTCACCTACCGGTGCATAAACACGGCACTGAATTTTATCCTGTGTTACCACCTGATCGTAAAGGGTATCGCCCATACCGTGCAGACACTGGAACTCAAAACCTTCTTTGTCGTCACCAGCAAGCTCAACAATAACAGACGCAGTGTAGGCATTGTGAGTCGCAAACTGCGGGTAAATGGTGTCGCGATACTCAAGTAGACGGTTCGCACAGGCATGGTATGACACATCTGTTGACGACTTACGGGTAAATACAGGGAACTCTTCAAGGCCCGCTTGTTGAGTAAGCTTAATCTCAGTATCCCAATAGGCACCTTTAACCAAACGCACCATTAGCGGACGACCTACCTCTAGGGTAAGTTCACGTAAGTGCTCTATAACGTGGATTGCGCGTTTTTGGTAGGCCTGTACGGCCAAGCCAAAGCCTGTCCAACCGTTCAAGTCTTCATTGCGAAATACAGCTTCAATAATGTCTAGAGAAAGCTCTAGACGGTCAGCTTCTTCCGCATCTACGGTTAAACCGATATCGTATTCTTTCGCCATCATACACAGCGCTTTCAAGCGCGGCGGAATGTCTGCCATGGCGCGTTCGCGGTGAGAAAATTCAAAGCGTGGGTGAATAGCAGAAAGCTTTACCGAGATCCCCGGTGAACGCTTAGGACCGCGTCCGTTAGCCGCTTTACCGATTACTTTTATTGCTTTTACGTATGCATCGTAGTAACGCTCAGCGTCGCGCATAGTACGTGCGCCTTCGCCTAGCATGTCGTAAGAATATACGTACCCTTTGGTTTCTTTCTCTTTGGCGCGATCTACCGCATCTTCAATGGTTTCGCCCATAACGAACTGACGACCCATAACGCGCATCGCAATGTTCATAGCGCGGCGAATAACAGGTTCACCTAAGCGGCCAAGGGTTTGTTTTAACAAGCCGAACTGTTCTTTCTTGCGCTTGTCGGCATAGTTCACCATGTTGCCCGTAAATAACAAGCCCCACGCCGATGCGTTAACAAATAACGACTCTGAATTCCCCAAGTGAGGTGTCCACTGTCCCTGAGACAGTTTGTCACGAATAAGCTCATCTTGAGTGGCTTTGTCTGGAACACGCAGCAAGGCTTCAGCCAAGCACATCAATACCACACCTTCTGCTGTAGATAGCGAGTATTCATTTAATAATGCGTCAACACCACCGTGCCCTTCTTGCTCTCGGCGAATTTGAAGCACCATCTTTCGTGCGCGTTCCCATGCACGGCTTCGTGCACGTGGGTTTACCTCGGCAATGGGAAGGATTTGATCCACAGCCACCGACTCACTAATGCGATAGTAGTCTCTTATACGCTGGCGTAGGGGTGAAGTTGTATGAAGTGTGTCGTTAATGAGCATTGCAACCCTTTCATAGAAATAGCTGTAACAAAAAGCGTTCCCGCCGTGTAAGACTGCTCACGGTTACATGGAAGCGGCTAAAAAACAAGCAAAGTCGAAACCCTGCGTTGACCTGTCGTTCTTCTTTTAACTTTATACTTTTGGATGAAGATCACGACAGTGCCAAATTTGCGCGGATGGTAGCACACAAAATCGCCCTGCCAAGCCCCTACCAGCAAAGTTTTTTTGATTCTCTGTCAAGCTACGTATTCAGTGCGTTAGATGACATTTTTTAGCCTGTTGATACCGCATTATTTTTTAGTACAAAAGCGGTGAGCGATTTGCTTCTAAAGTCGTAGTAAAGCTCGTCTATATATGGTGTATTTTTAATCGTAATAAAAAGCGGTTAATAAAAAACCGTCTACACTTTAAAAAAACAAAAATACAAATAGATAGGTATTTGCCGATGTGGTTAAGAAAATTCAGTTTAATTCAACGTTTGGGCATTATCGTTGCCCTAATTACGCTGTTATTTGTACTTCTTACTGCCGTTGTTTTAAACAGGCACTACGAAGCATTAAAGCAAAAGTCTTATGATGAAAATCAGCACCTGGTCGAGGTGGTTCATACCATGCTCAGTAGCTTCGCGGCGCGTACCGACGTAGACGAGGCAACCGCTAAGCAACAGGCGTTAGAGGCCGTCAAAGCGCTACGATACGACGGCAGCAACTACTTTTGGATCCAAGACCAAACGCCATCTATGGTTATGCACCCCATCAAGCCCGCCCTTGACGGTCAAGATTTACGAACCTTTAAAGACGGGAACGGCAAAGCCTTCTTTATAGAGTTGGCGCAAAAAGTGAAATCGAAAGGTGAAGGGTTTGTCGATTATGTCTGGCCGCTTCCCGGTGAAGAGTCACCTACTGACAAAATTTCCTACGTTAAAGAGTTCAAGCCGTGGGGGTGGACAGTGGGCTCTGGTATCTACCTTACCAATCTTGAAAAAGAATTTGCTCATCTTCGCAATGTGATTACGGTGTTTTGTCTGGTTAGCATAGTGCTAGTTGTGGTGCTTGTTTATGTTATTGGCGGCAGCATAGTGAAACCGGTTCAAGAAGTAAGTGAGCGAATGAAGGATATCTCACAAGGAGAAGGTGATCTCACCCGCTCGTTGCCTGAAACTGGCCAAGATGAAGTAACGCGTTTGGCACGCTACTTTAATGAATATACCAAAAAAATGCGCCATTCGCTGTTGGGGATCCGTGAGAATATTAATTCACTGACCCAGCAAGCAGAACTTGTAGAAACATCAAGTAAAAATAGTAACGCTCAGGCACAGACGCAAAATGAAAATATGCTTCAAGTTGCCGCTGCCATGGAAGAGATGACAACGCAGATAAATGAGGTTAGCAATAACGCAGATTCTGCAGAAAAAAGTACCAGCAGCGCGCGGGGTAACGTGCAAAACGGCGCCTCGGTTGTGGATAGTACCGTAAACGATATACGCTCTCTTACCTCTGATATTGAAAGCGTAAGTAGCGCTGTTACCGAACTTGCTGCGCAGACTGAAAGCATTGGTGCTGTACTTGATGTGATTCGCGGCATTGCCGAACAAACTAACTTACTGGCGCTTAACGCTGCTATAGAAGCAGCGCGAGCTGGCGAGCAAGGACGAGGTTTCGCCGTCGTAGCTGATGAAGTGCGTACACTGGCAAGTCGAACCGGACAAAGTACCGATGAAATCCAAGCGATGATAGAAGAGCTGCAAAGTAATGCCAAAAGCGCAGTAGATGCAGTAAAAGTAAGCCAGTCAGCGTCAACCAAAACGGTAGACAACGCTATACAGGCGAATCAAAATCTGCAAGAAGCTGATCGCTTAATGACTGAAATTGCAGATATGAGTAGTGAAATAGCGCGGGCTACCGAGCAGCAAGCGGAAGCCGCTACCGAAGCGAATATGCGCATCAATGCACTGTCAGGTGCTGCTGATAGTAGCTTGAGAACGGCAGATGAATTAGCAGCTGCGAGCCAAGCGTTACGCGCAAGCTGTTTAGCAATAATGGACATTGCGAACCGCTTTAAGCTTTAAAGCATTTTACATTTCAACGAGCCTGCTGCGCTTTGCTGCAAAGCATTGAGAAGCAGGCTCCCTTTACTACTACTCCAAAGCTCCCGATAATTTTCTTTTAAAAAAGTAAACTTTGCCACATTTTGCTTCTCTTACGTCAAGTTGTTTAAAAGCTCACATAGTTTAATCAATACACCTACCTTCTGCGTATGGAAGAAAAGACCTGAGTGCATTACACTCAGAGACACCATAAGTGGCGGTTGGTCGATTACTTTTAATTGAACATATACTAGCCACCGAAGTAGTGACTTATGCGCAATAAAAGCCAGACGCGCAAAAAATCAAGGAGTTGAATATGAGCAGTGGTTCAAAGGGTAAGCCTATTTTATTATGGGTTGTCGGTTTTTTCGTGTTGCTATTTTTGGTGTATTTCCTGTTCGCCAATACCATCATTAAATCTATTCTTGAGTCGAAGCTGGGCGAATCCTATGGAGCAGAAGTGAATATCGACGAGTTCGACCACTCTCTTTTTCCAACAACTGTTACGCTGAAAGGTATTGCACTCACCAACCCCACAAAACCTACTCACAACCAAGTTTTTGTAGGCGAAGCTCACGCAGACGTTGAGCTAAAGCCACTGTTAGATGATCAAGTTATCGTAAACAACCTTGATTTACTGAAAGTGCAGTTCGATACACAGCGCGAGTCTGAAGGTGAAGTGTATCGCGTTCCAGAACGTTCACTGTCATTTGACGAAATTAAAGCAAAAGCCAAAGAAGCCGTGCCTACGGTTGACGAACTTCTCGCCCGCAATCCACTAAAAACCACTGCTGCCATTGAAAATGCAAAGTCTGCCTACGAAACCTATGGAAAAGGTTTGAAAGACGACTATGAATCTTTACCTGATAAGTCGCGCATTGAGTACTACAAAACGCAGGTAGCCCAGCTAAAAGAAACGAACTACAAAGACCCTCAAGCCTTGGTACAGGCAAAGTCTTCATTTGATAAGTTGAAAGAAAAAATGCAGGCAGACCGCGCGCTTATTAGCAATTTCACGGAAAAAGCGAGCGATGCCAAACAAGCCCTTAGTGAAAGTGTTGAAGCACTTAAGAAAGCGCCACAAGAAGATTACGCGTTGCTGAAAGGGGTAATTGCAGGTGACCAAGCGGCACTTTCTCAAGTCACTTACTTTGTGTTTGGCGACAAAGCGGCGGAATACACTGAGTACCTTATGGCAGCAATGCAAATTGTTATGCCGCTCATTCAAGGTGAAGAAAAAAGTGAAGCACCGACTGAAGTGCCGTCGATTTTGGTGAAAGAAGCCAATGTATCAGTGCTTTGGCAAAATGAATCTATCACCAGCAAATGGAACAACATTACAAACGTTCACGAAGTATTCGGTAACCCCACCACCTTTACTATTGAAGCAGCGGGCGAGTTACTAAAGTCGTTTACTTCCAGCGGTGAATTCTGGATTGACGGCAACGGGGTTGACGCTAGCCAAGTCTGGCAGCTAGCCGGTGTGAATATGTCTAACATTTCATTTAGCGGTAATGAAACACTAAATGCGGTGCTTAAATCAGCGCTGATGAAAACCAATGGATCGATGAAAGTCACTGATAACATGCTTACCGGTACGGGCGAAGTTGACCTTCAGCAGCTCGTTATGGAAGCAACTGGCACCAGTGATATCACCAGTGCTATTGCGCAGGCACTGCAAACGTTAACCAGCCTAAACATGACGATGCTGCTAGACGGCACGCTTTCAGACCCTGGCTTTAACATTAAGTCTGATCTGGATAATAAGCTGGCTAAAGCGGCGCTTTCACAGCTTACTGCCAGCCAAAAAGACAAGCTGGATGAATTAAACAACAAACTCAACAGCATGATAAGTAACGAACAATCATTGCTATCAGGCGAGCTTGTTGACGTAAACAGTATGCTTAGCGCAGCCCAAGGCGACAGTGCCGCCCTTCAGGAGCTGCTTCAAGCTCAACTTAACAACGTTGTTGAGCAGCAAAAAAGTAAGCTGTTTGATAAATTGAAGGGAAAATTGGGCCAAGGTGAATAATGCGCCTTTGACTCGACGCTGCTTCGCGGCATAATAAGACACAGCAGAGGCGAAGAGCCTCTGCTTTTTTCCGCTTAACCACATTGTCAGGTGAATCTGTGTTGCAAGGTAAATGGCTTCCCATTGTATTGATAGTACTGCTTGGTCTATTGCAATACAGGCTATGGTTTGGAAAAAATAGTATTCCCGATTACTTCAACCGAAAACAAGAAGTTCACTCTCAAGCCCTTCAAAATGCCAACCTCGCTCAGCGCAATGCCCTACTTAAAGCTGATATTAGCGATTTAAAAATTGGTCTAGAAGCCATTGAAGAAAGAGCCCGAAATGAACTCGGTCTGATTAAAAAGGGAGAAACCTTCTACCGTATTTTGCCCGCAGATTCTAAGTGAAGAAAATGACATCGCCCCGCGTTGTTGCGGTTATCCCCGCAGCCGGAGTTGGCAGCCGAATGCAGGCTGACCGCCCAAAGCAATACCTCACCTTAAATGGTAAAACCATTCTTGAACACACTATTGACGCGCTGCTACAGCATCCGTTAATCGATGACGTGATCGTAGCGATAAGCCCAGGTGACGCGTATTTTGATCAATATCAGTTACGTGAAAAACCCATTCGCGTTGTAGATGGCGGAAAGGAACGCGCTGATAGTGTATTGAACGGGCTTATGTCACTTGGCGAGAACGATTGGGCACTGGTTCACGATTCCGCAAGGCCTTGTATAGAAGAGAGCGATATTTCCGCACTGCTCGAATTAATGAGCAGTGATAACGTTTCTGGCGGTATTCTAGCTACCCCTGTTCGTGACACCATGAAGCGGGTCAGACCTTCAACAAATGTTATTTCTCACACTGAAGACCGAGACGGTCTTTGGCACGCTTTAACGCCTCAACTTTTTCCAGCAACATTGCTAAAACGCGCGCTTCAAAATGGTTTATCACAGGGCGCGAATATCACAGACGAAGCCTCTGCCATGGAGCTTGAAGGCTACAAAGTAGCCATGGTAAACGGAAGTCCGGCAAATATAAAAATAACGCATCCGGCCGATCTTCCTTTGGCAGAATTTTATCTTAAGCAAAAATTAAGCGCGCAAGGCCAGAACGCTCAAAACTACAGAGTTCAAAGCCACAGCGCAAAAAATCAAAAGGCACAATCATAATGCGAATTGGACACGGATTTGATGTACACAAGTTTGGCGGTGAAGGCCCCATCACAATAGGTGGCGTCAGTATCGACTATGAGCAAGGACTGTTAGCTCACTCAGATGGCGATGTATTACTACACGCACTGTGTGATGCAATGCTAGGTGCAGCAGCACTCGGTGATATTGGCAAGCACTTCCCTGACACAGACGACGCATACGCGGGTGCAGACAGCCGCGTGCTGCTGCGTCACGTTGTCAATGTAGTTAGGGAGAAAGGTTACCGCTTAAGTAATGCAGATATGACCATTGTGGCGCAAGCACCTAAGATGGCGCCGCATATTGCTGCTATGCGTGAGATTATTGCACAAGACTGCAACGTATCGCTTGACGACATCAACGTAAAAGCAACGACCACTGAAAAGCTAGGCTATACAGGCCGTAAAGAAGGCATTGCCTCTCACGCCGTTGTTCTACTGGAAAAATTATGAAGCCTTTACACACTGACCACTGGCAGTACTATTTCGCAAAACCTGTATCCACCGGTATTTTTAAATTCCAAGCCGACGATTTTCAAGTTGTCGAGGATTTGGGTTATACCCCTTGTGGTGAAGGCGAGCACCAGTTTGTATTTATTGAAAAAACCAACACCAATACCGCGTTTGTCGCTGAGCAGCTAGCCCGTTTCGTTAACCTTCCATTACGCCAGATTACCTATGCTGGTCGCAAAGACAAATACGCGGTAACGCAACAGTGGTTTGGTATTCACGCGCCGGGTAAGCCTGACTTCGACTTCAGCAACTTTGAACTAGAAGGCGTTAAAGTGCTTAAGCAAATGCGTCACAATAAAAAGTTGCGAACGGGTCAGCTTAAAGGCAATCACTTTACGATTACCTTGCGCCAGGTACTGCATCCTGAGGCCATTGAAGAGCGTCTTCAAGAAATTGAAAAGCACGGTGTGCCGAACTATTACGGCGAACAACGCTTTGGCGTAATGCGCTTAAATGACATGGGTGAAGTGCAACGCGGTGGAAACCTGGTAATGGCCGAGCGAATGGTAAACGGTGAAACCATCAGACACCGCAACAAACGTTCCATGGCGCTTTCTGCACTGCGCAGCTGGCTATTTAATGAAATGCTTTCTGCACGCTTAGAAAAAGACATGTTCGACAAGGTCACTCACGGCGATGCGCTGGTGCTTTCAGGTTCTAACAGCTTTTTCATCAACGAAGGTTCCGACGGCTCTGAGCAGCAGCAAGACGCACAACGTCGTTTTAATGCCAAAGACGTATGCCCTTCAGCACCGCTGTGGGGTAAAGGTGAACTTGTTACGCAAGCTGACACACTAGCACTTGAGCAATCTGTTGCAGAGCAAAATAGTGAAGTTATCGACTTTTTAAGCCAGTGCGGATTCGAACAAGAGCGTCGCGCGATAAAAATTTGGCCTTCACAGCTTGAATGGCAGAGTAAGGGTGATACATTTACTATCTCGTTTGCGCTTCCAAGTGGCTGCTTTGCAACCTCAGTCCTTAGAGAGTGCGTGGAAACCTTGTCCCCAATTAACAGGGTGTAAAGAGTATTGAGAAAGCGTGGCGCGCAACAGACTAAACCTCGCGTGGCTGTGGATAAGAATAAAGGAAAGTACGCAACATCATGAGAGCTTCTAGAAAAGGAGACGCGTTAGCACAACTGCTTTATAACGAGGGAATACGTTCGCAAGCAGTATTGAACGCCATTGCTGGTACGCCGCGGGAAAGCTTTTTACCCGACGCGCTGAAACATAAGGCCTATCAAAATACGGCATTGCCAATAGGTCAAGGCCAAACCATTTCGCAGCCTTATATTGTTGCGAAAATGACAGAGTTGCTGCTAGATAGCCCTAATAAACCCGAGAAAGTCTTAGAAATAGGCACGGGTTCAGGTTATCAGACCGCTATTCTTGCGCAGCTTTTTGCCAAAGTATTCAGTGTTGAACGTATTAAATCATTGCAGTTCCAAGCGAAACGTCGAATGAATCAGCTCGACCTTCACAATATTGCAATGAAACACGGCGATGGTTGGAAAGGTTGGGCGTCCAAGGGCCCTTACGATGCCATTATTGTCACCGCCGCCGCTGCAAGTCTTCCACAGGATTTGTGCGATCAGCTTAAAGAAGGCGGGCGGTTGATTATTCCCGTAGGTAACGAGCAACAATCGTTACTGTGTATTGATAGGATTGAAGGTGAACTAAAAACATCGACCATTGAATCGGTCCGATTTGTTCCCCTTGTAGCAGGAGAGCTAATGTGAAGCTTTTTGAGCCATGTTATGACATGGCGTTACGCTGGGCGAGACATCGTCACGCAACCAAATATTTGGGCGGGTTAAGCTTCTCAGAGTCGGTTTTCTTCCCTATTCCACCTGATGTTATGCTTGCGCCAATGGCACTGTCCCAGCCTACTAGAGCATGGCAGTTCGCTTTTATTACGACCATCGCGTCGATTTTGGGCGGTATAGCTGGCTATTGGCTTGGTTACTTTGCTTTCGATGCTTGGCTGGCTCCGCTTATCGAGAGCTGGGGGTATACCCACAAAATAGACACGGCAATGCAGTGGTTTAAAGACTACGGCGTATGGGTAGTTTTTCTTGCTGGTTTCTCACCTATCCCTTATAAAATTTTCACTGTGAGTGCTGGCTTCTTGCAAATGGCCTTCTTGCCATTTGTACTGGCATCTGCTGTTGGTCGAGGCGCACGCTTCTTTTTGGTCGCAGCACTCATGCGCTGGGGGGGCGCAGCCATGGAGCAAAAGCTAAGGCAGTATGTAGAAGTGCTTGGATGGGGAGTAGTCATCCTCGCAATATTCGCTTATTTACTATTGCGATGACATGCGTAGGCCCCACCTTCACATAGGAATTTTGTTATATATTTGTGTACTCATCGGGGGCTGTGCAGGAAGAAGTGCACCCGCTCCCGTGGTTTTATTAAATAGCCAAGTTTCAGATGGAAGCGAAGAATACACAAAAAAAACCTATAAAGTTCAACGGGGAGACACCCTCTATGCGGTGGCATGGTACACGGGAAATGACTATCGCGACTTAGCAAAATACAACCAATTATCAGCTCCTTACACCATTTTCCCTGGTCAAGTTTTAAACGTCACGCCACCTTCGAATGTGGCTACAGCCCCCGTTATACCTAAGCCCAAGACCAATCAGTCAACAGCTCCGACCACATCAAATGTAGACAAAAGTTTGGTTGACCGCCCACAACCACAGGCGTATCGTGAAAGTGAAAAAGTTGTTAAGCCACAAAATGTTACAACTGTCAAGAAGCCGTCACAAAGCGTCAAAAAACAAACACCGACGAGTTTTCCAGACAAAGTACAAGAGTGGGTGTGGCCTGCAGAAGGTAAGGTAGTTGGAACCTTCAGTAAGTCAGAGTCAGGCAACAAAGGTATTGATATCGCTGGTGCTAAAGGCAGTAAAGTCGTAGCGGCAGCAGATGGAAAAGTTGTTTACTCAGGTAGCGCACTAAGAGGTTACGGTAATCTGGTTATTATTAAGCATACAGATACCTTTCTAAGTGCCTATGCCTACAACGACACTATTTTAGTCAAAGAACGAGAATGGGTGTCGGCAGGGCAGCAAATTGCAACCATGGGTGACAGCGGAACAAATTCGGTAAAACTTCACTTTGAAGTTAGGTATAGAGGGAAATCATTAGACCCTATGAAATACCTGCCAGCATTAAAATAATAAAAATAAATAACAATAAAAAAAGACAAAGGAGAAACGTCATAAGGTAAACCTTGTAGCAGGAGATTCATGATGGGTAAGTCAAATAAAGCCTTAGAATCAAAACCGCAAGATGACTTAGAAGTCATCGATATGCCAGCTGATATGAAAGCTGACGAAACCTTAGTTAACGACGCTGAACTAGAAAATGACGACGCCATTTTCAGTCAGGATGACCAACCTAAAAACCTGGATGCCACACAGCTTTATCTAGGAGAGATTGGTTTTTCGCCACTGCTAACCGCAGAAGAAGAAGTTTATTTTGCGCGCCGCTCACTGAAAGGCTGCGAAGCCTCTCGTAAACGTATGATTGTAAGCAACCTTCGCCTTGTTGTTAAGATTGCTCGCCGTTATAACAACAGTGGGTTGGCACTTCTAGATTTAATCGAAGAAGGCAATTTAGGACTAATTCGTGCCGTAGAGAAGTTTGATCCTGAACGCGGATTCCGCTTTTCAACATACGCCACATGGTGGATACGCCAAACCATCGAACGCGCTATCATGAACCAAACGCGCACTATTCGTTTGCCTATTCATGTAGTGAAAGAACTAAACGTTTATTTACGTGCTTCTCGTGAACTTTCACAAAAGCTTGATCATGAGCCAACTGCAGAAGAAATTGCACTAGCGCTTGATAAGCCTGTGGAAGATGTCACTAAGATGTTGCGTTTAAACGAGCGCATTACCTCTGTCGATACACCTATTGGTGGAGAAAATGATAAAGCACTCCTCGACATTATTGCTGACGAGAAAGAGTTTAGCCCTGAAGAGAGCTTACAAGACTCAGATATCAAAAGTAATATTGTAACCTGGCTTGAAGAACTAAACCCTAAGCAACGCGAAGTACTTGCTCGTCGTTTCGGTCTTATGGGATATGAACCTTCAACACTTGAGGATGTGGGTGCCGAAATTGGCTTAACACGTGAACGTGTTCGTCAAATTCAAGTAGAAGCACTTCGCCGTCTTCGCGATATGTTGGGTCATCAGGGTCTTTCATTAGAGAACCTGTTCGACCAAATGAAGTAGCATCTGCGCGCAACGCAAAAATAAAAATGCCAGTGTTGTGAAGCTCTCAATTTTTGAGTTTCACAACACTGGCATTTTTTTATTTTAAATTGGACCTAGTTCCAATCTCTCCGTTAGTTTCGAACGAGAGTAACGAATGTGCAAGGGTGAGGATTTTTCTCATCGGCGTCATGTTCATCACGTGATACTTCCGTCCAACTTGCTGCCGCCTCATAGTCTGGGAACTGTGTATCTCCGTCAACAGTCAAATCAATATGTGTGAGATACAAAGTGTCAGCGCTATCTAAGAACGTTTGGTAAATAGTACCGCCACCGATAATCATTATTTCATCATTGTCGCTGTTCTCTGCGCTTAGCGCTTTGGCTACCTCAATCGCTGACTCTGGTGAATCTACTACCGTCGCGTCAGATAAGCTGTAGTCAGCATTACTCGTTATAACAATGTTTGGCCTGCCAGGTAATGCCCTTCCGATTGACTCATAGGTTTTACGGCCCATTATGACGGCTTTGCCTAAGGTGATCGCTTTAAAGTGTTTTAAATCAGCCGGTAAGTGCCACGGCATATCATTATCTGCGCCTATAATTCTGTTTTTCGCCATAGCAGCAATCATCGCTATCTTCATTTCATTACCTATAAAGCCGTTTTTATTGTTGAACCGCGGCAGTATATCAATATCAGCGACCAAATGTGTATTGGCTCAAAGGGTATAGCTTTAACACCCAACAAATAGAAACAGTTATCATTTGCATTATTATTATAACTGTTCTAGTGTGTATACAGGAGGTCGCGACAATGCAAATAAACTATCTATGCCCTAAACACGCAGATTGGGTTTACAACAACCCAGAACAGGCCCTACACGTAATGGCGCGCGATGAAATGCAAGGCACAATGCTTATGCAAAGCGGTCAGTTCAGTGAAGCAATTCCATACCTTGGCTGTGCGTTTGATATCGCCGTTATTCTGCTTGAGGTAGACGGCGGTGAGAACAGCGCAATGACAGCTAAGATTATGGGCTTAACAAGCTTGCTTGAAGAGACATACTTTCATCTGAAACTGCCTCACCACCGAAACGCCATTGTCGACAGAGCTCATACTGTCATCAGCGCCTCGAACAACATCGTGAACAGCAATGTACCACTGCGCTTCGCCGTGTAGTTGCACCGATACTTATGCGCCTAACTACTTCACCTTACTTTTACTAACGCTTTAGGAGAATTCATGAAAGTTAACCTTAAACGCTCAGCTCTAATGCTATACGCCGCTGTATTTAGTTCAGGCGCATTCGCTCATGCAGGACACGATCATGAACACTGGACTAGCGGTGTTATGCATGCTCTGTTTTACGCGTCGCTTGTAGGCTGTGCAGCTGCGTGTGGCTTTGCGGCTTACAAATACTTCAACGCTAAAAAGCGCTCAGCAAAGTAAGGGGGTACAAATTATGATTCATCAATTACTCTCAAAACTTCATGCCGTTAGCCCCTTCCCTGCGGTTAGCGCACATTGCGACATTCCTTGCAAAATTTACGATCCGTTTTCGGCGCAGTTGGCTGCGTTGAGTGTTATTCGCTTCGTAGACCTACTTAACGAACTGGCCGAAAAAGAGACACTTACGTTCGCAGATCAAGCGCAAATGAGCCGCCTAGTAGCAGAAAAGGAAACCCATGCTGAGAAAGTAAAGCAAGAAGTCAGGGTAATATGGGGCGATTACTTTAAAGCCCCTCAGTTTGAGAAGTTTCCAGACACTAACGAGCTTGTACATAAAATCATGCTGGCCGGTTCTGGGTGTAAGCAACACGTCAGCAGAGAAAAAGCTGAAGAGCTGCTTTCGTTAGTGAATGAATTTGCCGAGCGTTTTTGGGCAACCAAAGATGTCGCAACCAAAAAAGCAACGTGCCCCTATCCACCTTCTGAAGAAGTGGTTTATCCCGACCTCTAAATGTTTAAAATTATGCGGGTCACGGGGAGCAGCATGTTGCCTTCTCTAAACGACGGTGATTTTGTCTGTGCAATGAGATGGCCTTTTAGGTGGCTGCGTAGCGGGCAAATCGTGGTTGTTAAAAGCAGCACTTACGGCGTAATTATCAAAAGGGTAGACCATGTTAACACCGACGGAACGTTTACCTTAACGGGCGATAACAAGGCCCACTCTGTAAGCCAAGAGGCCATGGGTAAGTTTACTCGCGCTCAATTGCTGGGAAAGGTTATCTATCATACCAATGAGTAAGCCAGCACGATGAGGGTGCATTAGCCTAACCGCGTTACTTACAAAAAAGCTCGCACGTTGTCTTTGCAACGATGCGAGCTTTTTGTTGTTCTAATTTGCTTTAGAGCACTGGTTATCAGTAATTGTTTCGCAATTGACTGTCACTCAGCGATTGTTTCTCAACGACTGTTTCTCAGCGATTGTTTCTCAACGACGATACTCAACTTCCACGTCGTAATCGTCTTCGTCCCAGTCGTCGTCATCTAGGTCATCTTCAAACTCATCATGAGCTTCAAGTGTATTCTTGTGGTAAGTGTCCCACTTGAATTCTACTTCTTTCTTCTCTTCTTCCTCTTCCAGTTCAGCTGGAAGAGTTTCAATGAAGTCCATAATGTCGTTACACAAAGGATCTAGGTTCATCTTTTGGAACGCAGAGATTTGATAAACTGGGCCTTCCCAACCCAACGCATCGATCACGTGCTGACAGCGTTCTTCAGCTTCTTCTTCAAGTAGTAAATCGACTTTATTAAATACTAACCAACGAGGCTTTTCTGCCAATTTAGGGCTGTATTTTTCAAGCTCTTCAATGATCGCTTTTGCGTGCTCGGCAGGATCGGTTTCATCAACAGGGAAAATATCTACCACGTGAAGCAAGATACGACAGCGCTCTAAGTGTTTTAAGAAGCGTATACCTAGGCCAGCACCATCGGCAGCACCTTCTATCAAACCAGGAATATCCGCAACAACGAAGCTTCGCTGTGAATCTTGACGAACCACCCCTAAGTTAGGCACAAGGGTTGTAAACGGATAATCAGCCACTTTAGGCTTAGCTGCTGATACAGAGCGGATAAAGGTTGATTTACCTGCGTTAGGCATACCAAGTAAGCCAACATCGGCTAGAAGCATAAGCTCTAGCTTAAGGTTACGAATTTCACCTGGTGTACCATTGGTCTTTTGACGTGGGGCACGGTTCGTACTGCTTTTAAAGCGGGCATTACCTAAACCGTGAAAACCACCTTGTGCCACTTTAAGCTTTTGACCATGACGAGTCAGGTCACCTAATACTTCGCCAGTATCACTATCAGTAGCACGCGTGCCAACAGGCACCATTACGGTGAGGTCTTTACCTTTCTTACCGATACAGTTGCCGCCTTGACCATTTTGGCCACGCTCAGCACGGTGAAAGCGCTCAAAGCGATAATCGATCAATGTATTTAGGTTTTCATCGGCCTGTAAAAATACACTGCCGCCGTCACCACCGTCGCCACCGTCTGGGCCACCTTTAGGTACGTATTTTTCCCTTCTAAAGCCAATTGTACCGTTGCCGCCGTCACCGGCTTCAACGCGAATTTCAGCTTCATCTACAAATTTCATTTATCACTCCGGGCTGTAATGCCGTGGGTTATTAACTTATTTAATGCGAATACTAAGTTTACACCAAATTGCGCATCGGCGCTTTTGAGTCTACTCAGCATTCTAAAAAATTGAGAAGTAAAACCTTGCTCAGCGCTAATTCATTTTCAGAATATAATTGCTATTAATTAAGAACAGAAAAAGAAAGAAAGGTTTCACAAAACAAAAAACCCCGCAAGCGCGGGGTTTTTCTAAGCCTGTTCGGCGAGAAGCTTACGCGCTTACTCAGCTACGATGCTTACAAATTTACGGTTCTTCGGTCCTTTAACGTCGAACTGAACTTTACCGTCTTTTAGTGCAAACAACGTGTGGTCTTTACCGATACCCATGTTGTCACCAGCGTGGAAACGAGTACCACGTTGACGAACAATGATGTTACCAGCAAGAACAGATTCACCACCAAAGCGTTTAACACCTAGGCGTTTACTTTCTGAATCACGACCGTTTTTGGTACTACCACCAGCTTTTTTGTGTGCCATGTGTTCGTGCTCCTATTATGCGTTGATACCAGTGATTTTCACTTCTGTGAACCACTGACGGTGACCCGCTTGCTTACGAGAGTGCTTACGACGACGGAACTTAACGATTTTTACTTTATCGCCACGACCGTGTGTAACAACCTCAGCAGTCACCTTACCACCAGCAACGATTGGTGTGCCGATTTTTACGTCGTCACCGTTGCTTACCATTAAAACTTTGTCAAATTCAACCGTTTCGCCTGGGGCTACTTCGATTTTTTCAAGACGAACGGTTTGGCCTTCGGCCACACGGTGTTGTTTACCGCCACTTTGGAAAACCGCGTACATAGTTAACTCCGCTCTGCGTCCACTGACGCTTCAATTCAAAAAACAGGGCGCGAATTGTACGTGAAACATCCGTAAATCACAACCCCGATTCGCAGAAAAATAGATTATTTTTCCAACATGGGGCGAATTATGCCCCAATTGCGTATTTGATGCAGCTTCAAATGCCCAAAAACCGTTAAAAATTCACAATTTTTTTTGAAAAAACAGTAAAAATTTTTAGGTCGTATTAAATCAAAATGGAAATATTGATAGGTTAAATTACATAGAAATGCGATCCAAACAGCGCAAGATCACGCGAGCGAGATCGGCAAACGATCCCCAAATATGCATTGCGATCAGACTGCGATCCAGCTGTTGGATCCCACGAATAGGATCGTTTTTACGATTACTACTTCCCCACTTTGTATCTGTGACTTGGGGCAATGCTACTCCCCTAATTGAGAAACAAAGTTGCTCTTAAACACTTCGTTTTCTTCATACAAACGTCAAAAAATAGCGACTTAACAGGAAAAATTATCGAGAGCACCTATAATTGCATGTGATCGCATGATTAAGGGGGCTTACGTGCGGCAAACCGCTAAACACAGAACAGAATTTATATGAAGAACGCAGCCCCACCTTTTTCACATCTGGTTTAACCGTATTTGAGGAATTACACGTAAATGCGTTAAGCCGTCATTTTTTAAGACAATTTGGTGGATAGTACAGATGATTAAGGTACAATCGCCACCAATAATTGCCCAAGACGTAAGAGTAAGTATTTATTGCCATGCCTATGGATATAGATCAAATCCGCGCCCTGTCTAATGATGATATGCAGGCGGTCAACCAGCTGATTCAACAACAAGTCGACTCTGATGTTGCCCTAATTAATCAGCTTGGTTTTTACATTGTAAACAGTGGCGGCAAACGATTACGCCCACTTCTTACCGTGTTAAGTGCGCGGGCTATGGGAATAGACAACAACGATCACCATACCCTTGCGGCGATTGTTGAATTTATTCATACCGCTACCCTATTGCACGACGATGTGGTTGACGAATCGACCATGCGCAGAGGGCGGGAAACGGCCAATGCCATTTTTGGCAATCAGGCATCAGTATTAGTGGGTGACTTTCTTTACACCCGTTCTTTCCAAATGATGGTGAGCCTTAAACGCATGCGCGTCATGGAGATACTGTCTGAAGCCACAAACCAAATTGCTGAAGGTGAAGTGTTACAGCTGATGAACTGTAACGATCCCAGCACTACAGAAGCTCGTTACTTTGATGTTATTTACGGTAAAACGGCGCGTTTGTTTGAAGCTGCTACGCAGTTAGCGGCTGTGCTGACCGACCAAAATGAGCACATTGAACACGCTATGCAAGAATACGGTAAGCACCTAGGCACAGCCTTTCAGCTAGCTGACGATATACTTGACTACATGGCTGACAGCGAAGAAATGGGCAAGAATGCGGGCGACGACTTAGCTGAAGGTAAGCCTACTCTGCCATTACTTTACGCTATGTGGCACGCAAGAAATGACGACGACAAAGCGCTTATTCAAGAAGCTATTGAACAAAGCAATGGCCTACCACACTTGACGCGGATTCAAGGCATTATGGAAGAAACCGGTGCTTTGGACTACACACGTGAATGTGCGCAAAAAGAAGTACAAATGGCCATTAACAGCTTAAACGCTATTGAAGATTCTGAATATAAAGAGGCGTTAATCGCGCTGGCACATATTTCAATTGAGCGTACAAGCTAACTAGCAATAGATAACTAATTGTCGATAAGTGATATGAAAAGGCGTGTTGTAAGCAACACGCTTTTTTATTGGCAATTACCAATTACGAAAACTAGCTAATTATTAAAAAGCTAGCCTTCGAGCATGAAACCTATCATCCCCACTAAAAAACCAAGAATACCGCCAAGCGGAGGAAGCCAATGGTTTTCCATACGAATTTGCGGTGCAATATCCTGAAACACCGAATAGAGAATTCCACCTGCGGCAAACAGCATTATACCGCTCATTACAACGGGGAATTGCGCTAGATAATAAAAGCCTAACAAGCTAAACAAGGGGCCAAGTAGCGCCATTAATACAAAGATAATAATGAGTTTGGTGCTGCGCTGCTTGTTCTTTGGCAACATTTCCCTATACGCATTAAACCCTTCTGGTAAGTTTTGAACTGCAATCAGTAGCCCTAATAACATGGTACCTCCACCTAACGCTGCCGTAGTACCAAGTGCGATAGACTCAGGCACAAAATCACTGAGCATGGCGGCTAACTGGCTACCTGCGGTTTTCTTTTTCGCCAAGTAAATATCAAGGGCCATAAAAGCTAAAGCACCGCCTACGAAGCACATTATGGCCGCAAATACCGATACGTCTTTTATGCCTTCAGGTACAAGTACAAGGCCAACTGCCGATATTAGCGCTCCTGCTCCTAACGCTAAAATACCATGGCGTAACTCTTTTTCTAGCCACTTAGGCTGAATGCCTTGGTAAGTCGCTAAAATAGCGCCAGCAGGCATCGCTAAGCCTGCTACTGTTGCCATTATTAATAAACCTACAATATCGCCTTGTGGCATAACGACTCCTTCCTAATCATTGCTTGTACATCTTCCTATTGATTACTACACACAGCACCATTGGTTTACAAATAATACCAGTCCGCATAGATAATTACCCACTCAGCGAGAGTTAAAATGTTCGTAATCGCGACGTGTTACCGCAGGTATAGTGGTTCTACATCAAGGTGACACAACGAGGAGTACGAACATTTTAAAAGCGCGTAATGAAAAAGAGCAGCTTAAGGCTGCTCTTTGCATTTATAACGATGGGTTGTGTTGGCTATACACAAAAAGTCGATTAATTTAAGTCCAAATCTCGGGTCATGTTCTCGTTCTTATCGCGATGCACAATAATGTTGTCTTCAATGCGAATGCCACCAAACGGTTTGTATGCATCAATGGTATCCCAGTTAATGTACTTAGACGCAGGCGTCGCTTTGAGGTCGCGCAGTAGACTATCGATGAAGTACAGGCCCGGCTCAATAGTGAACACCTGACGGGCTTCTACCATACGCGTGCAGCGTAAGAACGGGTGATCATCAGGAGCAGGCTTAGGCGTGCCTCTGTCATCATTAACCAATCCGCCCACATCGTGTACCTGCAGCCCCAAGAAATGGCCAATGCCATGTGGGAAGAACGTGCGTGTAATGCCCATTTCCACAATCTCAGGTGGCGTTAAATTCACCATGCCGGTATCGTGAAGAATTTGCGCAATACCATCGTGGGCTAACAAGTGAATGTCAGTGTAAGCGACACCCGGCTTTAACGAATCGACTAAGGTCAGCGTTACCTTATCTACCGCTTGAATGAGGTCGCGGAACATCGCTGAATTATGAACACCTTCTTGAGCGTAAGTACGCGTAATATCTGCCGCATAGCCATGATAATTTGCACCCGCATCAATCAGAAACGAACGTGATTCTTTTGGCGCTACGGTATCACACTGCATGTAATGCAGAATTGAAGCATGCTCGTTAAGTGCCACAATACTGGTATATGGTACGTCGTTGTCACCTTGTCGGCTTGCTGCGGCATAGGCAAGATTGATATCAAATTCGCTTTTGCCTTCACGGAAGGCTTGCTCAGCGGCCTTATGGCCTGCCACCGCCAGCTTGTTAGCTTCACGCATGCAGTCAAGTTCATAGTCGGTTTTATAAGCACGTTGATAGTGCAAATAGTGCAACACGCGGTCTGGATTTACATTGTCAAAACCCAACGCTTTTGCCACTTCAATATATTCGCCTACATAGGCAAAACGGCTTTTATCGTAAGGCAGAAATTTCTCTACCGCATCGGCCTGTTGAAGTAGTTTAATGTCGAAGCTGTCAGTCCAAAAGTCATTTGGCTCTGGTGGCACTTTGTGCCAGAAATCTTCAGGGCGATAGAAAATAAGCGTAGGCTTGTCTACACCGTTTACCACCAGCCAACAGTTAGGGTTATCAATAACAGGCACCCATGCTTTGAACTGCGGGTTTACCTTAAATGGGTAGTGATTATCGTCCAAGAAAAGACGTTTGCCCTGCCCTGAGTGAATAACTAGTCCGTCTAGCCCTTCTCGCTGTAATGCTTCGCGAGTTCTAGCTTGAAGCTCTTCGATATGCTGTTGGTAGGTTGCTTTATGTTGCGACATAGCCCCTCTTATCTTTTTAGTCGTTAGTTAGCTACTAGTGTATCACGAGGCCAACATGACATGCATACTGGCTCAGACCGCTGTGCTGTTGTATACGTTAAGTTTCCCATACTGGTAAAATAATAACGTAATGAAAGGCGTACCCGTATACGCCTAACCTTTGATAGCTATCGCGGTGCTAATTGCAGTGTACCTGTTACCGGATGTGTACTTACTGCATCTGCCGATGGGATCATATCGCGGGTAAGTTGAGGGAAGATATTCTCGTTTCCACCTAACTGCTGGTCGTAAATATGCTGATACGCCATCACCGCCTTCACGTAAGCACGGGTTTCTTTGTAGGGAATATTCTCAATCCAAATATCCACGGGCAGCGCTTCATTAGCAGGTAACCATTCCAACACTTTGCGCCAACCAGCGTTATAAGATGCGGACACCAGCACAGGGTTATTGTTTAACTTGTCCATTAAATAACGCAGGTACTGCACGCCGTATTCAACGTTATCGTCTACCTGAAAAAGTGTGTTACGACTTACTTTCTCTTTTGCTACATAACGCGCTGTTCCCGGCATAAGCTGCATGAGTCCTGCCGCTCCCACCGAAGAGATAGCATCGCTTCTAAACGAACTTTCGCGGCGTGCAATAGCCATAGCCAGCGACTTTGAAATGCTGTATGCCTGCGACTTTTCGCTGAATACATCGTTAAAGGCCAGTGGGAATCGGCGCTCGACATCATCCCAATAGCCACTTCGCGCAAAACTGGTAATAGCTTGATCGTACAAGCCCCACTCATACGCCAAAATGCCCGCATCGGTCACTTTCGATTCGGGTAAATGTGACAGTAAATAAAACCACTCACGGCGCGCTTCTGTGGTTCTGTCTAACCTGAAAAATTCAACAGAGCGCATGGTGGCAGGGGTATTCGCCACACTGGCAATAGCTGCCGTGTCTCTTGGCGCTGGCGTGTGTGCGAGCGACGGAATTTCGCCTATGTGCGCACTTGCCATAAAGCCATAATAATGGCGTTCTTGAGAAAGCTCTTTATAAAGCACCGTAGCCTGCATAGTTTGACCAAGCGCTTCTAAAGCACGGGCTTTCCAATAGCGATAGTTTTCTTCTTGCTGCAAACTGGCAGGAGCGCTATCAATAACATTAACCACTTCCTGCCACTTTTTCGTGCGAAGCAAATGGGAAATATGCCAAAGCTTTACATCTTCACTGGTACCCTGCACATCAGCAAGTTCAAGCCAATGATGCGCTTGAGGAAGGCGGTCTAGCGTGTAGCTAAGCGCTATTGCTCTTCGCATAACGTGCTGCTGCGCTGTCGAGAACACGTTTTTGTCGTTGTAGCGGTTAAATACCGTGCCGGCTAAGTCAGGGTTTCGCCAAGCAAGTTTCTCGACCGCCCATACGATTACCTCAGCTTCATGCGATGCATTTTTTAGTGGAAAGAGCGCCGTTCTATTTACTCGGCTGGTGTCTCGGGTTACCGATAGCCACGCGTCAGCCAGGTATTGCTTATCACCGGGAAGTTGGCGCTTAAGATAAGAGATAATGCTTCGGTTATCTTCTTTCGCGGCAATCTCTATGCGCTTGATCACCATTTCGGGTGTCATCATGCCCGCTTTTTTCCACTTAGCAAAAAGCGGATCGCATTCATCCGGTTGCGACTGACCGTGAAGCCATAAAGCGTCGACTTCGGACAAAATAGCTTGTTCGCTTTCACCTTCTTTTAAACGGTAATTAAGCGCAATACAGGTTAGCCTTGCTCCCATGCCCGGGCGATAATTGTCTAAAAAAGTGCTGCGATAATCGTTCTTAGCAAGGTAATTAAGCCATTTATAACGCACACCGTAGCTTACCGGCTGACCATTGAAATCTTCTAGAAACTGCTTAACCTCGCGCTTTGTTCTTATTGACATCGTGCGCTCTAGCTTGAGTCTAAGTAGATAAGGATAAAGCGGATAATGCGCCAGTTCATAAATGTCGTTATCGAGGCGCTGAACGCTTCGCTTCGAATACGTTAACAGCTTTTTTTCAACTTCCAGATAACGAGCGCGATCCTTTTCGAAAATATCTTCGGGTAGTGTTAAAGGCTGTGTAGCCCATGCGCCGATAGAGAAAAATGAAGAGAGCGAGCAAACAAATGCCCCCACAACGGTGGCGAACAATTTATTGTTTTTTGTCAGCGAGCGCTGACCTAACCACGAACTAAAATAAAAACCAGACACAATAGAACTCCTACCCTGCTCTACACTCGAACGCTTATGAGCGCTGGCAAATTTGCCGAATCGAGCTGATTGTAAAATGTTGCTGAAAAAGCAGCATTGCGACTGATCCACTACGTTCGTTTGATAAACGAAGGGAAAATTTCAGCCTGGCTCCTTGCCAAAGAAGATGTTGTGCCAGCTGTCGTTAGCTATGCTTTACACACATAGTTGACATGATTGTAGATTATTCTTTTGCTGGATTGGCGCTTTGCGTCAATAACGCTCATTATACAACCACCAATGGCGAAATGAAGCTTGAATTCGATATTTACACTTGAATTTAAGTCATCCGACCACTACCTTAGACAAATTGAAACGCTTGTTTGATTTTTTGTTGAAATTTTGTGTGGCTTTGTAAAGAATCTAGCCACCCTAACGCGTTAGTGAATGCATACGACCCTACAAATTAGTTGGATTACTTCACTAACATCCTGGCCAATGCCGAAGGAGATGATAATGATATACACAGGCAAAAGTCTTTCCGTCAGCCTGTTAGAAGACGGCTTTGCTGAGCTGGTATTCGACGCCCAAGGTTCAGTAAACAAGTTCGACCGCCAAACGGTGAGTGAACTTGACGAAGCAACTCAAGCCCTACTTGCTAAAGGCGATGTTAAAGGCTTAGTAGTACGCAGTGCGAAATCTGCATTTATCGTGGGTGCTGATATCACCGAGTTCACTGGTTTATTCGCCATGGACGATGCAGAAGTACTACAGTGGGTTGCCAATACATCACAAGTATTCGACCGCTTCGAAGACCTACCTTTCCCTACCATCGCTGCAGTTAACGGCTTCGCTCTAGGTGGCGGCTGTGAAATGGCATTGGCGTGTGACATGCGTATTGCAGACACTACTGCTTCAATTGGTTTACCAGAAGTTAAACTAGGCCTAATGCCTGGTTTTGGTGGTACGGTTCGTCTACCTCGCCTTATTGGTTCAGACAACGCCCTTGAGTGGATGACCACTGGCCGCGACAGAAAAGGCGCGAAAGCCCTTGCTGAAGGCGCAGTTGATGCCGTTGTAGCACCAGAAGCACTTGTTGAAGGTGCGCTTTCAATGGTGAAAGACGCCGCTGACGGTAAATTTGACTGGCAAGCGCGTCGTGCGGTTAAGAAAGCCCCACTACAGCTAAATAAAAACGAAGCCATGATGAGCTTCAGTACTGCTCAAGCTATGGTATTTGCGCAAGCTGGCAAACACTACCCAGCACCGCACAAAATGGTTGAGACTGTTCAAAAAGCAGCGGGCCTAGACCGTGAAGGTGCACTTAAGCTTGAAAATGAAGGCTTTGTAGCGTTAGCGAAAACAGACGCTGCGAAAGCGCAGATTGGTATTTTCCTTGCCGACCAACTAGTTAAGAGCAAAGGTAAGAAGCAAGCGAAAGCAAGCACAAAAGAAACCAAGCTTAATGCTGTGCTAGGCGCAGGCATCATGGGCGGCGGTATCGCATACCAAAGCGCTGTGAAAGGCACGCCAGTTATCATGAAAGACATTAATCAAGGTGCACTAGACCTTGGCCTTTCTGAAGCAGCGAAAATTCTTGGTAAAGGCATGCAGCGCGGTAAAGTAGACGCGACTAAAATGGCGCAAACACTTAACGCTATCACGCCTACCCTTGAGTACAGCACACTTAAAGATGCAGACCTTGTTATTGAAGCGGTTGTAGAAAACCCGAAAGTAAAAGGTATTGTACTAAAAGAAGTTGAAGAGAGCGTAGCTGACGACGCTATCATCTGTTCAAACACCTCTACTATCTCTATCAACCAGCTAGCTGAAAGCCTAGACAAGCCAGAGCGCTTCTGTGGTATGCACTTCTTTAACCCAGTGCACCGCATGCCGCTTGTTGAAATTATTCGTGGCGAAAAAACCTCTGAAGAAACCATCAATGCAGTAGTAGCCGCTACCCTTAAAATGGGCAAAACCCCAATTGTGGTTAACGACTGCCCAGGGTTCTTGGTAAACCGCGTATTGTTCCCATACTTTGCGGGCTTCAGTAAGCTACTTATCGACGGCGCTGACTTTGTAGCGGTTGATAAGGTAATGGAAAAAATCTTCGGCTGGCCAATGGGCCCAGCATACCTAATGGACGTTGTAGGTATCGACACTGGCGATCACGCAGCAGACGTAATGGCAGCGGGAATTCCAGAGCGTATGGCACGTCTGGACAATGACCCGGTAACACTGTTCTACAAAGAAGAGCGTTTAGGTCAGAAGAACGGTAAAGGTTTCTACAACTACGGTGTTGATAAGCGCGGCAAGCCGTCTAAAACACCTGCTGAAGAAGCATATGCCCTAATGGCGCCACACGTAGCTGAGAAGACAGACTTTGAAGCTGACGACATTATTGCACGCCTTATGATCCCTATGGCAAACGAAGCAATTCGCTGCCTAGAAGAAGGCATTGTAGATAGCGCAGCTGAAGCAGATATGGCGCTACTTTACGGCTTAGGTTTCCCTCCATTCCGCGGTGGTATTTTCCGTTGGATTGAAACCATTGGCTTGGCGAACTTTGTTGCTATGGCAGACAAGTACGCTGAACTTGGTCCTATTTATCAGATCTCAGACGGCGTTCGTGAAATGGCCGCTTCTGGTAAATCCTATTTCGCATAAGACCCGGAGGAAAAACTAATGAAAGAAGTGGTCGTAATCGATTGCGTACGTACCCCTATGGGTCGTTCAAAAAACGGTGTTTTCAGAAATGTGCGTGCAGAAGACTTATCTGCTGCGCTAATGACCGCGCTACTAGAGCGTAACCCTGGCGTAAACCCAGCGGAAATTGAAGACATCATTTGGGGCTGTGTTCAGCAAACTAAAGAACAAGGCTTCAACGTTGCACGTAACGCGCAACTACTCACAAAAATTCCACGCACAACAGGCGCGGTAACGGTAAACCGTTTATGTGGTTCATCAATGCAAGCCCTTCACGATGCAACAAGCGGCATCATGAGCGGCCGTGGTGACATTTACATGATTGGTGGTGTTGAGCACATGGGTCACGTACCGATGAACTACAACATCGACTTCCACCCTGGTCTTGCTAAGTACACGGCGAAAGCGTCGGGTATGATGGGTATGACAGCCGAGCTACTTGGCCGTCAAAACGGTATTACTCGTGAGCAACAAGACGCATTCGGTGCGCGTTCGCACCAGCTAGCGCACAAAGCACACCTTGAAGGCCGCTGGGCTAACGAGATTGTGCCTGTTGAAGGTCACGATGCAAACGGCGTGTTAAAGTTAATTGACTACGATGAAGTAGTACGCCCAGAAAGCACGGCTGAAAGCATGGCGGCACTTCGCCCAGTGTTCGACCCAGTAAACGGTACTGTTACTGCGGGTACATCTTCGGCGCTGTCTGACGGTGCATCAGGTATGCTACTTATGTCGGCAGACCGTGCAAAAGAGCTTGGCCTAACGCCACGTGCGAAAATTCGTGCAATGGCTGTGGCTGGTTGTGATGCGGCAATTATGGGTTACGGCCCAGTGCCAGCTACACAAAAAGCGCTTAAGCGCGCTGGCCTTACTATGGACGATATTGAACTTGCTGAGTTTAACGAAGCGTTCGCGGCACAGGCGCTATCGTGCATTAAGCAACTAGGTTGGATGGACCACCTAGATACTAAGATTAACCTTAACGGTGGTGCTATTGCACTTGGTCACCCACTAGGTTGTTCTGGTTCACGTATCTCGGGTACGCTTATCAACCTAATGGAATCACAAGACGTAAGCCTAGGCTTAGCGACTATGTGTATTGGTTTAGGCCAAGGTATTGCTACCGTATTTGAGCGTGTATAAGCGTTTAAATAAGCACTTTTGAAGCTAAATTTAAAAAAGGGCCTTCGGGCTCTTTTTTGTTGAGTGTAATTACTTTAAAGATTACTTCAAAATACGAGATAAAGGACTTACCACCCCCTGCGCACCTTGCTGAAGCACGTGAGTATAAATTTGCGTGGTCTTTACGTCTGAATGACCTAACTGTGTTTGCACCGTTCTAATATCAGCGCCCGATTGCAGCAAATGGGTTGCAAAAGAGTGGCGCAGTGTATGAGGCGTAACTTTCTTTTTAATGTCACAAGTTTTTGCCGTGTTTCGTATTGCTTTTTGTATACTCGATTCATCAATATGATGTCGTCGCACTCTATTGCTTTCAGGATCGACAGATAATCGAGAAGAAGGAAATAAATAATGCCAGCCTAACTCTCTGGGCGCGTTTTTGTATTTCAAACGTAATCGGTGAGGTAGATAAACGCCTGCGTACTTTGGATTTTCTAAATCAGCCACCAAGAAGTTTTCTACCATAGCGATTTGTCGTGTAAGACTTGGTTTTAATTCCGCAGCCAACGTTACAATGCGATGCTTACCGCCTTTCCCATCCCAAATGCGAATAGCGTTGTAGTCAAAATCAATGTCTTTAACTCGTAGCCTAACCGCTTCCATTAGCCGCAAACCTCTTCCGTACAATAAAGATATTGGTAACTTTAGGTTGGCAGGAATTTGCTCAAAAAGAGAAACGACCTCTTCCTGCGTTAATACAACTGGAAGCTTGGCTTGCCTACGACTTGAAACAAAGTTGAGTTCGCATGAAAGTGGGCGCTCTAATATATCGCGATATAAGAACGCCAATGCATTTAACGCACTCGCCTGAGTGGCCGGAGCCACATTTTTAGCGTTAACTAGGTGAGACAGAAACACTTCAACTTCTTTGTCTCCCACTTCAGAAGGGTGTCTATTATTGTTAAAGCGAATAAAGCTAATTATCCATTTACTGTAAAGCTCTATGGAGCGCTTCGCATAGCGACGGTTTTGCATGTGCTCTATCACCATTTGCATGAACATTGATTTCATTTTTTTGAATTTAATTACTGTAAATAAAAACAGAATTGCGGTTTTTGACTCGTCCGTAAAATAAAAAGGAGAGATTCCGTACTTAAGTACGGTGTTTTCAGATACTAAGTGTAGGTTATTGATGGAAGTGTATTTACGTGCGAAAGTGATAAAACTATAAATGTGATATATGGAAACTATCCACTTTGCATAAAGGATCTTTTCCTTACACTAAATTGTTAGGTTTTCATTCATGCCTATTAAAATATCTGATCATTTAAACAAAGATGACAATGGTAAAAGTACAGTTATCGCGTGGCTTTTACCAGACAACTGGCGTCTTCCAGATCAGATGAAAGCGTTTGAGAGTTGGTTGCAAGAAAATAGAAGTTTAGCCCCAAGTGAGTATTCAGCAGATATTGGCTTCTCCCCAAGGGAAGACGCATTGGGTGGTGGAGGTAAAGTGTCTATTGAATCCATGGAAATCATGCTTCGTTTAGGACTGGAGCTCTATTTATCAGAGTATCCAGAGGACTAGGATGTTTAACCACAAACCTAATCGGGTAGCCGGAGGTATCTAGCCTCCAGCCCCCACAACACCCTGCATGCGGCTCCGCACAGGGCGTTTCATTTAGGATAGTGAAGCGCAATCC